>CABYKN010000007.1 GCA_902519695.1 uncultured Pelagibacteraceae bacterium | reverse complement strand
TCTCTAGGTCCGTGATCTTTGTCATAAAAACTCAAGATATTAAAACTATTGTTGGAAAAAATTTTAATTTTTTTTTGTATTAAATTAATTTCATCAAGATCTAAAAAGAGCGAGAAAACGTTGTATTTAAAAAAGTGATATTTTGGCTTAAATCTTTTATGAATTACTTTTCCTTCGTAGATATTGGAATTTTTAATCATTTAGGTTTTCAATCATATTAATGGATGATTTTATTCCATCTTCATGAAAACCGTAACCAAAATAACTTCCACAAAACAATATATTTCTTTTATTTTGTATTTCTTTTAATAATTTTTGATTATTCAAAGCATCTTGATCAAAATAAGGATGGGTAAAACTAACTTTTTGTAGGATTTTTTTTTGATCTATTTCAAAGAAAGGATTTAAGGTTAAGAAAATATTTTTTTCTGTTTTCAGATTTTGTAATAAGTTCAACCAATAAGTTAATGATGTCTTACTAATATCTGATTTATCAACTAAGGAATTCCATGAAGACCAAACTTTTTTATTATTTGGCATACATACATCATCAGTATGTATTACTGCTAGATTGGATTTATATTTAAAATTTGAAAGTATTTTTTTTTCATCATCAGTCGGCTCGCTCAATATTTTCAATGCATCATCCGCATGAGTAGCGATAACAACTTTATCATAGTCAAAAAATTCGTTGCTAGCACCATAATATACTTGAACACCAATTTTATTTCTTTTTATCGAACTAATTTTATAATTTTTAAAATATTCTCCACTTATTTGAGTTAATACTTTCTCTACATAAGTTCTGCTTCTTTTGGCAACTGTGTACCATTGTGGTCTATTTTTTAATTTAAAAAGTCCGTGATTTTGAAAAAATTTTAAGAAAAATTTAATTGGCATTTGATTTGCTTCTACTGGTGGCATAGACCAGATAGCAGAAACCATTGGGATTAGATGAAAATTAATAAAATTTTTTGACCATTTATTTTTTTCAAGAAATTCACCAAGAGTAATCTCTTCATTTAAACTTTTAATTTGATCACATTTTTTGTAGAAATTTATAATATCAAAAAACATTTTTAAAAATTTTAAATTAAAAAGATTAGCTTTGTTTGCAAAAATTCCGTTTAAACCTCTGCCACAATATTCATAAATTGTATCTTTTACAGAAACAGAAAATGACATATCGCTTTTTTCAATTTCAATTTTTAATTCGTCAAAAAAATTTATTAGATTTGGATAAGTTTCATGATTAAAAACAATAAAGCCAATATCTACAGGAACTTTTTTACCATTAATTAAAGTATCTAAGGTATATGAATGACCACCAAAATGATCTTCACTTTCAAATAAATCAACATGGTGTTTTTTGGAAAGCTTTTGTGCTGCTGATAAACCGGAGATTCCTGATCCAATTACTGCAATTCGCATTAAGGCTATGCTGCGTCTTCTTTAAACTCATCCATGCTAGGACATGTACAGAATATATTTTTATCTCCATAAACATTGTCTACCCGAGCAACTGGAGGCCAAAATTTATTTTGTTTTAGAAAACTTGCAGGATATGCCGCTTCTTGTCTTGAATATTTATGTTCCCATACATCTGATGATAATTCAGTATCAGTGTGAGGAGCATTTTTAATTGGATTATCAATTTTATCAAATTCACCTGATTTAATTTTTTCAATTTCTTGTTTAATCTTAATTAAAGTGTCACAAAATCTGTCTATTTCTGATAAACCTTCACTTTCGGTTGGCTCTATCATCATAGTGCCAGCAACAGGCCATGACATAGTTGGTGCGTGAAATCCGAAATCTATCATTCTTTTAGCAATATCCTCTTCCGTTACCCCTGTTTCAGATTTAATATTTCTAATATCAATTATGCACTCATGTGCAACGTTGCCATTTGCACCTTTGTACAAAATCGGAAAGTGATCTTTTAGTCTGTGAGCAATATAATTTGCGTTTAAAATTGCAACTTGAGTAGCAAGCTTTAATCCTGCTGATCCCATCATTTTAATATACATCCAAGAGATTGATAGAATACTTGAGCTACCCCAAGGAGCTGCTGATACTGCTCCAATTCCACTTGTTGGTCCGCAATCTTTTATTACTGGATGATTAGGTAGATAAACTTGTAAATGTTTTTTACAAGCTATAGGTCCCATTCCAGGTCCACCACCACCGTGAGGAATACAAAATGTTTTATGCAGATTAATATGACAAACATCTGGACCAAAATTTCCAGGCTTTGCAACTCCAACAAGGGCATTTAAATTTGCTCCATCCATATAGACCTGTCCACCATGTTTATGAACTAACTCACAAATATCAGTTATTTTTTCCTCAAATACTCCATGGGTAGATGGGTAAGTAACCATTAAAGCTGCAAGATTTTCTGAATGTTGCTCTACTTTTTTCTTTAAATCATCGAAATCTACATTTCCCTCTTTATCACAATTAACAACAACGACTTTCATTCCAACCATTTGTGCGCTTGCTGGATTTGTACCATGTGCCGAACTTGGGATTAAACATATATTACGATGAGCTTCATCTCTATCTAAGTGGTACTTTCTTATAACCATTAGACCTGCATATTCTCCTTGGGCACCTGCATTAGGTTGTAGAGAAACGCCGGAAAAACCTGTTATAGATCTCAACCAATTTTTTAAATCAGTAAACAAATCTCTAAAACCTTCCATTTGTTCAACTGGAACAAAAGGATGAGGTTCTGCAAATTCTTTCCAAGAAATCGGGATCATTTCAGCAGCAGCATTTAACTTCATTGTGCACGACCCAAGTGCTATCATAGTTCTATTCAATGCTATATCCTTATCCTCTAGCTTTTTAAGATATCTAAGCATTTCAGTTTCTGAATGATATAAGTTAAAAATTGGATGCTCTAAATATTTTGAAGTTCTCAATAAATTTTTTGGTAAATTAGGTAATTTAACTGAAGGATCCTCTTTTTTTATTGATTCTGCAGCGTTAAAAATTTTTAATAATTGATTTACTCTATAAACGTTTTTTCTTTCATCGAAAGAGACAGCAAGCATTTCAGAATTTACTTTTCGTATATTAACTTTCTGATTTAGAGCATTTTTATAAATTTGATCAGTCTTTTCTTTGGTAATAATTGTAACAGTATCAAAAAAATAATCAGAATAAATTTCATAACCTGACTGTTTTATTTTATCAGCAAAACTTTTTGCTAATTGAGAAACTCTTTCAGAAATATTTTTAATTCCATCTGGACCATGATAAATAGCATATGCTGCTGAAACAATTGCTAATAAAGCTTGTGCAGTACAAATATTGCTTGTCGCCTTATCTCTTCTGATGTGTTGCTCTCTAGTTTGTAAAGATAATCTATATGCCTTGTTGCCATGTCTATCAACTGACACTCCAACAATTCTACCAGGCATCGATCTCTTATACTCGTCTTTAGTTGCAAAAAATGCTGCATGTGGACCTCCATACCCCATTGGTATTCCAAATCGTTGAGAGCTTCCTACTGCTATATCAGCACCAAGTTCTCTTGGAGTTTTTAATTTTGCTAAAGCTAATAAATCACAAGCTAATACAGCCTTACCGTTTTTTTTATGAATTTTGCTAATTGCTTCACTTGGGTCTTTAATATCTCCTAAAGTTCCAGGATATTGTAAAATTCCACAAACAAGATCTTCTTTTAATTGGTCTAAAACTTCATCTTCTTTTCCAACTAAAACTTTTAACCCCATTGGTTCAGCTCTAGTTTGAATTACATTTATAGTTTGAGGATGACAATCCTCAGATACAAAAACTAAATTGCTATCTTTTTTATTTAATCTATGACTTAGGCCCACAGCTTCTGCTGCTGCTGTACCCTCATCCAATAAAGAAGCATTAGCGATATCCATTCCAGTAAAATCAACAATCATTTGTTGAAAGTTTAATAACATCTCAAGTCTTCCTTGAGCTACTTCAGGCTGATAAGGTGTATATGATGTATACCAACCTGGATTTTCTAAAATATTTCTTAAAATTACATATGGTGTATAAGTTCCATAATAACCCATTCCAATAAAATTTGAGTAAACATGATTTTTTTTTGAAATTGCTTTTAATTTTCTCAACGCCTCATATTCTGAATTAGGTTCTCCGATATTAAGCTCACCTTTAAACATTATTTTTTCTGGAACAGTGTTATTCATTAAATCATCTATTGCTTGATAATTTAATTCTTTTAACATTTTTGATTGGTCTTCTTTAGAAGGTCCAATGTGTCTTTTTATAAAATCTTTTTCTGAATTTGGTAACATTATGCTGACGTCTCCTTTGCAAATTTTTCATATTCTTCTTGATTCATAAGACTATCCATTTCAGATTTGTCTTTTATTTTAAGTTTAAAAAACCATGCAGACTCTTCTGGATCTTCATTTATTTTTGATGGATCATCAACTATCATTTGATTTGTGTCTATAACTTCTCCACTAACAGGAGTGTAAACATCGCTAGCAGCTTTCGTTGACTCAACCACTCCAGCGGTTCCATCTTTATCAACATGTGAGCCTTTCTCTGGAAGTTCTGCAAATACTATATCCCCAAGCATTTCTGTTGCATGCTTAGTTATTCCAATTGTAGCTTCTTCTCCATCTAGTTTAATCCACTCATGTTCTTTTGAATATTTAACTTCAGACATTAATTTCCCCTTTTACGTAATTTTTTTTATAAAACGGTAAGTTACAAATATTTGCAGGAATTTTTTTTCCTCTAACTTCAAGAAATATTTTTGTATTTACAGTTGAATAACTATTATCGACATATCCCATTGCTATTGGATGTTCAACGCTCGGTCCAAATGTACCACTTGTTACTTTCCCAATTTCTTGATTTTTATCATTGTAAATTTTGGTATTTCCTCTAGCAATTACTTTGCTGTCTGGTTTTATGCCAACTCTCAATTTTTTTACTCCACTTTGAAATTGGTTTTTTAAAACTTCTGATCCAACAAATTCAGTCTCAATTCTGCTCTTAGGTATTGCCCATTTTAGATTAGCTTCGATAGGACTTGTATCGTTATCTAAATCATTTCCATACAAGCAGAGTCCAGCTTCCATTCTTAATGTATCTCTTGCTCCTAAGCCAATCAATTTAGATCCATTTTCTATCAAACTTTCTACAAAAGTTTCAGCATCACTATTTTTTATAGAAATTTCAAATCCATCTTCACCAGTATATCCTGATCTAGTTATGTATACTTTTTCTTTTTTATAGACATAGTTGTTTCCGTTCATAAATTTTAGACTGTCACAACCAGGTATAACTTTATTTAAAACATTTTTTGCTTCGGGGCCCTGTAATGCAATTAATGACAATGACTCGTCAAGATTTAATTTATATTGATTATCAAGTTTAGATTTTATTACTTCATAATCATTATACTTGCATGCAGCATTCAAGATAATTAAAAATCCATCAGATGTTTTGGTAATTATCAGATCGTCCTGAATTCCTCCTTTGTTATTCATTAAAAATGAATACTTACTTTGATTAGTTTTCAATTTTTTCAAATCCGCAGGAAAAATCTTCTCGAGCTCATTTGTAAGATCATCGCCACCCGATATAAATAATTGACCCATATGAGAAACATCAAAAATACCAGAGTGTGAACGTGTGTATTTATGCTCTTGTATAATTCCATCTTTATATTGGATGGGCATTTGATATCTAGCAAACTCTACAAGCTTTGCGCCATACTTGATATGGAGATTATTTAACGATGTTTTTTTTATACTCATATTAACTCTTTATGCCCCCTCTGTCTTTTTGCCTGAGAGATTTGCTCCTTCGGCGAGAATAATCCTCTTTCCAGAGTTAATATGTACGGTCCATTTGCCTGAGAGTTTCCGGGGTGGTTGCTCCTTCGGCGCTACAAAAGTAGTCTCTCCCGTATAAAATCTTATAACATAACTAATATAAATTTATAGCTCTAATTTGTTGCACTTTTTTTTTTCATAAGTGAAAGAAATTGTATTAAAACTGCAAATATCACTATTAAACCACCAATTAAAACGCTGGTTGGAGGATTTTCATTTATAAACATCCACGCCCAAAAAGGTCCTAAAACTGCCTCTGATAACATTATGATTCCAACTAAGGCTGATGGTGTAGATCTTGCACCAATTGTAATAAAAATAAAACCAAAACCAAGTTGGAAAAAACCAGCTAAAAATCCCAAAAAAATATCATTTAAAGATATAAAGATCGTTTTAGACATAAAATATCCAATGATCAAAGCAATAACGCCTGCAATAAATTGTAATGGAACCATATCTACACTTGGAAATTTTCTAACTATTAAAATTAATGTTGCGAATGATATTGGCATAATAAAAGCAGCAATATTTCCACTCATTTGTCCAACTGTTAATGAGCTACCAACCATCAAAATTATTCCTGAAATTGCTAAAACTATAGAAGTTAATGTTATTAAGTTTATTTTTTCTTTTAAAAAGATATATCCAAAGATTGCTAAAAATAATGTTTGGGTTTGAATTATAAAATTAGTATTTGCTACTGTAGTATTATACATTGCAAAAACATAACCACTAAAGCCACATGCAAGTATAATGCCTCCAATAAGACCAGGGACTCCAGATTTATAAAATGCTGAAATAAAATTTTGCTTATAACTAATAATAAGAAAGAGCAGAACTACAATTATAAAAAAAACTGATCTCCAAAATAGAATTTGCCATAGAGTAGATCCTTCGAAAGATTTGACTATCAGCCCTCCAAAACTTAGACTGAAAGCACCAAAAAAAATTAATAGTGACCCTGGTAATTTTGTAATTAAATTCATTTAATTTGAGAAATAAGATTATTAGTCTCCATCTGATAAAGTTTATATAATGTTTCAGCATCCTCAAGGCTCACATCTTTAAATTTAATATTAGATCCTGGTGTTAATTGTACCAGTCGATCATAGTCAGCAGATATCACAGTTGCAATCTTCGGATAACCACCAATAGTGCCATGATCTGATAACATAATTATTGGATCTCCAGCGGATGTGATTTGAATTACACCTTTTACTAGACCTTCAGATTTTATGTTAGGATCAACGATATTTTCAATTTTTGGACCTTCTAATCTCATACCCATCCTGTCTGAAAGTTTTGTAATTTTAAAACTTTCTTTAAAAAATTTATCTTGTGAAGAATTTGAAAAATAATCATAGTTTGTGCCTTTAATGACTCTTATATTTTCAATAGTGCTACCTAAGTAATCAAGTTTTCTTTTGTTAAAAGAATTATTAATATCAATTATTTCAATTTCTAAATCTTTAGAAAATTTATTCCCGTTATTTGGTCCAATTTGAGCTTGTGTATTTATTGAACAGCTTCCCCAATAATAATCAACACCAAAAGTTCCATTAATCGAAAAATATCCATAAACGGACTTGTTGGTTGAATGTATATCGACTTCATCTCCATTTTTTAACAAATAACATTGGTAGGAATTACCATCAATAACACCCTCTTTTGATATAATTTTAAATGATACATTTCCAGTAATACAAAAAAAAATATCTTTTCCAAAATACTTTAAATGCGGGCCTTGATAAGCAAATTCTATTACAGGTGAATTGTAATCATTTTGTAGAAGTGAGTTTAACAATTGAAAATTTCTTTTATCCATCGCTCCACTAAATGGAATACCAATATGGTATAAATTATTTCTTCCTAAGTCTTGATATGTGGTGTTGATACCAGCTCTTAAAATTTTAAAATAGTTTCTATCTTTTGATTTCATTATATTGATCTAAAGTTATTCTATGAAATTTTATTGTATCACCTGGATTAACAAGATTAGGGTTTGATTGATTAGATGTGTCGAAAATATTTTGTGGTGTATTTCCCAAAATATTCCATCCCCCAGGTGTTTCAAAAGAGTATATGTTACAAAATTGTTCTGTTATTCCAACTGAACCTTTTGGAACTTTAACTCTTGGTGTTTCTAATCTTTTTAATCTCATTTCCTGATTAAGATCACCAAGAAAAGGCATGCCAGCCACAAATCCTGTCATATAACAAAAGTAATTTTTGCTAAAAAATTTTTCTAGGATTATTTCTGATTTTAATTTTAATTTATTTTCAACTCTTTTAATATCTAATGCAAATTTATTATCACAACATACAGGAATTTCGATTAAGTTTTTTTCTAATTTTTTATTTTCTTTAATCTCTATATTTTCAATTTTTTTTTTTAAAGATAAAAAAGAATGTATATTTAAATCATATGAGATTATTAATTTATTATAAGAAGGAGTTAAGTTTGTAATACCTTTTAAATTTAATTTTTTTATATGGTAAAAATATTTGATAACATTTGAATTAATTTCTTGATTTACATCACTTCCAAAGTCACAATACAAAGCTGCGTCACCAAGATTTAATATATTTTTTATCATACCATGTTATACTTATGATTTATTAGTATGGAAATTAATATCAATTGTGATTTAGGTGAAAAATCAAAGCATCATTCAGATGAAAATGATCCAAAATTACTAGAAATTGTCAATTCAGCTAATGTTGCTTGTGGTTATCATGCTGGTAATGAAGATAGCATGAACCAAGTTGTAAAAATTTGTAAGAAAAACGGTGTTAGCATAGGCGCACATCCATCATTTAATGATCCAGAAAACTTTGGACGTAAAAGACTAAATTTATCGTCAGATGAAATAAATAAATTATTAATTGATCAGTATGAAATTTTACAAAATATAGCTGGAAAACATGGTGAGATCGTTACACATATTAAACCACATGGTGCATTAAATAATATGGCTTGCGAAGATATTGAGCTTGCAACAATCATTGCAAAATCAATCTGCAATTTTAATAAAGATTTAATTTATTTAGTGCCTACAGGTTCAAAGATGGAGGAAGCAGCAAAGAAATTTGATATGAGGATAGCATGTGAGATTTTTGCAGACAGAAATTATGAAGATAATGGAAACTTAGTATCTAGAAAAGAGCCTCATGCACTTATTACAGATCCAGATAAAGCAAAAAGTCACGTTTTAAGCATGGTTCAGAACCAAGCCATCAATTGTCACAGCGGAAAGCAAATACCTTGTGAAATAGACTCTGTGTGCATACATGGTGATAACGAAAGTTCTTTAGCTACAGCTATATCTATAAAAAATAATTTAATAGATAATGGCTTAGAACTAAAAACACTAACTAACTTAAGGAAATTTAAATAATGATAAAGAAAATATTTTTTTCAATGTTCTTTTTAATTTTTTTAGCAGGAACATCTTTTGCCGCTGGATCTAGTAGTGATTCTGGATCAAAAGAAAGCCATTATGATAAGGCAGTGAAATTGATTAAAGCTGCAAAAAAATTAGAAAAAAAAGGTAAAACAGAGAAAGCAATCAAAAGATACGAAAGAGCAATTAAATTTTTAGTAAAGTCAAATAAGATGAAGCCAAATAAAGCAGACACATTAAATTATCTTGGATTTGCAACTAGAAAAACTGGTGATTTTGAAAATGGTGAGAAATATTATCTTCAAGGTTTAGCTATTGAGCCAAATCACATAGGAATTAACGAATATCTTGGTGAATTATATGTTGCAACTAATAGGATGAATTTAGCAAAAGAAAGATTGAGTGTTCTAAAGGGATGTAATTGTGAAGAATACAATCAGCTAAAGGGTGTTATAGACGGATCTAAAAAATCAAAATACTAGTTTATATTTTTTATCATTTGCTCAGGCATCCAAAGAGCAATTTCTGGAAATATCACAACCAAGATAACAGCAAAAATCATTAGCAAGAAGAGTGGAAACGCGCTTCTTGCTATATAACCCATATCTTTATTAGCCATACCCTGAAGAACAAAAAGATTAAAACCAACCGGCGGCGTGATCTGAGCCATTTCGACAACAATAACTAGAAAAACACCAAACCAAATCATATCAAAACCTGCTTGTCTAATCATTGGTTCAATTATAGCCATTGTTAAAACTACAGCAGAGATACCATCAAGAAACATTCCAAGAATTATATAAAAGATCATTAAAACAAAAATTAAAACATATGGAGAAAGTTCCATTCCTTCAATCCATAGAGCAAGATTTCTTGGCAATCCTGTAAAACCCATTGCCAAAGATAAAAAAGTGGCTCCAGCTAATATAAAAGCTATCATGCAAGAAGTTTTAGTAGCACCCAAGAGAGACTCTTTAAATGTTCTTAAAGACAAACTCTTTTGAAAGTATGATAAAATTAATGCACCTACTACACCCAAAGAAGCTGCTTCGGTTGCGGTTGCTATACCAGTATAAATTGAGCCAATAACTGAAACTATTAATAATATTACAGGTATCAGTTTTCCTGATTTCCTTACCTTTTCCATAAGCGAGAAGTCTTGTTTAAAAGTAGGCATGGATTTTTTATTTATTAACGACCAAATCATTACATATGTCATAAAGATCAACGCAATCATTATTCCTGGTACAATTCCCGCAATAAATAGTTTTGCTATCGACTCTTGAACAGTCACACCATAAATAATTAAAATAATTGAAGGTGGAATTAGAAGACCCAGCGTTCCTGAACCAGCTAAACTTCCAAGCAGAATACTTTCTGGATATTTTCTTTTTCTTAGTTCTGGAATAGACATTTTTCCTACTGTGGCTACAGTTGCTGCAGAAGATCCTGAAATAGCTGCAAATAAAGCACATCCAACTACATTAACATGCACTAAGCCACCGGGTAGTTTCTGCATCCATGGAGATAATCCTTCAAATAAATTTTCAGATAACTTCGTCCGAAATAAAATTTCACCCATCCATACAAATAAAGGAAGTGCAGTTAAAGTCCATGAGGATGAGGCACCCCAAATTGTTGTTGCCATCGCATCACCAACTGGTCTTGTGGTGAACAGCATCATTCCTATAGATGAAACACCAACCATGCTTATAGCAACCCAAATTCCTGAGCCTAAAAATATCAAGAGAACACTTATGAAAAATATAGTAAGTAAAATTTCAGTCATTTTTTTTTGTTTGTATTTTCAAAACTAATTGATGAGATACACATATGAAAAATATTAGAGATCCTAAAGCAACACTAGTTTGTGGTATCCAAATTAAAATTTCGTCAGCTCCTTCACTTCTCTCTTGAAATTCATAAGATATTTTTAGCATTTTCAAAAAATAGAATGCTAGATAACCAGAAAATATAGTTGCAACTATCAAACTCCATAATTCCAAAAATCTCTTTTTAATCCCAGTAGCTTTTTCTAAAAATAAAGTAATTCTAATGTGACCACCTTCTACGAAAGTATAAGATAAAGCAAAAAAAGATGAGGCAGCCATACAATATCCAGAATATTCAGCTAGGCCTCTTATATAAAAACCAAATATTCTTGATGAAATTCCAATTAAAATAAAAACTGCAACCAAAATAAGAAAGAATGCAGCGATATAGCCTGAGTAACTATAAAGATTATTTAGAAATTTATTGACTTTAGTAAACATATAAAAAGGCCGTTTAACACGGCCTTTTTAATTATAATGATTTAATTATAAGCAGCAAGAACACTAGCACCTCTATCGCCAGCTTTTTTCTTCCATTCTTCTGCCATTGTAGCACCAACTTTTTTGAAATGACTTTCAAGGGCTGCATTTACTTTGCCTACTTTCATTCCAGCATCAGCTAAAGCTTTTTTATCAGCAACATTTCCTTTTTTTGAAAGTGCCCAACCTTTTTTCTCAGCAACTGCTGCCTCTTCCATTATCATTTTTTGTGTAGCTTTATCTAACTTATTCCAAGAACCTCTGTGAGCTACAATCATATTTTTTGGAAACCAAGCCGCAATATCATAAAAATACTTTACTCCATTTTCCCAAATTTTACTGTTCTTACCAGTAGTTGGTGAAGTAATCATACTTTCAACCGCACCAGTTGAGAATGCTTGGCTTATTTCAGCTGCTTCTATTTTTGTAGGTGCCATACCTGTCAATTCAGCCATTCTAATAGTTGCAGAATTATACGCTCTAAATTTTAAACCTTTTAAATCAGCAACACTGTTAATCTCTTTTTTACTATAAAGACCTTGCGCAGGCCATGGTACAGCGTATAAAAATACAAGACCTTTTTGATCTAAACCTTTGATTATTGCAGGCTTTGATGCTTGATACAGTTTCATAGCATCATCATAAGATGTCGCAAGAAATGGTTGCGAGTCAATCTCTAATAACGGATCCTCTTTACCTAGAGCCGACATAAATCTCTCACCAATTTGAGCTTGTCCAGTTCTAACAGCCCTAAATATCTCTCCACCTTTAAATAGAGATCCACCTGGGTGTGTTACTATTGTTAATTTCCCCCCACTTTTTTCTGAAACATTTTTAGCAAATTCAGCTGCATTAGCAGAATGGAAGTTGCTTGCACCATATGCTAGTGCCATATCCCATTTTTCTGCGGCAAATGCATTAGCAGTTAAAAGAACAGAAAATAAAACAGAGAGCAAAATTTTGAAAAGTTTCATAAATCCTCCATATTTCTAAAAAACATATCTCATTATGTATTAAAACTTAAATCAATAAAAATTTTTGATGTTTTATTGAAAAATAATAAATAATTACTATTATAATAACATCTTGATCGAACAATCACTCATTTTACTGCAAATTATATTTATAGATATTATTCTTGCGGCAGATAATGCAATAATAATAGGATTAATAGCAGCTAATTTTGTACCAAAAAATAGAAAAAAAATAATATTCTGGGGAGTAGTTGGAGCGTTAGTTTTCAAAGTTATATTTGCAATATTTGCAACATATTTATTTAAGTTTTACTTCATTAAAATTCTTGGTGGATTACTTTTAATTTGGATTGTTAATGACTTAAGAAAAGATTTATTTGAAATTCAAAAAATTAAGTCTCCTAAAAAGAAATCTATGGAACCTTCATTTATCAAAAGTATTTACAAAGTGTTATTTGCAGATATTACGATTAGTTTTGATAACGTTATTGGCGTTGTGGGTGCAGCCAAAGGTAATTTTGGTTTTATGATTTTTGGCTTGGTATTATCAGTAGTTCTTACTGGAGCCTTAGCTACTTATTTAGCAAATTATATACAAAAACATTTATGGATAGCTTATATAGGTTTAGGCTTTATATTATTGGTTGCTATTCAATTAGTAATAGGTGGGCTAGTCGATTTAGAAATTTTAAATATTAATGAAAAATATATAAAGTATTTCTAATATTACCAAGTTCCAGTATTTTCCATTGATGACCAGGGCTCTTTAGGAGGAAGATTTCCTTCCTGAAGTATTTCTATTGATATTTTATCTGGTGATTTCACAAATGCCATATGACCATCTCTAGGTGGTCTATTAATTGTATAACCCATATCCATTAGTCTTTGACATATTTCGTATATATTTTTAACTCTATAAGCTAAGTGACCAAAATTTCTAGATCCCTCTCCTAAATTGTCACCGTCCCAATTATAAGTTAGTTCAATTTCTGCATTATTGTCGTTTGGTGCAGCTAAAAAAATTAATGTATATCTGCCTTTTTCATTTTCCATTCTTTTTGTCTCTTTTAAACCCAGTCCATCACAAAAAAATTTTAACGACTCCTGAATATTAGAAATTCTGATCATTGTGTGTAAATATTTCATAATAAAATTATAATTTATTTCTATTCTAGTTCAATAGTACTTGGTGGTTTAGAAGTCACATCATAAACTACTCTATTTATACCTCGAATATTATTAACTATTTTATTCGATACCATTTGCATAAATGATTTATTAAATTGAAAATAATCCGCTGTCATCCCATCTTCAGATGTTATTGCTCTAAGCAAACATAAATATTCATAGGTTCTATTGTCTCCCATGACACCAACAGTTTTAACAGGCAGTAATGCAGCATAAGCCTGCCATATCTTATGATATAGATTGTGTTCTCTTAATGCATTTACAAAATAATTATCTGCTTCTTTTAAAATTTTTATTTTTTCTTTAGTAATTATGCCTGGCATTCTAATTGCTAAACCAGGGCCAGGAAAAGGATGTCTAGAAATAATTTCTTTACTTAAATTTAATTCTAGACCTAACATTCTAACTTCATCTTTAAATAAATACTTTAATGGCTCAACCAATTTTAATTTCATCCTTTTCGGCAGACCACCTACATTATGATGAGACTTAATTTTTGACGTTTGACTTCCTGTTACAGATTTACTTTCAATTAAATCAGGGTATAGAGTTCCTTGAGCTAAAAATTTTACATTTTTTATTTTTTTTGCGTATTTTTCAAAAAGTTTGATAAATAAATTTCCAATAATTTTTCTTTTTTTTTCTGGATCTGTTACGTTTTTTAATTTGCTTATAAATAATTGTTCAGCATTTACATAAATTAAATTCAATTTAAATTTTTTTCTAAAAGTATTTACTACTTGTTTTTCTTCGTTTTTTCTGAGCAGGCCAGTATTAACGAATATACAAGTTAGGTTTTTTCCAATCGCATTACTAATTAATTTTGCTACTACACTGCTATCTACACCACCAGATAATGCACAAATTACTTTAGAATTTCCAACTTGTTCTTTAATTTGTTGCATAAGTTTGGATTTTTGATTTTTTGATGTCCAATTTTTTTTAATTTTACAAATTTTAATTACAAAGTTTTTTAATATTACTTTGCCTTTAACTGTATGGGAAACTTCTGGATGAAACTGTATGCCATATATTT
Organism: uncultured Pelagibacteraceae bacterium; assembly: GCA_902519695.1. Classification (GTDB taxonomy): domain Bacteria; phylum Pseudomonadota; class Alphaproteobacteria; order Pelagibacterales; family Pelagibacteraceae; genus Pelagibacter. The sequence goes on along the minus strand of CABYKN010000007.1, from coordinate 29,014 downwards.
TTTTTTTTACATTTTCTATCATACATAATTTCGAATTTGAGGATTTTGCTATAACTTTAAAACCTTTAGGTAATTTAATTACCTCATCTCCATGGCTCATCCATACATTGGTAGATTTTTTTGAAAAGAAATTTTCGGTTAAAGCGCTTTTTTTTAATTTTGTAACTTTTGCTAACCCAAATTCTCTTGATTTTGCTCGTTTTACTTTACCTCCTAATTCTTTAGAGATTATCTGGTGGCCAAAACAAATACCTAAAATTGGAATATTTAAGCTTAATATACTTTTATTGAATTTAACTTTTTTATTTTGGTAAACATTTAAGGGACCACCTGATAAAATGATGCCTTTCACATTTTTTTCAGTTTTGTAGTCTTTAATTTTGTTGTGACTAATAATTTCACAAAAAACATTTAATTCTCTTACTTTTCTTGCAATTAATTGTGTAAACTGAGACCCAAAATCGATTATTAAAATTTTATCTAGATTATTTTCAAGACGCATCTTTTTTTTCAAACTCTTTTAGGCGTTTGTTAATAGATGCGATTTTATCACAAAGGTTCGAGCATATTTTCTTAAAATCTTCTCTAAGTTCCTCTGCTTTAGAAAAATTAGATCTTTCTAACTCAATATCTATTAATAGATACATTGCCTCTTCGTTGTTTGGCTCGAGTAGTAAGACTGTATTTATATTTTTTTCCAGTTCTGTTTTGTTTTCTTCATTTTTAAATATTTTTGCTAAATATAGATATGACTTTGAGTCTTTGGGATTGTATACAATATTTCTTTGAAATAAAAATTTTGAATCTTCATATTTTTCATTTTCATAAAGACTTTTTGCTTCATCAAAAAAATTAACTTTCTCCGCGTTAACATTAAAAATTAAAGTAAAAAGTAAAATTATTGCTAAGGTAATTTTTTTTATCATCTTTTTATTTCGTCTATGTTATGTACCATACTTTCATAAAAACCTGCTTTAGTAATTTTGACAAATTTTGGTTTTTTTCTGAGATCTTTAATTCTTTTTGCACCTAAGTATCCCATTGATGATTTTAAACCCCCTACTAGTTGGTAGATTATTTTTTCAACTGTGCCTTTGTATTTAACAAAACCTTCAACACCTTCTGCTACATATTTTGAAGTATCTTTTTGTTTTGATTGAAAATATCTATCTGCTGATCCTTTATTCATTGCTCCAATAGATCCCATGCCTCTAAAACTTTTAAATAATTTTCCACCTCTTTTAATAATTCTACCTGGAGCCTGATCTGTTCCTGCAAATAATGATCCAATCATTACCGCATCTGCTCCTGCTGCAAGTGCTTTTGCAATATCCCCAGAAAATTTGATACCTCCATCAGCTATTAATGTTGTTTTACTTTTGCCCATACCTTTTTTTACATCTAAAATTGCACTTAACTGTGGAACTCCTATCCCCGCAACTAGTCTTGTAGTGCATATAGATCCTGGTCCAATTCCAACTTTTATAATATCTACTCCTTGCTTAATCAGAAATTTAGCTGCTTCTGCTGTAGCAATATTACCTGCACATAAAGCTGTTTTAGTTGGTTTAATTTTTTTAATTTTTTTTATTATTTCAGCTACTTTTTTTGTGTGGCCATGAGCTGTATCAACAACAATTAAATCAATATTTTCTTTTAAAATCTTTTGAGCTCTTATGTGTTCGTTTAAACTTGCACCAACAGCTGCACCAACTAACATTTTTTTTGCTTTTACTTTTCTTATTTCTTTTATCTGATCATTTATTGATAAATTTCTATGTATAACACCTATTCCACCCTTTTTACCGATTGAAATAGCCATGTTAGACTCTGTTACAGTATCCATTGCTGAAGTTAGAAGGGGTATAGAAATATTTAAGTGTTTTGATAATTTAATTTCTGTCTTTACTTCTGAAGGTAAAATTTCAGAATAATTTGGTGCTAAAGTTACATCATCGAAAGTGAGCGCTTCTTTGATAGGATCCATGTCCTTATATAAACGATTCTTAAAAAAATAAAAGTATCTATCTTAAATTTTTGCAGATTAAGAAACTTTCTTTAGAGTCTTTTCTACTTGCTAGAGGCTTATAGACATTAAATTTTTTAAAATTTTTTTTTGAAAATGCAATTATCTCATTAAATGAAGTTCCCATAAATAATTTTGAGACAAAATAGCCATTTGGTTTCATCATTTTTGTAGCGAAATCCAAAGCTTCTAAAACTAATTCTCCAGTTACCATAGAGTCTAGATTTTTGTTTCCCGTAGTATTGACTGCCATATCTGAAATAATTAGGTCAATTTTTCCACCAAAATAATTATTAATTTTATTTTGTTGCTCAGTATCCGTAAAATCTCCTTTTAAAATTTTTACATTCTTTATTTCTTCTATTTCTTTTAAATCTATTGCTAAATGCTTATTACATTTTAAATTACTTGATATATATTGAGACCAACTTCCAGGAGCAGCTCCAAGATCTATTACTGATATATTATTTTTTAAAAATTTAAATTTTTCGTTAATTTCCTTTAATTTATAAACGGCTCTTGATCTATATCCTTCAACTTTTGCTTGTCTAACATAAATATCTCTTCTCTGCTTATTAATCCAATTTTTTGAGATTTTATTTTTTTTCAATTAGTTTTGAACCTTAAAGATTTTGAGATTTTATTATTATCCAAAGTATTTAATTCTATCTCTAGATTTTTCTCGTTTCTCATATCTTTATCATTTACTTTAATACCACTAGCTAAATGTATAATTCCAATTTTATGATTTGGTAAAAAAGGTTCCACGAAAATTTTATTCTTTTCATCAAACTTTGGAAGTAAGTTGCTAGCTAACCAGTTGCAATTATGAGGAAGAAATTCAACATCTACATTATCAATATATACGCATATATTTATTGCTAGTTGCTCTGAACCAAATATTTGTCCATGACTAAGAGTAGTTTTTAAATTTTTTTGCCAAACATTCCAACAACTAGAGTCTTTTTCTAATGAGAAAACACCAATATTAATATGTGGAGCAAATGCTAACTTTCTTGCTTTATTAATATCAATTTTAGATTTAATGGCATGTTTAAAATTTTGAGATTTTATAATTGCCAATTTTCCAAACAACCAATTAACGTTACTTAATATTCTATATCCAGGTGTCATTGTCTGGGTAATGCCTAGTTTGCCATTATCACAAGCTTTAAAATATAAGTCTATTGAACTCCAATCTTGAACCCAAGCATCACAATCAATCCACAGGTATTTTTTATAGTTTGGAAAATATTTTGGAAGAAACGCTCTTGATACCTGACTTTTTAGCCATTCTTTACCTTTAACTTTAGATTGTGGAACCTCAATATCCCATTCAGCTTTTTTGATCTCGTCTACTTTATTTTTTAGAATAGCAGTTTGCTCCTCTGTTAAACCCGCATCAAGTATACAAATAGCAACCTTTTCACTGTGATTGAATTGTTTAATAGAGTCTATTAATTCATTTAGCAATTCAAAATAATTAGAATCTGCTAGAGAAATAATTACATTCTCTTTCATTACAAAACATCTTCATGATGATCAACGCCATCATCTTTTTCTTTATTTTGTTTTTTTAAAAATAAGTAATGAATTGAACTTGCTGGAATCATTAATAAATAAATAATTCCTGAAATTATAATTGTATTAAAGGTATATATTAGCAACAAACCAAAATATAAAATTATTCCAAATAAAAGAAATATTGAAGTACTTCTTGGAACAACAATTCTTTTAAAAGAATATGTAGGAATTTTACTTATCAAAAGTACAGAAATAACAATGAATAAAGATGGAACAATTATATTTTTATTAATAGTTATAAACTGAACTTCGCTAAAACTATAAATTAATGGCATTAATACCAATACTCCACCTGCTGGTGATGGAATACCCTCAAAAAAATTATCCCTCCATGAAGGTTCCCCTCCTGTTGAAACATTAAATCTTGCAAGTCTCAAAGCAACACAAACCACATATATTAAAGATATTAACCAACCAAATCTGCCGATATTATCTAGCGCCCAGAAATACATTATAAATGCTGGCGCAACTCCAAAACTAATTACATCCGTTAATGAATCTAATTCTTTTCCAACTTTTGATGTAGCTTTAATTAATCGCGCAATTCTTCCATCTAAACCATCAATGATTGCAGCAATTAAAACTGCAATAACTGATAATTCAAATCTTCCATCAAATGCAAATTTAATTGAAGTTAAACCAATACACACTCCAACTAGTGTCATAATATTCGGCAAAATAACTCTTGAATTTTTATTTGATACTAATCTTATATTCTTTTTTGGATTTTCCATTTATCTTTTGGCTATCAATGTTTCTCCAGCAACTGCTCTTTGATTAACTTTTACTAATGGTTCATAGTTTTCAAAATATAAATCTGCTCTACTTCCAAATCTAATCATTCCTATTCTAGATCCTTGATCAACATTTTCTTCAACGGAGGTATCAGTTACTATTCTCCGTGCAACCAGTCCTGCTATTTGAACTACAATTATATCTTCTCCGTGAGAATTTTTAATTTTATAATAATTTCTTTCATTATCCTCGCTCGCTTTATCAAGAGATGCATTAATAAATTTTCCAGGTTTGTATAAAATTTCTTCAATTTTTCCTGAACATGGAGATCTATTCACATGACAGTCAAATACGTTCATAAATATACTTACTTTCTTAAATTTTTTATTTTCAAGTCCCAATTCTTTTGGTCCGTTTGTATCTAAAACTTGTAAAACCAATCCGTCAGCAGGACTTGTTAAATAGTTCTCGTCATTTATTGGAATTCTCTCTGGATCTCTAAAAAAATAATAACACCAAATACTTAAGACCAAACCTATGAAACCTAAAAAACCATGAATGAAATATAGAATGATCGTTGCTACTACGAAAATTACTATAAATTTATAGCCTTCGTTATGAATCTTTGGAAAAATTTTGTCTATCATAATCGTTCAATTGATAATTCTGGATTAATATGTATATAAAAAGTATAAATTCAATTATTAAGATACATCAAAAAATGAGCAAAATTAAGGTAAAAAATCCCATTGTCGAGCTAGACGGCGATGAAATGACAAGAGTAATTTGGGAATTCATAAAAAACAAATTAATTCTACCTTATTTAGATTTAGGCATTGAGTATTACGATCTAGGAATGAAAAGTAGGGATGATACGGATGACAAAATTACAATCGACTGTGCTAATGCAATCAAGAAAAATGGAGTAGGTATCAAATGCGCAACTATTACTCCTGACGAAGCGAGAGTTGAAGAATTTAAATTAAAGAAAATGTGGAGATCTCCGAATGGAACAATAAGAAATATTATTGGAGGGACAGTATTTAGAGAACCAATAATTTGTAAAAATATTCCTAAACTTGTCCCATCTTGGACAGATCCATTAATTATTGGAAGGCATGCTTTCGGAGATCAATATAGAGCTACAGATTTTTTGGTTCCAGGAAAAGGTAAATTAGAAGTTAAGTGGACATCGGAAGATGGAAGTGATGAAAAAAAATATGAAGTATTTGATTTTCCAGGACCCGGTATTTCTCTTTCAATGTATAATTTAGATAAATCAATTGAGGACTTTGCAAGGTCATGTTTCAATTACGGTCTAATAAAAAAATGGCCTGTGTATTTATCAACTAAGAATACCATACTAAAAAAATATGATGGTAGATTTAAAGATATATTTCAAAATGTTTTTGAAAAAGATTTTAAATTAGAATTCGAAAAAAATAACATAACTTATGAACATAGGTTGATCGATGATATGGTTGCTTGTGCTATGAAGTGGCACGGTAAATATATTTGGGCTTGTAAAAACTATGATGGCGATGTTCAGTCAGATACTGTTGCTCAAGGTTATGGTTCATTAGGTTTAATGACTAGTGTTTTATTGGCACCTGATGGCAGAACAATGGAAGCAGAAGCGGCTCACGGAACTGTAACTCGACATTTTAGAATGCATCAGCAAGGTAAAGAAACATCAACCAATCCAATTGCATCTATATTTGCTTGGACAAGAGGTTTAGCACACAGAGGAAAATTAGATAATAATGATGAATTAATTAAATTTGCTAAAATACTTGAAGAAGTATGTGTTGAGTCAGTTGAATTAGGCTCAATGACCAAAGATTTGGCAATACTTATTGGTCCTTCTACAAAATATTTAACAACTAACCAGTTTTTAGATGTAATTGATGGAAGTTTAAAACAAAAGTTAAATTAAGGTTTTTAGTTTTTCTAAAGCTTCATCGATTTTATTTGAGTCTTGGCCTCCAGCCTGTGCAAAGTCTTTACGACCTCCACCGCCCTTTCCACCAATAATTTCAGATCCTAGTTTTGCAAATTTAACTGCATCGTATTTATTTGTTAAATTTTCAGTTACACCTACAGCAAGACCAACTTTCTCATCCTTATTTGCAAATACTACTACTATTCCTTCACCCAATTCTTTTTTACCTGCATCAACAAGTTTTCTTAGGTCTTTTGGAGATAAATCTTGAACTTTTTGTAATCTAACTTGAGTGCCATTTATATTTTCATCTTTAATTATGTTTTTTGTTTTATCACCTAAAACTGATTGAACATTTAATTGTTCTAATTGTTTATTAAGGTCTTTAATTAATCCTTTCGTATCTTTATTTTCTAGATTTGGTTTTCCACCTAATTTAATAATTTGAGCAGACACCTCTTTAATACTATCTTCATCTTTTTGTGCAGAAAGGTTTGACATTTTTGCCTTATTTTTTAAATATATTTCGAGTTGTTTGTCCCTTAAAGCTTCAACCCTTCTAACACCAGCAGCTATTGAGGATTGGCTAACAGTTTTAAATTTTCCAATATCACCTGTATTTTTAACATGTGTTCCACCACATAATTCTGTTGAAAAGTAAGAGTTATTTTCCGCTCCCATAGAAACTACTCTTACCTCTTCTCCATATTTTTCACCAAAAAAAGCTAAAGCACCTTTTTCAATTGCAGCTTTTGGTGTCATGATTCTTGTAGTTACATCAGTTTTGTTTTGTACGTATTCATTAACTAATTTATCAATAATTATTAATTCATCCTCTGTAATTGGTTTCATATGACTAAAATCAAATCTTAGCCTATCAGGCGCAACTAAAGATCCTTTTTGCATAACGTGTTTTCCCAATGTTCTTCTCAAAGACTCATGTAATAAATGAGTTGCAGAATGATACGCCTTAAGATTGTTACGTCTTTCAATATCTATTTTCATTTCTACAACGTCTTTAATCTTAATCTCACCAGATTTTAGAATTCCATGATGTATAAACAGATCTCCAAGTTTTTTTTGAGTATCTGTAACCTCAAATACTGAATTACCAGATACTATTGTTCCTTGATCTCCAACTTGTCCACCAGACTCTCCATAAAACGGTGTTTGATTAGTAATAATTATTCCTTCCTCACCATCTGAAATATTTTGTACTTCTTTATTATTTTTAATTATAGATAACACCACTCCTTCTGATTGGTTGAACTCATACCCAAGAAACTCTGTAGGTCCTATTTTATCTTTTATACCAAACCAGATTTCTTCTTCAGAGGCATCTCCAGAACCTTTCCAATTTTGTTTTGCAAGCTCTTTGCTCTTTTTCATTAATTCATCAAATTTATTTTGATCAACGGTCAAAGATTTATTTTTTAAAATATCTTCTGTTAAGTCTAACGGGAAACCATAAGTATCATATAATTTAAACGCCACTTCACCTGGTAAAACTTTTTTTATTTTTGAAATTTCATCATTCAAAATTTTAATTCCCCTATCAAGTAATACTAAAAATTTTTCTTCTTCCATTTTTAACGTTTCTTTAATTAAAGTCTCTGATCTTTCTAATTCAGGATAATTTCCTTTCATTTCATCTTTCAATGTATCAAAGATTTTATTAAAGACTGGTTCTTTAGAACCTAGCAAATGAGAATGTCTCATTCCTCTTCTCATTATTCTTCTAAGAACATAACCTCTTCCTTCATTTGAAGGTAATACCCCTTCTGCAAGAAGAAATGAGCTAGCTCTTAAGTGATCTGCAATTACTCTAAAGCTCGATAAATTATTTTCATCTTGTTTTACTTTCGTAAATTCAGAAATTGAACTAATTAATTTTTTAAAATGATCTGTTTCATAATTATCATGTGTGCCCTGAAGTAATGCTGCAATTCTTTCTAAACCCATTCCAGTATCTACAGAAGGTTTTGGAAGATTAATTCTTTTATCTTTTGAAACTTGCTCAAATTGCATGAAGACTAAATTCCATATCTCAATATATCTATCGCCATCCTCATCTTTGGTTCCGGGTAAACCACCTTTTAAATGATCTCCATGATCATAAAATATCTCTGAACAAGGTCCGCAAGGGCCCGTTTCGCCCATTGACCAAAAGTTATCTGAAGTTGCTATCCTAATAATTCTATCGTCGCTAAAACCCGCTATTTTCTTCCAAAAATTGAAGGCTTCATCGTCTTCATGAAATACTGTTACATATAATCTATCTTTATTTAATCCAAAATCTTTAGTAATTAAATTCCAAGCAAGTTCAATTCCCCTTTCCTTGAAGTAATCTCCAAAAGAAAAATTTCCAAGCATTTCAAAAAATGTATGGTGTCTTGGAGTGTAGCCAACGTTTTCAAGATCGTTATGTTTACCTCCTGCTCTTACACATTTTTGAGAAGTGGTAGCTCTTTGATAATCCCTTTTTTCTAATCCGGTAAAAACATTTTTAAACTGGACCATGCCTGAATTTGCAAACATTAATGTTGGATCATTATTTGGAACCAAATTGCTAGACTCAACTATCTTGTGATCATTTTTTTCGAAATAATCTAAAAAAGTTGATCTGATCTCGTTTAATGTTTTTGCCATATTTTGTTAAAATACAGCTTTTTCTATTGATGTCTACACCTCTGAAGGGAAAAAAGGCGCCCTTTCGAGCGCCTTTTTAATAACTAAAAGTTATCTGCTAATTTTTTTTAGTAGGAATTTCTTCTTCTTTTTTTTGAGCCTCTACTTTTTCCTCGCTTAGTGGATTTCCCTCAATTTTCTTTGAGATCACACCAGCCTTTTCTCTGATTGCCATTTCAATTTCAGCAGCGGCTTTAGGATTTTGTTCAAGGTAAAGTTTCGCATTCTCTCTACCTTGACCAATTTTTTCACCTTTATAAGCGTACCAAGCTCCAGATTTCTCTACAATATCTGCTTTGGCACCCAGGTCTATTAGTTCCCCTACTTTACTAATTCCTTTTCCATACATTAAATCAAACTCAACAACTTTAAATGGTGGAGCAACTTTATTTTTCACAACTTTAACTCTTGTTGTGTTACCAACGATATTATCTTTATCTTTGATTGCTCCAATTCTTCTAATGTCCATTCTAACTGATGAGTAGAATTTTAAAGAATTTCCACCTGATGTTGTTTCTGGACTTCCAAACATAACACCAATTTTCATTCTAATTTGGTTAATGAAAATAACCATTGTATTAGTTCGTGAAATTGAGCCTGTTAATTTTCTCAATGCTTGAGACATCAATCTAGCTTGTAAACCAACATGAGTATCACCCATATCACCTTCTATTTCGGCTCTCGGTGTTAATGCTGCAACAGAGTCCACAACAAGAACTGACATTGAGCCAGATTTAATTAATGTATCAGTGATTTCTAAAGCTTGTTCACCTGTGTCTGGTTGAGAAATTAGTAACTCTTCAGTATTTACACCTAATTTCTTTGCATACACTGGGTCTAAAGCATGTTCTGCATCAACGAAACCACAAATTCCACCTGCCTTCTGTGCTTCTGCAACCACTTGTAATGCTAAAGTAGTTTTTCCTGAAGACTCTGGTCCATAAATTTCAATAATTCTTCCTTTCGGTAATCCACCAATTCCTAAAGCAAGATCTAAGCTTAAAGATCCAGTTGAGATAGACTCAACATCCATGGCTTTTTGCTCACCAAGCTTCATTACTGAGCCTTTTCCGAAGCTATCTGTAATTTGGCTGATTGCTGCGTCTAATGCTTTATTTTTCTCTTTGTTTTCCAATTCTTTATCTTTTGCGGTTTTCACCACTTTTAGGTTATTTTTAGTCATTTTTTGCCTCTTTTTTTTGCTTTTTTTAACACTCGAATCATGAATTTAAATGTACACATTTTGTTCTCATTAGCAATATATTTCTCAAAATAGCTTAAAATCTTTAAATTACTTAAGTTTTAGGTATTCGCTATTCAATAAGCCAATGGCTTTTAGGACATTATATTGAGCGATAAGATTATTTCTCTCAGATTCTGCTAGGGAAATTTTTGCAGCCAACAACAAAGAGTTTGATTGTATAACATCTAGCGTTGTTCTTGAACCTCTCTCATACTCTGCAGCTATTCCTTCGTTAGCAATTTTTGCTGCTCTAACTTGAGATCTTACAGAATTTAAAAAACTTCTTGATGCTTCAAGATTTGACCATGCACTTCCAACATTCTTTTCAGTAGTTTTTACAGCATCCTCAAACAATAAAATTTTTCTAGTTTTTAGATTTGTGTTTTTGTTTATTTTTGCACGTTTACTCCCACCTGAATAAAACGGCCAACTAATTGTTGCTTTAAGTGTATCTTTTTCTCTTTGATCATAAGTTGAACTAAAATCTTCTGCATATGATCTTTCTAAAGATAAAGATGCGCTAGGTTTTAGGTCGCTTTTAGCAATAGCAATATCCATTTCGGACTGATTTAATTCTATTTTAGCAATCATTATATCTGGGTTGTTCTCTCTTGCTAAATTGATTGCTGTACTAAGTTCACTTGGAACTCCTACAATAGCTCTGTTTGTCTTTTTTAATTCATTTGTATTTAAAAGTTTACCAATAATATTTTCGTAATTTAATTTATTAATCATTAATTCGCTTCTTGCTTGAGTTAGTTGAGCACTTGCTCCAGCAAGAGAAGATTCCGTTTGTGATAAATCTGCAGTTTTTATTTGTCCTCTATCTAATCTTACTTTATCATTTTCAAGTTGTTTAATAAGTAAGTTTAAATTTTGTCTATTAATTGCAACTTTTTCTCTTGATAAAATTACAGACGTAAAAGCTTCTATAGCACTGTAAAGAACATCCTGTTCTTTTTTAAATAGTTTTGCTTTTGAAAGCTCTAAACCTATTAAATTCTTTTCATAGTTAAGGTCTCTTCCAAAATCCAATAAGGTTTGTTCTAATTTGATAGATGTTGTAAATGGATCTGTATCGCTAATAGTTGCATCACCTCCACTCTGATTTGTTAGTTTATTTGTTTCTTCAAGGCTCTTAGACCCACTTAAACTCAAAGAAGGCATATAATCGGCTTTAGAAATATTCAGATCTTCTTCAGATGCTTTTATATTTTCTCTCTCAGCATTTAATTGTTTATTGTTGTTATAAGTTTCATTTAATGCTTCATATAATGTTAATGCTAATGATTGGGTCGTTAACCAAAAAAAACTAAAAATTATTATTAATATTTTTTTCATTAATTGTACTTTACAGAATTAATTTGATGATTAGAATTTAATTTAATAATTATTGATGCGTATTTTGGCGCATATTTAAACATATTCTGTGTAATTCTTTGGTAAGTTTGCATAAAGTTTAAAACTTCTTTTTTTGTCATAATTTTTTGTTTCGTTTTTTTACTCTTATTTTTTAATTTAAGTTTTTTTTCCTGAATAACTCTCCATTTTTGCAGCAAACTAAAATTTTCTGCTCTTAAAAATAATAAACAATCGAGTTTACTATAAAGTTTCTTATATCCTTTTTTTAGTTGAGTATTAACGTATTTCCTCCAGATTAATTTATTATCGTCATTTTTTTCCAACAAATTTACACTTTTTTTTAATGTTTTTGAACTTTCAGGTCTTGCTCCTACACACCAACCTTCAAAAATAATAACATCAGGCTTTCTATTTACTTTATACCAATTATTTTTTGCAAACCTGTCATCAATTGCCTTATCGAACTTGGGTAATATTATTGTACTAAATTTTCTAGAATTTGCTTTTTTAATAAAACTAGACATATAACTTATATCATGAGTTCCTGGCACACCTCTTGTTAATAATAAGGGATGAATTTTCTTAGATAATTTTATTCTATCTTTCTTAGTTTTGTAAATATCATCAATTGATATTTTGAAAACGTTTAACTTGAAGTACTTTTTTAAAATTATCATTAAGATAGAGCTTATAGTAGTTTTTCCAGTGCCCTGCCCCCCTGTCAAACCAACAATATAAGGTTTCTTAAAGTTTGTTTTTTTTGCAATCCAAAAACTCATTGGGACAAGATAATCTTTTAACATCTTATCTTTGTTTTTAAATTTATCTGAAGATGTTTCTTGTGTTTTTATAAACTTATAACAATCTTTTTTTACTTTATTTAAACAATCCTCAACTAAATTCATTTAATTTTATTTTTGATCAAGCGGATGATTATTACCGTCATTAATTGAAACATCTTTATATTCGAAAGGATCAACTCCCTCAACACATGCAATATTTATCATATGTAATTTTGGATTACTTCTTGGTCTTGTATGTGTAAAAATTCCACAGATAGAGCAAAAATAATGTTTAGCTGTTTTAGTATAAAATTGATATAAAGTTAACTTATCCTCTCCTTTAGTAATCTTCATATCATTTTCTCCAATCGGAGACATAACATAGCCCTTTCTTTTACATACAGAACAATTGCATCTTAAAACTTTTTCAAATTTATCTGGAACATTAACCTCTGCTTCAACAGCACCACAATGACATGTTAGTTTTTTCATTTTTTTATCTTTTAAATTTTTTGATAATTCTTTGTATTTAAACTTTTAACTCATATTTTCATAAACTATAACTTGTTAAAGTTATCCACAGTCATACTAAATCTTGTTTCAATGTTCTCGTTTTGATTCACTTTTGATTCACTTACAGACTCAAAATACAACCTAATTGACACTATTGTATAACTCATGTACTAATAGGAACAAAACAAGAACACTTATGAAGCTAACAATACCTTATTATTTACATAAAGCAGGAGCTGGTTTTCCTTCGCCTGCAACTGATTACATAGAAGAAGATATAGATTTAAACGTACATCTGATCAAAAATGTTCCAGCAACTTTCATCATAAGAGTTCAAGGAAAATCAATGGTGGATGTTGGAATAAATGATGGTGATTTATTAGTTGTAGACAAAAGTTTAACTCCAAAAAATTTTTCAACTGTCATAGCAAATGTTCATGATGAACTTGTTGTTAAAACTTTAGTTAAGGAAAAAGATAAACAATTTTTAACGTCAGGATCAAAAGAATTTTCTGATAGAATTTTAATTAATGAAGAACAAGATATTTTTATTTGGGGAGTAGTCACCTATGTCATACATTCAGTACACTAAAAAATTAGCACTGGTTGACTGCAATTCTTTCTATGTCTCTTGTGAAAGATTATTTAATCCAAAAATAAGAAAAAAACCTGTTGTAGTTTTATCTAATAATGATGGCTGTATAGTTTCAAGATCGACTGAAGCAAAAGCTTTAGGAATTAAAATGGGTGAACCTTACTTTAAAGCAAAAGATATTATTATCAAAAATGATGTACAAGTATTTTCATCAAACTATTCTTTATACGGTGATCTATCAAGAAGAGTAATGAGAACTTTAAAAAGATTTAATTCTGATATTGAAGTTTATTCAATTGACGAAGCTTTTATGGATTTATCAAATTTTTCTGACAATGAAGTAGAGCAGGTTGGAAGAGAAATTAGAGAAACAGTTTTAAAGTGGACTGGTATTCCGACAAGTATAGGAATAGCTAAAACTAAAACTTTAAGCAAAGTTGCAAATCATATAGCTAAGAAAAAACAATCAGGTGTTACAAGTTTAATTGGAATAGAAAATCTCGATCCTATTCTTGAAAAAATTGATATCAATGACGTTTGGGGTGTCGGAAGACAAATGACAAAGTTTTATCAAAAAAATGGAATTTATAATGCTAAACAATTAAAAAATAAATCAAACACCTGGATTAAAAAATCTTCAAATGTTCTAAGTTCAAGAACCGCAATGGAACTTAGAGGCGTGCCTTGTATTGATTTAGAAAAAACTGCATCGAAAAGAAAAAGCTGTGTAGTATCAAGATCATTTGGAAAAAGAATAGAGAGATTTCAGGAACTTGAAGAAGCTGTTGCTAGTTATTGTTTAAATGCATCAGAGAAAATAAGATCTGAAAACCTTGTTGCAAAAGCAGTTATGGTATTTGTTAGAACAAGTCCTTTTCAAAAACAATTTGGTTTTTATTCAAACTCCAGAACTGTTGATTTTCCTATAGCAACTAACAATAGTATAGAAATAGTAAAAAACGCCTTATCTGTCTTAAAAGTAATCTTTAGAAAAGGACATCGTTATCAAAAAGCAGGGGTGATGCTAACTGGATTAACAGATGCTGAAAATAATGAAAACTTATTTTCATCAGCAAAAGATGAGAGAATTAATAGATTAATGAGATCAATTGATAATACAAATTATAGATATGGTAGATCCACACTAAGTCTTGCAAGTGCTGGGGTTAGAAAGTCCTGGAGTATGAAAAGAGATTATAACTCAAAAATAGATACAGCTGATTTTTATAGTTTGCCAACAATTAGAGCTTAAAAAAGTTATTTTATTGTATCAATACTTTCAATATTACTAAGAGAATTTTTTAATTCATCTAAATTTTCTCTTCTACCAATCATTACAACTGATAATCCAAATGCGATAATTAGAGCTAAGGGGATAGCTGTAACAATGTTTATGTAATCAGCCATTAATATTAAATAAATAGCATAAAATAAAATTGATCGAATAATAACTGTAGATTTAAAAACAGCTATGATTGCTAAAGAATGCTTAATTAAATTTTTAAAACTCATTTTAGAAGGACCAAAATATCTTGTTCCTCTTTCTGAAGGAGAGGTAGATCTATCTTTTTCTAATTTTGCCAATGCTCCAGAAAAACTGCACCAAATAGATTTATCATTTATTAATTTCTCAACAGTTGATTTTGGAAGACAAGTATAATTTCCAAATTTTATAGAATGACCAGTAAATACATAAGTAATTATTTTATGGAAATGATAACAAAATTTAAAAATAAAATTTTCAGATCTTTTTACTCTTTCTCCTACGATTGGCTTTCCCTCTTCATAATTAATATATTCTAGAAAACTTTTGATTTCTTCAGGTCTATCTTCACCATCCGAATCCATTGGAATTACATAATCAAATTCTTTATTTTGAAATATATGTTTAAGTCCTATTGCAATACATCTTCCATGTCCTTGATTGTTTCTAATATTCAAGATTTCAACAGATAGTAGGTTTTCTGTATTGAAAATAGAGGTTGGTTTTTCCTCGGTTGATGCATCATTAACAATAACAAGAGAAAATTCAGCATCTAAGTCTTTTAGAATTGTATTTAATTCTTCAATTAATTTTGAAGCTGATTTCCAGTCATTGTAAACTGGTGTTAAAATAGTAATTTTCATTTATTTAACTTGCAAGCAGCCTCAATAAAGAAGCTAAAATTCCATGTCCAGACAACTCTATTATTACAACAATAAAGACGATGAAAAGTATGTTTTTATTGAATTTCATATCTATGACCCAACACAAATCTTATCAATACACATATATTTTTCAAATGAATTCAATTTTTCCTTTGTAACAAAGCCTTTCCAAATAGGCCTTGAATTAATGTGATATGATAAATTTCCGGCTGCCCATTCATCACCGAGGACATATTTAATAGGTTCATCATGTTGCTCATGCCATGCCATTTGAACTTTTATAGCTATATCTCTTCCAGGATAATCAGTCCTTTTATCAGTTTTAGAAATGGAAACATAACCATACAAAATTGGAGATAATAAAAATAAAAATATAAATCCTATTAAAAAGGAATTTAGTTTCTTAATGTTTATTTGATCTTTCAAAAGATAAATAAATAAAGTTCCAAAGAATAGATAAAAAGGAGTCATCCACATAGTTCTAATTTTTGATCCGGTTATTAGCGCGGTCATAAAAACCAGAACAATTGGGACTAAATTAATAAATATTAAAAATAAAAGTTTTTCATCTTTCAAATTTAATTTTTTAGGAATTTTTTTTATTAGTAGCCAGACTAATATTAAAAATGGTATTAAAATACCAATTTGTTTTAATATGAAAATCAATGGATATTTAAGATGATTTATTATTTGTCCTTCATCCAAACCTGCACGAGCAAAACCATATTTAATAGTAATAAAGTCATTGTTGAATAACCAAATTACATGTGGAATTAAAATTATGAAAAACACTTCTAAAGAAACTAAATATTTAAAATCAAATTTTTTAGATTTTTTAAAAAATATTAAATATGCAAATAATAAATCTATTGTGACTAATAAATAAACAAAAAGATACTTAGATAAAATTCCAAACGCTGCTGCAGCTCCTAATAAAATACAATCATAAAGCTCAATTTTTTTACTAATATATATTTTCCAAGTGTAATAAATAGTTAAAGACCAAAAAGGTAATTGGCAAACATTTACATTAAATTCTGGAGTTGTAAAATTATAGAAGTATATCCCTTCAATTAGAAAAACTGATAATAAACTTAAAGCACCATCATTTAGAATTTCCTGTGATAGTTTAAAAATAATGAAAAAAGATACCACTACAAAAATTTGACTCAAAAAATAATAAGCCCAATCTTGTGGTCCAAATATTTGAAAAAAAACTTCTGGGAAAAATGCACTTAATGGCGGATGTTTGTTAAATCCCCAATCTAAATTACTACCCCAAGCCAAAGCTTCAATTGTATCTAAAGGTAAATTTGAGTTTGTGATCGTTGGAACAACTGTCCATAAAATTAAGTGAGTCGTTACAAAAATATAAAAAATATTATTTATATTTCTTTTGTTTAAGGCCATTTTTATCAATCTATATGAATAAACCGTTCTTGACACTCATTTATTCATGAATATATTCACCAACTCAAAATAGCTAAGTATGGTAAGAATTTCAAAAACTTATACTCCAAAAGAAAAAGAGAAATACATGTGTGCTAAACATTTAGTGTATTTTAAGATGAAATTAATGGAGTGGAAAAAAGATTTAAAGAGATCTAATAATGAGGCGATTTTTCAAGCGTCCATGGATGATAATAGTGCATCAGCTGACATAGTTGATCAAGCAAGTTCATACACTGAAAAGAATGTAGAGATGAGAGCTATTAATAGACAAATCAAATTAATTTCAAAAATAGATAGCGCATTAAAAAAAATTCAGGATGGAACTTATGGTTTTTGTGAAGAAACTGGTGAACCTATCGGATTAAAAAGATTAATGGCTAGACCAGTAGCAACACTTTGTATTGCAGCTCAAGAAAAACACGAAAAAGACGAAAAAGTTTACGCTGACGATTAAGGTAAATCTATTTCAGCATCTTTATTTAGTGCTTTAAACCCTTTTACTACAGCTGGACGTTCAGCAATTTCAACAAACCACCTAGATAGGTTTTCAAAATTATTTAATCCAATATCATGTCTTTTGTGTCTTGCAATCCAAGACCATGTAGCAATATCAGCAATAGAGTATTTATCATTTGCTAAATACTTACTTTGAGCCAATCTAGCCTCAAGATCTTCATAAATCTTTCTTGTAATTTTGAAGTATCTTTCTTCACCCCACTCACTTTTTCCTTGATGATAATAATGAAACTGGTGATGTTGACCTATCATTGGACCAACAATAGCCATTTGAGCCATCAACCACTGATTTATCTCTAACCTATCTGCTTCTGGATATAGTTTATTACTTTTCTCTCCCAAATACATAAGTATAACTCCGGACTCGAACACAGTCTTATTATGCTCATGATCTATAATTACAGGAATTTTATTAAAGGGACTTATTTTTTTAAACTCTGGTTTAAATTGATCTCCACTCAAATTAACTTTTGTAAGTTTGTATTTAAAATCAATTTCCTCGAGCATTATGCTAATTTTCCATCCATTGGGAGTATCAGCAGTAAAGAGTTCTATCATTCTTTTACACCCAATCTATCTTTGATAGTGCTGGATGCAGTTGTAAATTCAAATCTATATTTTTCATCTGGTCTTGCATATTTAAAGCAGCCTCTTGCAGCTAAAGCTCCTTCATGAAAGCCTGAAAGTATTAACTTTAATTTGCCTGGATAGGTGCAGATATCCCCAATTGCAAATATTCCTTTTTTATTAGTCTCAAAATTTTCTGTATTTACTGGAATTGTTTTTTTATCCAAATTTAGACCCCACTCTGTAATTGGTCCTAATTGCATTATTAATCCAAAAAAACCTAAAACATAATCAGCTTTTATAACTTTACTTTCACCTGATTCACTTTTTATTTCTACACTATCTAATGAGCCATTTCCTTTGACATCTTTAATTGAATATTTAGTAATTAAATCAATAGTTTTATTATCACTTAATTCTTTTATTTTTTGAACACTCGCTGGTGCACCTCTGAACTCATCTCTTCTGTGAACAAGTGTTACTTTTGATGAATTAGATAATTCTATAGCCCAATCAAGTGCACTATCTCCACCTCCAAATATAACAACTGATTTATCTTTAAAAATATTTTTGTCTTTTATTGAATATAAAACTGATTTTCCATCATACTTTTCAGCACTTTTGGTCGGGAATTTTCTTGGTTCAAAAGAACCTACGCCACCTGCTATTACAATATTGGGTGTTTCAAATTCTTTACCATTTAATGTTTTAACTAACCATTTATTGTTTTCATTTTTTAATTCTTGAACTCTGTCACTTAAATGAAAGTTAAAATCAAAAGGTTTTATTTGTTCAATTAAATTATTTGTAAGTTCTTCTCCTGTGCATTTAGGAACTGCAGGAATATCATAAATTGGTTTGTCTGGATAAAGCTCAATACATTGTCCTCCAATTTTATCTAAATTGTCTACAATTTCACATCTTAATCCTATTATCCCTAATTGGTGTGCACAGAATAAACCTGTAGGTCCTGCTCCAATAATTACTACATCTGTTTTAATCATTAAACTTGTTTCTCCGGCATATGTACAGTTAAACCATCTAAATCATCTGACACGATTAATTGACAACTTAATCTGCTATTAGATTTAGGTTCATAAGCTTGATCTAACATATCGTCCTCACCCATTTCTTTCTCAGGCAATTTTTTGAACCATTCATCATCGTTAATATATACATGGCAAGTAGCACACGACATTCCACCTCCACAATCTGCATCTATGCCTGGAATATCATTTTGTATAGCGCCTTCCATTACGCTAAGACCATTAGCAACATCAGCTTCATGTTCTGTGCCATTAAATTCTATATATTTGATTTTTACCATATTAAATAAATAATTCTTATAAACTAATTTGCGACTGCGGCAAATTTTTGAAATTTAACATTTTCAATTTTTTTAGAAAAAAAAAAGGCAGGTATGTTTTAACATACCCGCCTTTTTAAATATTAAAAGCTAATTATTTAGCCTCTAGCTCTCGCTCCACCTTGTGAAACTGCTGCTGACCAGATTACTAGACCAAAAGCAATTTTGTTGATGAAGTCTGCTAAGTTGTAAATCACGTTCAATGAGTTAGCGTCTACTCCACCTACTAGGTAACCAAAAATGTAACCTAATGGGTAAATAGCCCAACCGATTGTAACGATCATTCTCATAGCACCCCATGCAGTTGCTAATGGCTTGTTTCCAGTTTTAGCTGCAATTTTTCCAGCTTCACCTGAGAATATTTCATATAAGATGTAGATCCATCCAGCCATACCGACTATGAAACCAAGCATAGCATTGATGTAACCTGCTTCTCCTAAGTATCCACCAATTAACATCACAAGCGAACCAATTAATAATCTCCAGAAGATTGCTCCTGGGATTTTCTTAACTGCTGCTAGAATTAAGTAAAACTCGATCATCTGTAATGGTACAGTGATTAACCAATCAATATATCTATATACTGTTGGAGAATCTCCAGTCATTACCCATACATCTCTCATGTACATGTAGTGAATGAATGCAACACCAGTTACAAGACCAGCTACTGTTACTGAAGTTTTCCAGCCTGCTGCAACAGTATTTCTTTCCATGAAGAAGAATACTGTAGCTGCTGCCATACCCATTGCGATTACCCAAAAGGATATCCCAACAAAGTCGTCAGAAGCTAACATAGCAGTTGCTGCGTTTGCTGCACCAGTAAGACCAAATAAGGCAACTGCTGCTAATGCAAACATTTTAAGTTTTTTCATAAAAAACTCCCTCTCGTTAGTTTTTTTTAGTTTAAATTTAAACTACAGACAAATTACAAAGGTTTGTCTAAAGTTAGGGGCTTAATATCAAATTAAATTAGTTTGTTGAAGGCTTTTTGCCGCGTTATAAGTGTTGATTTTACTTACTTTTTAAAATTAAATACAACCTGTTGCATAAATTCAATGAGAAAATGAATTTAAAACCAAATCAAAATGACCAAAAATTATAAAGAAATATACAACGATTCTCTAAAAAATCCTGAGGAATTTTGGCAGAAAGTTTCTGATGACGTATTCTGGTTCAAAAAACCAACCAAAATTTTAAACAAAGATAAACCTCCATTCTATAAATGGTTTGAAGATGGTGTAACAAACACATGCTACAATGCATTGGATCTGCATATTGATCAAGGTAGAGGCAACAAAACCGCATTAATCTATGATAGCCCAATAACAGGTATTAAAGCAAAGTTCACTTTTAAAGAGTTAAAAGAAAAAGTTTCAAAATTTGCAGGAGCTTTAGATAAACAAGGAGTTAAAAAAGGAGATCGTGTAATAATTTATATGCCGATGATACCAGAGGCAGTGGTTGCAATGCTCGCATGTGGGAGAATTGGAGCAATTCACTCTGTTGTATTCGGTGGTTTTGCATCAAATGAATTAGCAAGTAGAATTGATGATAGTAAAGCTAAAATTTTAATTACAGCATCATGTGGATTTGAGCCAGGAAGAACAGTTGAATATAGACCACTTGTAGATGGGGCTTTAAAATTAGCAAAACACCAAGTTGAAAAGGTAATACTATTTCAGAGAAAAGATCATGAGGTAAAATTAAATAAGCCAATAGAAATAAGTTGGGATGAAGCGCTATCCGGAGCTAATGATAAAGATTGTGTTGAGATGGGTGCTAATGATTATGCTTATATCCTTTATACTTCAGGGACCACGGGTATTCCAAAAGGAATAGTTAGAGATATTGGTGGTCACATTGTTGCACTTAAATGGACAATGAAAAATATTTATAACATTGATCAAGATGACGTATGGTGGTCAGCAAGTGATATTGGATGGATAGTAGGACATTCCTATATTGTTTATGCTCCATTATTCAAAGGTTGTGCAACTCTTTTATTTGAAGGAAAACCAGTGGGTACTCCTGATGCTGGAGTATTTTGGAGAATAATATCAGAATATAAAATCAAATCTTTGTTTACAGCTCCTACCGTGTTCAGAGCAATAAAGAAAGAAGATCCAGAAGGTAAGTTTTTTTCTAAATATAATTTAAGTTCATTTGAATCATTATTTTTAGCAGGTGAAAGAGCAGATCCGGATACGATTAAATGGGCTGAGAATTTACTTAAAGTTCCTGTAATTGATCATTGGTGGCAAACTGAAACGAGTTGGGCGATAAGTTCAAACTGTACTGGAATTGAAATGCAAGAAACTAAGTATGGATCAGCTTGTAAAGCTGTTCCAGGTTATGATGTAAAAATAATTAAACCTGATCAAACAATAGCAAAAGCAAATGAGATGGGAGATATTGTTGTTAAACTTCCATTGCCGCCAGGCACATTCCCAACTTTGTGGAATGCAGACGAAAGATATAAAGAAAATTACATGTCAAATTATAATGGCTATTATCAAACTTACGATGCAGGTCATATTGATGATGATGGATATATTTGGATTATGTCTAGAACAGATGACATAATAAATGTTGCAGGTCATAGACTTTCAACTGGTGCAATAGAAGAGGTTTTATCAGAACATCAATCTGTTGCTGAATGCGCAGTGATTGGAATAAAAGATCAATTAAAAGGACAATTACCAATTGGTTTAATTGCTCTAAAAGCAGGTGTTTCAAAGGATAATGAGACTATTTCAAAAGAGTGTGTGCAAATGGTTAGAGATAAAGTTGGACCTGTTGCAGCTTTTAAAATAGCAATTGTTGTTAAAAGATTACCAAAAACTAGATCTGGAAAAGTACTAAGAGGAACAATTAGAAAAATTGCCGACAAAGAAGAATATAAAATGCCTGCAACAATTGACGATCCTGCTATACTTGATGAGATAAAACAAGACCTTATAGATAGTAAAATATTGTAAATGAAAAAGTTTTCTACAGACGATTTTTTAAGTTATTTAAAAGAAGAGGTAAGTAAAGTTTGTAAAAATAACGAGCTTGATGAAACAAATGACACTCAACGTACCGAGGGTTTTGATAGGTGGATTGTAAATTTTTTTAACGATACTAATGCATTTCTAGATGAAGATTTTGAAGATGCTCATATTGGAGCTAAAGATGATCTTGGTATAGATTTGCTACTAGAGGATGACACAAATAATATAAATTTCATTGTTCAAACAGAATTCACTGGAACTACTTCTAAATCAAAAAAAACGAACATAAATGAAAGTAAAGTAAATAAATTTTTTGATCTTCATAAAAAATTAATGAATACTAAATGGGTTACAAAACATGGAAATGAAAATGCGAAGAAAAAGTTTTATGATTATCCAGATAAAATTAATAATAATTACACTTTTAAATATTTTTTTATATCTACAGGAAATGCTTCTTCAAGAACAAGGGAGCTAGAGGAAGATTTTAATAAATATTATTCTAATAAAAATTTAAATATTCAATGTAAATTGTTAGATTTTTCAAGATTTAAGCAATATTGTGATGAAGCTAGAAGTTTAGAAAGTTCTATTCCAGATGTTGAATTTAAAATACCAGAGGATAAATTTTTTATAAAAAAATTACCTCATAAAACCTTAGTAGCTTCTATTAAAGCGAACGAGATTGAAAATTTGTACAGAGCCAAACATGAGTCACTATTCTCGTATAATATTAGAGAATTTTTAGGTGACAAAGGTCAAATTAATAAAGATATTAGAGAGACTGCAGAAGAAGAGTCAGATAATTTTTTCTATTATAATAATGGGATTTCTGCAGTCTGTACAAAACTTGAAATAAAAAATAACATTATCAAAGCAGAGAAATTCCAAATCATAAACGGGGCTCAGACAGTAGGAGCATTAAGATATGTTGAAAAAGACCCAAAACTTGAATTCCTGATAAGAGTTACGGAGACAAAAAGTGTTCAAACAGACAGTGGGATAAATGAAAAGATTATAAAGTTTAATAATTCCCAAAATCAAATAACAGATGCTGATTTTAGATCAAATGATAAAATTCAATTATTTTTAGAACAAAAATTTAAGGCAGCTACTTACAAAAACGTCGGAAAAATTTCCTATATAAGAAAAAGAAGGCAATTAACAAAATCAAGAAATGTTCAAAATATAAAAATGGAAGAACTTGCGAAAATTAGATACGCATTTTTATTTGAACCATGCACAGTGATATCTAAAGCAAAAAGTTTATGGAGAATTGATGGAGATGGAAAATATCAGGATACATTTGGCAATAAAGAGATAATTACTGATAGTGAATTTGAGAGAAAATATGTAATACCGATTATTTTTTATAACGATATTGTTAATAGGTGCAATATTGAGAAAAAAGAAAATAAAGATTTAATGTATCTAAAACGTTTTAGATTTCATTTTTTGCATTTTTATGGAAAATTAAAGGATGCTTGGGAGGATAAATATAAGAAAATCATCGATTTAAAGAAGCTTTTAAATGACAGTGAATATTTAGATAAATTTACTGAAGCAGCATTTGAGAGAATAAAAGACAAAATAAATGATTTATATATTAATGAAGAACAAAAAGATGAATACAAAAATGCTCCTATTAGAGATATGACTATAAATAAAAACCATTTAATACCACTAGAGAAAAAAATTCTTGCCTCAATTCCAAAGATTAAATTTTAGTAAGTGATAAAAACATACCTTTTTTTAGTAGGAGCAATTATTTGTGAAGTATGCGGAACAATGCTTCTTCCTGTTACTCAAAACTTTACAAGAGTAACACCAACAGTGTTTTTAGCAGTATTTTATTTATCTGCTTTTTATTTGCTTACTTTTGTTGTTGATAAATTACCAATTGCAATTGTTTATGGAACATGGAGTGGACTTGGTATTTTTACTATAGCAATATTGGGCTATATTTTTTTTAAACAATCTTTAAGTTGGCAGGCTATATTGGGTATGTTTCTTATTGTAGTTGGGGTGACACTTGTTAACATGTATTCAAGTAAAACTATATAACTCAATCAAAAAGAATTGGTTTACCAGTTGGATCTCCTAAAATTTCATCATCTTTCATTTTAATATCCCCATTAATAATTGTATAAACTGGTGAACCTTTAAATTTATAGCCATCAAATGGGCTCCATCCACACTTACTATGAATATTTTTATTTTTAATTTCTATAATTCTGTTCATATCTATTATTGTAAAATCAGCATCATAATCTTTTTTGATAAAACCTTTATTTTTAATACCAAATACAGAAACTGGATTTTCACAAAGAAGTTTGATTAGCTGATCTAAAGTAAGTTTATTATCATTAACATGATTTAGCATAACGGGTAATAATGTTTGTACACCTGGCATGCCAGATGGCGACTGAGGATATTCTTTTAATTTATTTTCTTTTAAATGAGGTGCATGGTCTGAACCGATAGTATCATTATAATTATTTCTAATAGCGTACCACAATCTATCATAATGAGACTTATCTCTTAAAGGTGGGTTCATCTGAGCAAAGGTTCCAAGTTTGTCGTAACAATCTGGTGCATACATTGTTAGATGTTGTGGGGTTATTTCAAAAGTTATGTTTCCTTTATTTTGAGAAAGAAAATCAACTTCTTCTTTTGTTGTAACATGCAATATATGTGCTTTTTTATTAAGTCTTTTTGCAATCCTAACAATTCTTCTTGTAGACGACATTGCACATTCTTCATTCCTCCATACAGGATGAGTATGAACATTGCCTTTTTCAATTAATTTTTTTCTCAAATTTATTATTTCTTCATCTTCAGAATGAACTGCAACTATTTTTGAAGTATTTTGGAATACCTTTTCAATATCCTCTTCTTTATCCACTAATAGATTTCCAGTTGAAGATCCTGCAAAAAGTTTTACTCCGCAACAACCATCTAAACCTTTAAGATTTGCTAAATCAGACGAATTATCTGGTGTTGCTCCAAAATAAAAAGCATAATTTGAATACATCCTATTTTTAGCAAGATTTAACTTATTATTAAATTCTTTCATATTTGCTGTTGGGGGATTTGTATTTGGCATCTCAAAAACACTTGTAATACCACCGGCAATAGCTGCTTTACTCCCAGTATGTAAGTCTTCTGCATTAGTTGATCCAGGCTCACGGAAATGCACTTGAGTATCCATGCAACCGGGTAAAACTAGTAAATTACTTGCATCAACAGTTTCTTTGCTTTTTTCGTTACTTAAATCGCCAATTGTTGTTATTTTTCCATTCTGAATACCAAGGTTCGTTTTATTAAGTTTTCCGTCGATATAACACTCTCCATTTTTTATAATAAGATCTAACATTTTATGAAATCGTTACTATATCATTATATACATCCATTCAATCATGAAAAAAAATAATGTTTATATCTTAGAAGACAGAGGACTTTTGTATGTTTCGGGTGAAGACAGTAAAGAATTTTTACAAAATATCGTTACAAATAATATTAACAAAGTAAATGAAAAAAATTCATGTTATTCTGCTTTACTTACTCCACAGGGAAAATATTTGTATGACTTCAATATATTAAAACACAAGTCTGGATATTTTTTAGATTGTGAGAAAAAAAATATCGATAATTTATTTAATCAATTAAATTTATACAAACTTAGATCAAAAGTAGAAATTTTAAATTTAAGTAATGAATTTGTAATTGCAGTTATTAGTAAAGAAAGATTTATGGAGATGGAAAACTCAAGTTCTAATGCCGGTTGTACAATTAAATTTAGAGAGGATAGTATTTTTTTAGATCCTAGAAATATAGAGCTTGGAGCAAGAATAGTAACAAATTTAGAAAAATTATATTTATCATTAAAAAAACTTGGGCTGCAAAGCAAAGATAAAAATGAATATTACAAATTAAGTCATGAAATTGGTATTCCACAAAATAATACTCAAAAACTTCAAAATAAACTTTTTGGAATTGAGTGTAACTTTGATGAATTAAATGCAATAGATTTTAAAAAGGGCTGTTACGTAGGTCAGGAAAATACTGCCAGAATTAAGTTAAAAGATAAATTAAATAAACGTCTTCTACCAATTGAAGTAATAGAGGGCGAATTAGAGAATGAAATAATATCGGTTGAGAATAATGAAATAGGAAAGGTATTAATTAATGATATTTATCCATTCGCTCTTATTAAATTTAAAAATGAAAAATTTGATTTTAGCAAAACTTTCAATTGTGGTTCTGCTAAAGTAAAAATCAAGAAACCCGATTGGCTACAAATTACTTAATAAATTTAGATAAATCTGGTTTGAAATAATTTGGACCTTTCATAACTTTGCCCTGATCATTATAAATAGGTTTGCCATCGTTTCCTAATTTACTCATATTAGAATTTTGAACTTCATCAAAACAATTATCTAAATTAATACCAAATGCATGACCAGCACCATAAGTAACATATAATATATCAGTTAAAGCATCTGCAGCCTCTAAGAGATCATTTTTGTCTAAAGCTTGTTTAAATTCATCTAGTTCCTCTTTAATCAGATTAAATCTCAACTGATTTATTTTAGGTGAGCTAAATGATGGTGATGATTTCACCTCTTGCCCAAAAGTCTCCATAAAATTTTTTACTTTTTGAAAATTTGTCATTTTACTCCTGTAAGATTAATAAAAACTAGTATATAAATTATTTAGTTATTTATTCAAATAAATGAAAACAAGAAAAGAATATGACAGTATTGGTGGTATAAATGTTCCTAGTGATAAATATTGGGGTGCCTCAACGCAAAGATCAAAGAAATTTTTTAATATAGGCAAAATATTTGTTCCATCATCAATAATAAGATCAATTGCAATTATTAAGAGAAGTGCTGCAATAGTTCATATGAAGGATAATTCAATACCTTCTAATATTGCAAAAGCTATTATAAAAGCTTCAAATGAAGTGATTGATGGAAAAATGAGTGAAAACTTTCCATTAAAAGTTTGGCAAACAGGATCAGGAACTCAAACGAATATGAATGTAAATGAGGTAATAGCAAATAGAGCAATAGAAATTTTAAAAGGAAAAAAGGGATCAAAAAATCCAGTACATCCAAACGATCATGTCAATAAATCTCAATCTACAAATGATGTTTTTCCAAGCGCAATGCATATTTCAGTAGCCACAGAAACTATAAATAAACTTTTGCCAAGTTTAAAATTGCTTGAAATTTTGTTAGGCAAAAAAAGTAAGGAATTTAAAAAAATAGTTAAAATTGGAAGAACACATTTACAAGATGCTACACCTTTGTCTCTAGGTCAGGAATTTTCTGGATATCACGAACAAGTAAAAAAAAGTATAAATAGAATAAAGTATTGTTTAAACGATATCTATTTTTTAGCTCAAGGCGGAACAGCCGTTGGAACAGGTATAAATTCAAAGAAAAATTTTGATAAGAAAATTACTAATGAAATTAAAAGATTTTGTAAAATTAGATTTAAACCTGCACCAAATAAATTTTCTGAGTTAGCAGCGCACGATTCAATAGTTAATTTTTCAGGGTCTTTAAATTCATGTGCAGTAGCTCTAATGAAAATTTCGAATGATATAAGATTTTTAGGTTCTGGTCCTAGAGCTGGTTATGGTGAACTTATCTTACCAGAAAATGAACCAGGGTCTTCTATTATGCCTGGTAAGGTAAACCCAACCCAATGTGAAGCGGTAACAATGGTTTGTGCTAAAGTTATTGGAAACCACACTGGTATAACTGTTGCAGGTAGTCATGGACATTTTGAATTAAATGTATTTAAACCTTTAATTGCTTATAACATCTTACAATCTATTGATATTTTAAGTGATAGTGTAAAAAATTTTAGCCTCTACTGTGTCAAAGGAATAAAAGCCAACAAAAAGAAAATCAAAGAAAACTTGGACAACTCATTGATGCTAGTCACTGCCCTAGCTCCCAAAATTGGATACGATAATGCTGCAAAAATTGCAAAAAGAGCTTTAGAAAATGATACTAAACTAAAAGAAGAGGCACTAAAGTCAGGACTAATAAAAGAAAAAGAATATGATATACTTATTAATCCTGCAAAAATGATAAAGCCAAATTAATCAATAATTTTTCTAATATACGATCTTAGGTTTTGTATATTTTTTATTAAAAAAATTTCCTTTAATATTTTAGCTTTGTTATCAATTTTTACATTAGTAATAATAAAATCCGTTTCTCCAATATTTTTCTCCAAATCAAAGTATATTTCTTTAATATTTTTTACTTTTTTTGATCCAACTTGAAAAACTTTTGCAAATTCAATATGATTGAGAATTTTCAACTTATTGCTAGAAAAAAATTTGATTACTCCCATATCTTCTTTAACTTTAATAGAAGAATTGATTTCTCCTATCTTGTCTAACATAAAATTTACATGGTAAACAACTAATTTGTTTTCATTAATTAGAAATTCAATTTGACCATTTTTTATTAATTTA
>CABYKN010000006.1 GCA_902519695.1 uncultured Pelagibacteraceae bacterium | reverse complement strand
TGCAGTCCAAATAGGTTTTGGAAAAATTAAGAACTCTAAATTGACAAAGGCTATGAAAGGATATTTTGCAAAGAAAAATACTGAACCAAAGAAGACGCTAAAAGAGTTTAGGCTAGAAAATACTGATAGTTTTAAAGAGGGAAATGAAGTTGGATTAGAAATATTTGAGAATGTTAAATTTGTTGATGTTAAATCAAAAACTATAGGCAAGGGCTTTGCAGGAGCAATGAAAAGACATAATTTTGGAGGATTAAGGGCTACTCATGGTGTTTCAATTTCTCATAGATCTCATGGTTCAACAGGCCAAAGACAGGATCCGGGTAAAGTATTTAAAGGAAAAAAAATGGCTGGTCACATGGGTGACAAAATTAGAACTATTCAAAACATTGAAGTGATCAAAACAGATAAAGAAAACAATTTATTATATTTAAAAGGCTCTATACCTGGTTCAAAAAATACGGAGGTTTTAATAAGAAAATCTGTCAAAAACATTAATAGAATGTCAATAGATGAAAAAATAGAGCAAATTGAAAAACAGAAAAAAAATACAGATAAAAAGAAAAAGTAAATGAAAATAGATAAACTGAGTATTGATGGAAAAAAACAAAGTATAGAGGTTCTAGATAAAATCTTTAGCGCAAAAATTAATAATCAATTAGTAAGTGGTGTGATCTATAAGTTAAACGCAAATTACAAAGGTAGGAAAGCAAAGACAAAGCAAAGGAATGAAATCAAAGGCTCTACATCAAAAATTTATTCACAAAAAGGTACAGGTAACGCAAGACACTCTAGCAAAAAAGCACCTATATTTATTGGAGGTGGTATTGCACATGGACCAAAAGGTGAAGATAACCACAAGACTAGAAAGTTAAATAAAAGTGAAAAAAAAATGAGCATAGCTTCACTTATTACTGAGAAAAATAAATCAAATAATGTAATTATCTTTGATGATTTTGGAAAAAAAATTGAAAAAACTAAAGAGATGTCTGAGCTTTTAAAAAAGTTCGATGCAAATAACTCATTATTAATTGTAGATATGAAATCAAAAGATAATATCTTGAGATCGATAAAGAATATTCCAAATGTCAAATTAACAGATGCAAATCATTTCAGCGCATTTGATTTAGTTAAATATAAAAAAATTATTTTTACTGAAAGTTCAGTTAAAGAATTAGAAAAAAGGTACCAATAATGGATAAACTAAATTTATACGATAAGATTTTGTTCCCTGTTGTAACAGAAAAATCAACAAATTTGTCTGAGCAAAATAAAATCATATTTAAAGTTCCACAAAGCGCTAACAAAAAGACGTTAAAAGGATCAATTGAAAAAATCTTTAAGGTAAATGTAACAAAAATTAATATTATTAATAAAAAAACTCTAATTAAATCTGCTAGAGGAAAAAAAGTTAAAAAGAAAGGTTTTAAAAAAGCAATAATTACTCTTAAAAAGGGTCAAAATATTGATTTAACAACAGGAATATAAAATATGGCTTTAAAAACATTTAAACCTTATACAAAATCTACTAGAGGCACTATCTTAACTAGTAGAGAGGGCCTATGGAAGGGCAAGCCCTATAAACCACTAACAAGCGCAAATTATTCTTCTAAGGGAAGAAATAATTATGGTCGAATAACCTCAAGAAACCACGGCGGAGGCCATAAACATAAGTATAGAAAAATAGATTTTTATAGAAAAAAAAAAGACATGAAAGCTATTGTTGAAAGAATTGAATACGATCCAAATAGATCATGTCATATAATGTTGGTAAAATTTGAAGATAATCAAAGATTCTATTATCTGGCACCACAAAAAATAAAGATTGGAGATCAAATACAAAATGGTTCAGCTTCAGAGATTAAAGTAGGTAATTGCTTACCATTACAGGATATTCCAGTTGGTATTGATATACATAATGTTGAAATACAACCAGGAGCGGGTGGAAAAATAGCTAGATCTGCTGGTTCTTCTGTTACAATTTCTGGAATAGATGGGAACTATTCTATAATAAAAATGACATCTGGAGAGGTTCGAAAGATTGATTCAAGAGCACTAGCAACTATAGGAGTTTTATCCAACCCAGATCAAAAAAATATTAAAATTGGAAAAGCAGGTAGATCAAGATGGCTAGGAAGAAGGCCTCATACTAGAGGCGTTGTTAAAAATCCTGTGGACCATCCACACGGCGGTGGAGAAGGTAAGTCTGCTGGAGGTAGACATCCAGTATCCCCAACTGGGCAATCTGCCAAAGGGTTAAAAACAAGAGATAATAAGAGAACAGATAAATTTATTATTAGAAGAAGAAAGAAGAAAAGAGGATAACTATGGCAAGATCGGTTTGGAAAGGACCATTTGTTGAGGAGAGTTTAATTAAAAAAGTTGAAAAGATTAAAAATGATCCAAACAAAAAACCTATCAAAACTTGGTCAAGAAAATCCACAATAATTCCAGATTTTGTTGGATTTAGTTTTTTGATTTATAACGGTAAAAAATTTATACCAATAACTGTATCTGAAGATATGGTAGGACATAAATTTGGAGAGTTTGCTCCAACAAGACAATTTTTTGGTCATACTCCAGCTGATAAAAAAGCAAAAGTCGAGGGTGGAGCAAAAGGAGCTGATGAGAAATAAAAATGAATAAAAAAAAAGATATAGATTTAAAACAAGTTAGATCGATAAATAAAAACGTTAGATCAAGTATAAGAAAGTTAAAACCTATACTTAAATCAATAGTTGGTAAAAAAGTAGAAATTGCAATTAGAGATTTGTCTTTCTCTGAAAAAAGGATATCTAATGATGTTAAGAAAACAATCTCATCAGCAGTTGCAAACGCAGAGAATAATTTTCAATACGATATTGACAATCTAGTAGTTAAAGAAGCTTACTGTGGAAAACAGGTAATAATGAAAAGATTTAGAGCAAGAGCCAAAGGTAGAGCTGCGGAAATTATGAAACCATACTCAAATGTAACAATAGTTTTGAGTGAACAAATTATGAAGAAAGAGAAAGAACATGGGGCAAAAAGTTAATCCTGTAGGTTTGCGACTAGGTATTAATAGAGGATGGGACTCTATATGGTACGCTAAAAAGAAAGATTTTGGAAACTATTTAATTGAAGACTTTAAAATTAGAGAATTCATTAAAAAAAATGTAATTAACTCTGGTGTTTCAAAAGTGATGATAGAGAGATCAGCAAAAAAATGTTTTGTCACAATTTATACTTCTAGACCAGGTTTTGTAATTGGAAAAAAAGGGAGTGATATTGAAAAAATTAAAGGTAAATTATCAAGATTAAGCTCTAATGAAATAGTATTAAATATTAAAGAAGTAAAAAAACCCGAAACAAATTCATATTTAGTTGCTGAAAATATAGCACAACAGTTGGTAAAACGTGTTTCATATAGAAGAGCAATGAAAAGAGCTATGCAATCAGCATTGAGATTAGGAGCCAAAGGTATCAAAGTGTCTTGTAGTGGAAGATTAGGTGGAAATGAGATTGCAAGAACAGAATGGTTAAGAGATGGCAGTATTCCTTCTCATACTCTAAGAGCAGATATTGATTATGCTGAAGCAGAAGCTTTAACTACTTATGGAATAATTGGAATTAAAGTTTGGATTTACAAGGGAGAAATTTTTACAAAAGAATTTAGTCAAGAAAGGAATAAAAAATAGAAATGCTACAACCCACCAGAACAAAATTTAGAAAAGCTCACAAGGGAAGAATCCACGGTTCTGCTTCACGTTGTAATTCTATGAATTATGGTTCATTTGGTTTAAAAGCTATCCAACCAGAGAGAATTATATCAAGACAAATTGAGGCAGCTAGAGTTGCATTAACAAGACATATGAAAAGACAAGGTAGAGTTTGGACAAGAATGTTTCCAAACATACCAGTATCAAAAAAACCAACAGAAGTAAGAATGGGTAAAGGTAAGGGATCTCCTGAATTTTGGGCATGCAGAGTTAAACCCGGAAGAATTTTATTTGAAGTAGATGGTGTAACAGAAGAGATTGCAAGAGAAGCACTTTACAAAGCTTCGGCAAAATTACCAATAAAATGTAAATTTATTAAGAGAATTTAAATGAAAAAAAGTGAGATAAAAAAAATGACTAGAGAACAAGCTTTGAAAGATATTGAAAAGTTAAAAAAAGATCTTTTTAATTTTAGATTTCAAAAAATTAACGGTCAGATAAAAAGTCCATCAAAGATAAGTGAAACAAAGAGGAATATTGCAAGACTAAAAACATTAGTAGTGAGAAAAGATGCCTAAAAAAATATTAAATGGAATTGTTGTCAGTGATAAACCAAATAAAACTATAACGGTTTTAGTTGAGCGAAAATACCAACATCCAGTATTAAAAAAAGTAATTAAAGCTAGAAAAAAATATAGTGTTCATGACGAAGAGAATAAATACAAAAATGGAGATAAAGTATCTATTCAAGAGTGCAAACCATATTCAAAGTCAAAAAAATTTGAAGTTATAGGAGTTTCTAAATGATACAAGTCCAGACTGAATTATTTGTAGCTGACAATACTGGTGCAAAAAAGATTGAATGTATAAAAGTATTAGGAGGATCCAAAAGAAGATATGCAAGTATAGGTGATACAATCGTTGTTTCTGTTAAAGAAGCAATTCCAAAAGGAAAAGTTAAAAAAGGTGCAGTTCATAAAGCAGTTGTCGTAAGAGTAAAAAAAGGCATTCATAGAAACGATGGGTCTAAAGTAAGATTTGATAACAACGCAGCTGTTCTAACAGATGATAAAGGGGAGCCAATAGGCACCAGGATTTTTGGACCTGTTACTAGAGAATTAAGAAATAGAGGACAAATGAAAATAATTTCTTTAGCACCGGAGGTACTTTAATGATTAAAAAAGGTGTTAAGGTAAAGATATTGAGTGGCAAGGATAAGAATAAAGACGGAGATATAATAGAGATTGATAGAAAAAATAATAGGGCAAAAGTCAAAGGAATCAATATGGTAAAAAAACATGTGAAAACAACAAAAGAAAAGAAAGGTGGAATAATATCAAAAGAAAACTTTATCCATCTCTCAAATTTAGCAATTTTCGACACCAAAAATAAAAATGAGGCGAAGAAATAATGGCACCAAGATTAAAACTAACCATAACTAAGGAAATTGATCCAACATTAAAAGAAAAGTTTGGTTATAAAAATTTATATATGGGTCCAAAAATTCAAAAAATAGTTTTAAATATGGGTTTAGGTCTTGATGGAAATGATCAAAAAATATTGAAATCATGCCAAGAGGATTTAGCAAATATTACTGGACAAATGCCTGTTGTAACTAA
This sequence comes from uncultured Pelagibacteraceae bacterium, assembly GCA_902519695.1. Lineage (GTDB taxonomy): Bacteria > Pseudomonadota > Alphaproteobacteria > Pelagibacterales > Pelagibacteraceae > Pelagibacter. The sequence continues at coordinate 38,763 of CABYKN010000006.1, read as the reverse complement.
ATTTAGAAAATCTATAGCAAATTTTAAAACTAGGAAAAATACCAATTCTGGATTGAAGGTAACATTAAGAAAAAATAAAATGTATGAATTTATTGATAGATTAACAAATATAGCTTTACCAAGAATCAAAGATTTTAGAGGTTTAAGCCCTAACGGCTTCGATAAATATGGAAATTATACGTTTGGTGTTAAAGAACATATTATTTTTCCAGAAGTAAATTTTGATAAAGTTGATAAAATTAGAGGTTTAGACATCACAATTGTTATTAAATCTCAAAAAGTTGAACACAGTTTTGAATTACTAAAACATTTAAATTTTCCATTTAGGGAAAGAAGGAGTAATTAATGGCTAAAATGAGTGCAATTAATAAGAACAATAGAAGAATGAAATTATCAGATAAATTTTATAAGAAAAGATTGAAGTTAAAAAAAATAGTAATGGATAAAAAATTATCTTTAGAAGAAAGATTTAAGGCTCAACAAAAATTATCAAAATTACCTCGAAATTCTGCAAAAGTTAGAGTTATGAATAGATGTCAAATTACAGGAAGACCACATGGCGTTTACCGAAAATTAAAAATTTCAAGAATAGCCCTTAGACAACTGGGTTTAGAGGGTAAAATTCCTGGAATGGTAAAATCAAGTTGGTAGAAAGGGAAATATGAGTTTAAGCGATCCAATAGGTGATATGTTAGCAAGAATTAAAAATGCTCAAATGAGGAGTCACAGCAAAGTTTCATTACCATCATCAAAATTTAAGGCTAAAATCGCTGATGTTTTAAAGTCTGAAGGTTATATTATTGACTACAAAATTAAGGATGAAGAAAAACCCTCTATTGAAATTAACTTAAAATATAATTCAGGAAATCCAGTTATAAATACTATTGAAAGGGTTTCAAAACCAGGTAGAAGAATTTTTTCAAGCGCAAGCAGTTTACCAAAAATTAATAATGGACTTGGTATTGCAATTGTTTCTACGCCCAAAGGTGTAATGACTGATGTTGATGCTAGAAAGAAAAAGCTTGGTGGTGAAATTATTTGTAAGGTATTCTAATGTCTAAAATAGGAAAAATAAATATACCAATACCAGAAAAAGTAAAAGTTCTATTATCTGGTAATACAGTAAATGTTGAGGGCCCGCTAGGAAAACAATCAATAACATTAGATCTAGAAATGTTTGAACTTAATATTAAAGAGGGAAAAGATGTATCAATCAAACCTAAGAAACTTGACGATACCTCAAAAAGATTATGGGGGATGAATAGAAGTTTACTTAATAATGCTATAATCGGTGCAAGCAGTGGTTATGAAAAAATACTTGAACTTACAGGTGTTGGTTTTAGAGCAGCTTTAAAAGGAAATGTTTTAAATATGCAACTAGGATTTAGTCATGATATTAATTATGATATCCCAGATGGTATTAAGATAATTGTTGAAAAACAGACAACTTTAAAAATTAGTGGTTCAAACAAACAACAAGTAGGAATGGTAGCTTCAGAGATAAAGAGTATTAGACCTCCAGAGCCATATAAAGGAAAAGGAATAAAAGAAAAAGGTCAATATATCTTGAGAAAAGAAGGTAAGAAAAAATAATGAGATTAAATACAATTGAAAGAAAAAAATTTAGAGTACGAAAAAAACTTAAAAAAGTATCTAAAGATAGATATAGATTAAGTGTTTCAAGATCTACTAAAAATATTAGTGCTCAAATAATCGATGATGTAAAAAACATTACTTTAGTTTCAGCTTCATCAATAGATAAGGGAATTAAAGAACAAAAAAAAAATAAATCAGAATTGTCGACTATTGTAGCTGAAATGTTAGCAAAGAAAGCAAATGAAAAAAATATTAAAAAAATTTACTTTGATAGAGGCATTTATAAATATCATGGCAGAGTTAAAATATTTGCTGAAACATTGAGAAAAAATGGAATGGAATTTTAAACATGGAAAAAAATACAGAATTTGTAGAAAAATTAGTTCACATAAATAGAATAACTAAAGTTGTAAAAGGTGGAAGAAGATTTGGATTTTCCGCATTAGTCGTTGTAGGAAATCAGAATGGTAAAATTGGCATTGCACATGCAAAAGCAAAACAAGTTCCAGACGCAATTAAAAAAGCAAACGAACTAGCTAGAAGAAAATTGATACAAATACCTTTAAGAGATGGCAGAACAATTCATCATGACATATATGGTAAAGATGGTGCAGGAAAAATTAAATTAAGATCTGCTCCAAAAGGAACTGGCATAATAGCAGGTGGCCCGGTTAGAGCTGTTTGTGAAGTACTCGGGATCAAAGATATTGTCGCTAAATCTTTAGGTACAGCAAACCCTCATAACGTAATTAGGGCATGTATAAAGGCTTTATCAAAACAAAACTCGCCAAAAAATATTTCTAATTTAAGAAATAAAAAAATATCTGAAATAATTGAGAAAAGAGGATAATGACATCTTTAAATACATTAATAAATCTTAAAACAAAAAAAATTCGCGTTGGTAGAGGTATTGGATCTGGCAAAGGAAAAACATCAGGCAGAGGTGTAAAAGGTCAAAAATCAAGATCTGGTGTTGCTATAAAAAGTTTTGAAGGTGGTCAAATGCCATTATACAGAAGACTGCCTAAGAGAGGTTTCAATCCTGTACACAACAAAGATGTTGCTATAGTAAAATTAGGTGATTTACAAAAACTTATTGATGATAAAAAAATTAGTACAGATACAAAAATAAATATAGACACATTAAAAAAATCTAAATTATTTAGAAAATCAATTAAAAAATTTAAAGTATTATCAAATGGTGATTTTAATTCTAAAATTGATATCCAAGCAGATTATTCTTCTAAAGTTGCAAAGGAGAAAATAGAAAGCGCTGGTGGACAAATTTCTATTAAAAATCAATCTAAATAATGAGTTCCTCGACACAATCAAACGATTTAAGAAATAGAATACTTTTTACATTATTTATACTTGCCGTCTATAGGCTGGGAACTTTTGTACCCCTACCAGGTATAGATCCTGATCAGTTGCAGATCATGATGGAAGGAAATCAGAAGGGGTTATTGGGTATGTTCAATGTTTTTGCTGGTGGAGCTGTAAGTAGAATGGCAATTTTTGCTCTCGGTATAATGCCTTATATCTCGTCATCAATAATAGTTCAATTGCTTACAGGTGTTTCAGATTATTTTAAAAACTTAAAGGCTCAAGGCGAAATAGGAAGACAAAAAATAACTCAAATAACAAGGTATGGCACAGTTTTATTAGCTACTATACAAGGATATGGACTAGCAGTAGGTTTAGAATCGTCAGCAGATCTTGTGATCAATCCTGGATTATTTTTTAAAATATCAACAGTTACAACAATTGTAGCAGGAACAATTTTCCTAATGTGGCTCGGTGAACAGATTACTCAAAGAGGAATTGGTAATGGTATTTCATTAATTATTTTTTCTGGAATTGTTGCTGAAATTCCAAGAGCTTTAGTAACAACATTCGAATTGGGAAGAACTGGCGCTATTTCAACTGCAATGATAATTTTTATATTTTTATTGCTCGTGGCAACTATAATGTTTATTGTATTTATGGAAAGGGCACTCAGAAAAATTCTAATAAATTATCCTAAGAGGCAAATGGGTAACAAGATGTATGGTGGTGACTCTTCTCATTTACCTTTAAAAATTAATTCAGCTGGTGTAATACCTGCAATTTTTGCATCTGCTTTATTGCTGCTGCCAGTTACTTTTTCAAATTTCAATGTTTCACAGAATGAGACTTTTTTAAATATATCATCATATTTTTCACAAGGACAACCATTGTATATGTTGCTTTATGCATCAGGAATAATCTTTTTTACGTTTTTTTATACATCTATAACTTTTAATCCTACGGAGACAGCTGAAAATCTTCGAAAATATGGAGGGTTTATTCCAGGTATTAGACCTGGTGAAAGCACTGCAATTTATATAGATACTATATTAACAAGACTTACGACAATTGGTGCTTTGTATCTTGCTCTAGTTTGTTTAATGCCTGAATTTTTAATTGCAAATTATCCAATTCCTTTTTATCTAGGTGGTGCTTCAGTTTTAATTGTTGTTGTTGTTGCAATAGATACTGTTACACAAATTCAAACAAGGATGATGAGTTCGCAATATGAGCAACTCATAAAAAAAACTAAATTTGGTAGATAGGTGAATATCATATTGTTTGGTCCCCCAGGAGCTGGCAAAGGAACTCAATCCAAATATCTTGTAAAAAAATTAGATGGATTTCAAATTTCTACTGGTGACATTTTAAGAGAAGAAATAAAGAAAGACTCTGAGATTGGAAAAAAAATTATAAATAATATGAATGAAGGCAAATTTGTAAGTGATGAAATAGTAAATAGTCTTCTAAAAAATCATGTTTTCGACCCTTTAAAAAAAGAAAAATTAATTTTTGATGGTTATCCTAGATCTTTAAAACAGGCTAAAAATCTTGATAAATTATTAAAAGAGTCAAATCAAAGCATTGATTACATTTTTTTTCTTAATGTAAATAAAGAGACTATTATTAAAAGAATAGAAAAAAGAAAATTTTTGGAACAAAGATCTGATGATACTTTAGATACAACACTAAAAAGATATGACACCTATATAGAAACTACTAGGCCAGTATTGGAATATTATTCAAAAAATTCCAATTTTCATGAGATTGACGGGACATTGGAAATTAATCAAATAACCAGCAAAATCGAGGCTTTATTGAATGTTTAAGACGTTGACTTTGACTAATCTTCTTATATAAAAGGCACAATTTATCACAAAAATTATGGCTCGTATTGCAGGTGTAAACATACCACAGAATAAACTAGTTCATATTGGACTTACATATATTTATGGTATTGGAAATAAATTTTCCAAGCAAATATGTACTGACTTAGAAATACCAAAATCTAAAAGAGTAAATGAATTAACAGATGATCAAATTTTAAAAATAAGAGAATATATTGACCAAAAATTTACAGTTGAAGGAGATTTGAGAAGAGAAACTTCACTTAGCATTAAAAGACTAATTGATCTTGCAACTTATAGAGGGTCAAGACATAGAAAAAAACTTCCTGTGAGAGGGCAGAGAACTAGATGTAATTCTAGGACAAGAAAAGGAAAAGCAATTGCGATTGCAGGTAAAAAATTAACTCCACTGAAAAAATAATGAAAAAAGAAACAGCTGAAAATAAAGATCAAAAAATAGACAATAAATCAAAAAAAAGTTCTTATTCTAAGAAAAAAAAAGGAAAAAAAAATATCTTAAATGGTATTGCTTATGTTCAGTCCACTTTCAACAACACAATTGTATCAATTGCAGATACTAATGGAAATGTAATATCTTGGGCGTCTGCAGGGCAAAAAGGATTCAAGGGCTCAAGAAAATCTACACCATATGCGGCACAAGTAGCTGCTGATGCAGCTGCAGGTAAGGCTTTAGAAGTAGGAATGAAAATTTTATCTGTTGAAGTTAAAGGCCCAGGCTCTGGAAGAGAAACAGCATTACGAGCTTTACAAGCAAGAGGTTTTAAAATCATATCAATTAAAGATACAACACCAATGCCTCACAATGGCACAAGGCCACCTAAAAAAAGGAGAGTTTAATGGAACAAACTGAAGTAAATACAAAAAATTGGAAATCATTAATTAAACCTGCTAAGTTAGATGTTCAACTTAGTGATGATAAGGCCTTTGCCAAAATAATAGCTGAACCTTTAGAAAAAGGATATGGTCTAACACTTGGTAATTCACTAAGAAGAATACTTTTATCTTCAATCAGAGGTACCGCAGTAACGTCAATTCAAATAGATGGTGTTTTACATGAGTTCACATCAATAAAGGGTGTAAGAGAAGATGTAACTGATATTGTTTTAAATGTTAAATCCTTAGCTCTAAAAAGTTCTTCAGACGAACCAAAAAAATTAATACTTGATGCTAAGGGTCCAGGAGAAATTAAAGCATCAAATATTACTCCTATAGCAGATATTGAAATATTAAATCCCGATTTAGTAATTTGCAACTTAGACGAAAATACTAAATTTCATATGGAAATGACTGTTGGAACTGGAAAAGGCTATGTTTCTGCAGATATGAATAAGCCAGAAGAACCACCTTTAGGCTTGATCCCAATAGACTCATTATTTAGCCCAGTCAAAAAGGTATCATATTCAGTTAGTACTGCTCGAGAAGGTAAAGCACTGGATTATGATAAATTAACCATGGAAGTTGAGACAAATGGATCAATTTCAGCTGAAGATGCAGTTGCTTACTCTGCTAGGATTTTCCAAGATCAATTAGGAATGTTTGTTAATTTTGATGAGCCCCAAGAAGTTATCGTTAAAGAGCAGCCTTCTGAACCAGAATTCAATAAAAACCTATTAAGGAAAGTTGATGAACTAGAACTTTCAGTAAGATCTATGAATTGTTTAAAAAATGATAATATTATTTATATTGGTGACTTGGTTCAAAAATCAGAGGGTGAAATGTTAAGAACACCCAATTTTGGTAGAAAGTCACTAAATGAGATTAAAGAGGTATTAACTGGAATGTCATTATATCTTGGTATGGAAATCCCAAACTGGCCGCCAGATAACATTGCTGAATTATCAAAGAAACTTGAGGAATCAATCTAATGAGACATAAAATGGGCTATAAAAAGCTTAATAGAACATCTGAACACAGAAAAGCTCTTATAAAAAACATGCTTAATTCTTTAATAAAATACGAGCAAATTACAACCACTTTGCCAAAAGCTAAGGTTTTAAAACCCCAAGCTGATAAAATAATTACTTTAGGCAAGAAAGATACTTTATCAAATACAAAAACATTAATTTCAAAGTTGCAAGATATTAAATCTACAAACAAAGTTAAAAAAACTCTTTCTAAAAGATATGAAAATAGAAAAGGTGGATACACAAGAATTATAAAAGCTGGTTTTAGATATGGTGATAATGCACCAATGGCAGTAATTGAGTTTGTTGATAGGGATGTCGAAGCAAAAAGAGTTGATAAGAAAAAGAAACTCCCAGCTAAAGATCAAAAAAAAGAACCTCCTAAGGAAGCAACAGCTTAAACTTATATAAATGAAAAAGCTATTAAACGTTGATAAGACGTTCAATGGTATGCGCATTGATAGATTTTTAAGAAATTACTTTGGGCAAATTCCACAAAGTTTAATAGAAAAAAACTTAAGAAATGGGAGAATTAAGTTAAATAAAAAAAAAATTAAAAGCTCAAAAAAAATTCAATTTAATGACAAAATTGAATTACATAACTTTGAATTTAAAAAAAATATTAAGCAAAGTAAGGAAAAATATAATCCTACCAATGAAATCATAAAAGAAAATGAAAATTTAATTATTGAAAATAATGACAATTTTGTTGTCCTAAATAAACAATCAGGAATTTCAGTGCAGGGTGGTACAAAATCGAAAAAGAATATAATTGATATATTTGCAAAAAGTAATTTATTTAGAGATGAGAAACCTTATTCTGTTCATAGATTAGATAAGGATACTTCTGGCGTTTTTATAATTGCAAAGAATAGGGAAACAGCTCAACTGCTCACTTCACTTTTTAGATTAAGAAAGGTTTATAAAACCTATTTAGCAATATGTAATGGAGAATTAATTTTAATTGATAAAGGTGTGTTAAAAGATGATTTGATAAGATTTGATAATAAAAAAAAAATTGTTGAAAAAGCTGAAACAAAATATGAAATCTTAGATAAAAATAATAATGCGACCTTCATTAAGCTAAATCCAATTACAGGAAGAAAACACCAACTAAGAAAACAATTATTTAATTTAGGAAACTCTATTATTGGTGATAAAAAATATAATTCAACTGATAACTCAAAAATAAATAATAAAAATCTAATGTTACATTCTTATGAAATAAAATTTAAAATAAATGAGAAAAAATACACTTTTAGAGCAACTCCTCCAAATTATTTTAGAAATATGTTAAAAACTAAAAGGCTTAATTTTTAATATTTGATAAAAAATTTTTTATCAAATCATTCTCAATATTTTTATAATTTTGTGTTTTGATCTTATTTAAATTTGTAACTCCTCTATCTCTAACTCCACAAGGAACTATCTTTTTATATGCATCAAGATCATTAGAAATATTTAATGCAAAACCGTGATAAGCAATCCATTTCTTTACTTTTATGCCTATCGCTGCAATTTTATCTATTTTACCAGATTTGTGCTTAAACCAAATTCCAATATTTTTTCTATCAGAAAAACACTTTATATTGTAACTTTTTAAAGTGTCTATGATTGCCTTTTCGATTGCAATTATAATTTTTTTTATATTCTTACCTCTTTTGTTTAAGTCAATCACAAAATAAAAAACTAATTGACCAGGACCATGACATGTTATTTTTCCTCCTCTATTCGTTTTAGTAAAGTTTATGGATTTATCTAAAATCTCATTATCACTAAAACTTGTTCCACCTGTATAAATCTCTTCATGTTCAAGTATCCAAATCAGTTCCTTATTTTTCTTTTCTTTGATTTGTTCCAATCTATTTTCAAGTTTATCTATAGCAGATTTATATTTTATTGGTTTTACTGACTTTTTGATCTCTATTGTCATTATAAATTTGTATTATTTCAATTTTGTATTAATAGTGCCAACTAAATTATAGGTAAATTTTATGACTATAGTGAAAAAAATAAAAGATAAAAAAGTTAACTTTGAATTTAACAAAGAATTCATCAAAGTTGTCACAGATAAAATTGCCTCAAATGATGCCGGATTTATTACAAATTCGTTTAATGCTATGCATCCAGCAGATGCTGCTGATATAATTGAACATTTAAGTCAAAATGATAGAGAAAATTTAATTAAATTAAATAGTTTCAAAGTTGATCCCGAAGTTTTTGTTGAATTAAACGAGTCAATTCAGTCTGAGATGATTACTTATTTATCATCTGATTCAATAGTAAATATATTAAAAAATTTAGAGTCAGATGATGCAATTAAAATTTTAGAAAATGTAGATGAAAAAGATAAAAATACAATCCTTAGTTCATTACCTCCAAAAGACCGATTTGCATTACTTGAAAGCTTAAGTTATCCAGAAGACTCTGCTGCTAGATTAATGCAGCGTGAATTTACAGCTATACCAAGTAATTGGTCTGTAGGACAAACGATAGATTATCTAAGAGAAAATAAAGAACTTCCAGAAGAATTTCTTGAAATATTTATTGTCGATCAAGAATTCAAACCCATTGGTACGGTTCCTTCATCAAGAGTATTAAGAACTCCTAGAGACACAAAAATGATGTCTATAATGGCCGAATCTCAAACATTAATTCCGGTTGATATGGATAGAGAGGAAGTCGGTAATTTATTTGAAAATTATAATTTGAGTTCAGCAGCTGTAGTGGATAAGTCTGACAAATTAGTTGGGATGATAGCTTATGATGATGTTTTAACAGTATTAAAAGAGGAAGCTGAAGAGGACGCACTTAGATTAGCTGGAGTAGGTGATGAAGAAATAACTGATGGAGTAATAACAAAAACTAAGAGAAGATTTAATTGGTTGTTATTAAACTTGTTTACTGCTTTTCTAGCAACTTATTGCATAAGTCTATTCGGTGCTACCATAGAACAAATGGTAGTATTGGCTTTTTTAATGCCAATTGTAGCATCAATGGGTGGTAACGCTGGCATGCAAACATTAGCTGTCACAGTAAGATCTCTAGCAACACAGGATTTAACAAAAAATAATTTTACGAATAATATTATTAAAGAATTTAATATTGGAGTTTTAAATGGAGTTATTTTTGCAATTATAAGTTCTTTGATAGTTCAACTATGGTTTAATGATATTCAGCTCTCACTAATAATTTCAATTTCAATGGTTTTGACTATGATAGTTGCTGGTCTTTTTGGTATTTTAGTGCCTGTAACATTAAATAAAATGAAAATTGATCCTGCAATTTCTTCTAGTGTTTTTGTTACAACAATAACAGATGTAATTGGATTTGTATCTTTCTTAGGTGTAGGAGCTTATTTTTTATAATCAAAAATTATCAATCAATCTTACACCATTAATATGATAGGCAATAAATAGTCTATATTTAGATTTAAAATTATTTAATTTCATTTTTTTTTCATCTCTAAATTCAAGATAATCAATTTTAATTTTAAATTCATTTTCAAGTTCATATTTGGATTTTGACAAATCCACAAATTTATTAATTTTTGATAATTTTTTTAATTTATCTAATTTGATGGCTATATTTGATGCTTTTTTTATGTATGATTTATTTAACAATTTATTTCTTGTGGATAAAGCAATTTTATTATTTTCTCGAATGGTAGGACAGCCAACAATATTTATTTTATATTTTTTTCCTAATATTCTTTTAATTAACATGTATTGTTGAAAATCTTTTTCACCCATATAAACACACTTAGATTTAACAATAGATAACAATCTATTCATAACGTCTAATACACCTTCAAAATGACCTTTTCTATATTTAGCACATAAAATTTTATCAGATTTATTAAGTTTAAAATTCTTCATTCTATTTTTATATATTTCGTTGACCTCGGGTAAAAACAAATAATTAACTTTTAGTTTTTTTAATATTGAAATATCTTTTCTTATATTCCTAGGATAATTCTTAAAATCTTTTTTTTGATTAAATTGTGTTGGATTGACAAAAATACTTACTATCGTTTCTTTGTTATTTTTTTGTGAAATTTTTATTAAAGATACGTGGCCTTTATGAATTCCCCCCATTGTAGGTACAAATCCAACATTTTTGTAGTTTTTTACTGCCTTATTTAGTTCAAAAATATTTTTTAAAATTTTCATTTTTAATAAATATGATTATAAGTAAAACATCTTAATGATTAAACAAGCTATTATTCCTCTTGCTGGTTTGGGTACACGTTTGCTACCTTTGACAAGTGTTTTTCCCAAAGAACTGCTTCCAATAAATGGAAAACCAGGTATTGAGTATATTTTAGATGAATGTATTGAAGCTGGTGTAAGTGAAATAATTTTTATTATTTCAAAAAAAAAAGAAATGATAAAGAAATATTTCAATAATGATAATTTTTATAAATCAATTATTAAAAAAAAGAAAGATCCCAGAATAATTAAAGAGTATAAAAAAATTCTTTTTTTTCGAAAAAAAATTAAATTTGTTTATCAAAATAAACCCATGGGAACTGGTGATGCTGTACTCAAAACTAAAAAGTTTATAAAAAATAATTATTTTTTAATGTTGTTACCTGATGATTTAATCATGAAAAAGAATTGTTCAAAAGATATGATAAAAATTCATAAAAAATTAAAAGGATCTGTAATGGCCAGTATGAAAGTTAAAAAAAACAATGTAGATCGTTGGGGAATCTATTCAATTAACAAAAATATTGACAAATTAAATTTTAAAATTGCAGATGTAATTGAAAAACCTAATGCTAAAGATGCTCCTTCAAATAACGCAGTAATCGGTAGATACATATTATCAAACAAAATTTTTCATTATCTAAAAAATCAAAAAAAAGGTAAAGGTGGTGAAATACATATTACAGATGCAATAAGACGAATGATATTAGATCAATATTTATTCATTGGACATAAATTTAAAGGTAATTATTTAGATTGTGGATCTATGAAAGGTTATATTAAATCTGGAATTGAAATTTCTAAACTATGAAAATTTGCATTATAGGATCTGGTTATGTTGGTTTAGTTAGTGGGGCTTGTTTTTCTGACTTAGGTAATACAGTTACATGTGTTGATATTAATAGAGAAACTATAGAAAAATTAAATAAAGGAATAATACCAATTTATGAACCTGGTCTTCAAGAATTGGTTGAAAGAAATTTAAAAAAAAAAAGACTTTTATTTTCAACAGATATTTCTAGTTCAATAAAAAAATCAGATATCATATTTATTTGCGTTGGTACTCCTACCAAAAATAATAAAGCTGATTTGACATATGTGTTTAATGTTACCAAAAGTATAAGATCTAATCTAAACAGGTATAAAATAATAGTTACTAAATCTACAGTACCAGTCACCACAGGTGATAAAATTTCAAAAATCTTAAAATCAAATAAAAATAAAAATAAGTTTGATGTTGTATCTAATCCTGAATTTTTAAGAGAAGGTGAAGCTATAAGAGATTTTCAATTTCCAGATAGAGTTGTTGTCGGTACTAGCAGCAATAAAGCAAATAAAATTATGAAAAAATTATATCTTCCTTTAATTAAGAAGGGTGGAAGATATTTTCATACCTCTAGAAGATCAGCTGAATTAATTAAATATGCATCAAACGCTTTTTTAGCGACTAAAATTACATTTATTAATGAAATAGCGAATTTATGTGAGAAATCAAACATTGACGTTAAAGATGTTGCAATTGGTATGGGTTTAGATGAAAGAATTGGGAGCAGATTTCTACGTGCCGGACCTGCTTATGGTGGATCATGTTTTCCAAAGGATACAAGGGCACTTGTTTCAACTGGTCGAATGTTTAAAATAAATCTTTCAGTTGTAAAATCTGTAATTAATTCAAATGATAAAAGATCTAATTTATTATTAAATAAAATTAACAAAATAATGAATAATAAAATTAAACATAAAAATATTACATTTTTGGGCGTTACTTTTAAACCTGGCACTGACGATATGAGAGAATCTTCTTCATTAAAAATGATACCAGCTTTATCAAGAAAAGGTGCATATATAAATTATTATGAACCAACAGGTAAGAAAAAGGAATTTAAATCTAAAAATATAAATTTTTTTGAAAATGTAAAAGATGCTTGTAAAAGTGCAGATTTAATAATTATTCATACAGAATGGAATGAATTTAAACAAATCAACTTTAAAAAAATAACAAAAAAAAGAAACTTTAAGGTTTTTGATATGAGAAATCTTTACTCAACTTCTGAAATGAAAAAAAATAAAATAAATTATTTTAGTATTGGTAGATAATTAATTAAGATCAAATATTGCATCAACTTCAACTGCAACACCTAATGGAAGGCTATTAGTGCTGACAGCAGCTCTTGCATGCGAGCCAGCTTCATCAAATATACTTTTTATTAGATCTGAGGCTCCATTTATGACTTTTGGTTGCTCAGTAAAATCATCAGTAGAATTAACATATCCAGTGAGTTTTAAACATGATTTAATTTTGGATAAATCATCACCACATGCTTTTTTTGCTTGAGATATTATACTTAGTGCACACCTTTTAGCTGCATCATAACCTTGTTCAGTATTATAATCTTTTCCTAGTTTTCCTTTAATTAAATTTCCATTCTCATCAATTGATATTTGACCAGATATATATAATAAATTTCCAGATATTCTTGTAGCAGCATATGATCCAACAGGATCATTAGCTTTTGGTAATTTGATATTTAAATTCTTTAAATTTTCATCTGCTGACATTATTTACCTTTCTTTTTCTTTTTATTTTTATCGTATCCTTTTCTTTTCTCAATTAATATTAGTGCTTCCTCCATAGTTAATTCAACAGGATCTTTTTCTTCAGGTATAGTCGCATTTAAAGATTTGTATTTAATGTAAGGACCATACTGACCTTTCATGATTCTAACTGGCTTTTTATCATCAGGGTGTTCCCCTAAATCTTTTATCATAGATGATGAAATTCTTCCCGGTTTAGCTTCAGCAATTAATGTAACAGCTCTATTCAATCCAATTGTGAATAATTCGTCCACATTTTCTAGTCTAGCAGATTTATTTTCACATTTAAGGTAAGGACCAAATCTTCCAACATTCACAGTAATATCTTTATCATTTTCAGGATTTTTACCTAAACTTAATGGTAACGAGCATAAATATTTTGCCTTTTCTAAATCAATATTTTCAATCTCAATACCCTTGGGAATAGAAACATTTTTTAAATTATTTTCTTCTTTCTTTAATTTTCTTTTTTTCTTTTTAGTTTTTTCATCTTCCGCTATGATTTCTTTCTCAAATTGCAAATATGGACCAAATCTTCCATTTTTAAGAAAAATATCTTTTCCTTTATCATTTTTTCCAATGAATTTAGGTTCTGCTAGTGTCAATTGTTGAGCTGCTTTAGATTTTGATAGTGGTCTTGTAAACTTGCATTCTGGATAATTTGAACATCCAATAAAAGCACCACCTCTAAAACTATTTTTTAAACTTAATTGCCCAGATTCACAAAGCTTGCATTTTCTATCAATATTTCCGTCCTTATCGACCTCAAATATTAGTGATCCAAGACTTTCATTTAATAGATCTAATACTTCTCTAGTTCTTTTTTCTTTTACACCTGAAACATTAGAATTAAAGTCTTTCCAAAAGTTTTCTAGAACTTTTATCCAATTTTCCTTACCTGATGTTATATCATCTAATTGATCTTCTAATTTTGCAGTAAAATCATAATCAACATATTTGGTAAATAATTTTTCTAAAAAGGCAGAAAGTAATTTTCCTCTATCAGTTGGGAAAAATCTTTTATTATTTATGTCAGCATAACCTCTATTAGCTATTACTGAAATAATACTAGCATAAGTAGATGGTCTTCCAATTCCCAGTTCTTCTAATTTTTTAACTAGACTTGCCTCAGAATATCTAGGTGGTGGTTGTGTATAGTGCTGTTCATCAATATGATCCTCAAACATTACATCACCTTTTTCAACATCTGGCAAAGTATTTTCACTTTCATCATCATTTTCATCGTTCTTATACAGTTTAAGGAAACCATCAAATTTTAATGTTGAACCACTAGCTTTGAATATATTTTTATCATCATCTGAGTTGATGGTAATAGTTCTTCTATCAAATTTTGCTGACTGCATTTGTGATGATAAAGATCTAGACCATATTAAATTATAAAGTTTATATTGATCAGTACTTAAGTATTTTTTCATATCTTCTGGTTTCCTAATTATTTCAGTTGGTCGTATTGCTTCGTGAGCTTCTTGAGCATTCTTTGCTTTTTTGCCACTATAATTTAGAGGTTGTTCTGGTAAATATTTATCACCATAATTATGCATTATAAAATCTCTGAAAGATGTTATCGCATCTTTTGAAATATTAGTTCCATCTGTTCTCATATAAGTAATTAATCCTACAGTTTCACCTTCAATATCAATTCCTTGATATAGTCTTTGAGCAATTTGCATTGTCCTTGATGCTCCAAAACCAAGTTTACTCGATGCTGTTTGTTGTAATGTTGATGTAGTAAAAGGTCCTGATGGATTTCTGTTATAAGTTTTTGAACTTATATCTGTTATTTTATATTTTTTATTTTTTATTTTTGATAAAGCATCATTAATATCTTGTTTGTTTTTAAATGAAAATTTTTCAACCTTATTTCCATCTAATTGTGAAATAGTTGTATTTATTTTTTCATTTTTGTTATTTTTAAAAATTATATTTAAAGTCCAAAATTCTTTTGGTTGAAAAACTTCTATTTCTTGCTCTCTTTCTGTTAAAAGTCTTAGAGCTACAGACTGGACTCGGCCAGCAGATTTAGAACCTGGTAATTTTGTCCATAGAATAGGGGAGATATTAAAACCTACTAGATAATCTAGAGCTCTTCTTGCCATATAAGCATCAACTAAATGTGGCTCTATTTTTCTTGGATTATCTATTCCATTTGTAACTGCTTTTTTTGTTATTTCGTTAAAAACAACTCTTTCAACTTCTTTATCCTTTAATAATTTTTTTTCTTCAAGAAACTCTTTTACATGCCAAGCTATTGCTTCACCTTCTCTGTCAGGGTCAGTAGCTAGAATAATTTTTTTTGAATCTTTAGCACTATCTGTGATTTCTTTTAAATATTTTTTAGAAAAACTATCTATTTCCCAAATCATTTTAAAATCATTTTCAGGATCAACAGAACCATTTTTTGAAGGGAGATCTCTTATATGCCCATAGCTTGCAAGAACTGTATAATCTGATCCTAAATATTTATTAATTGTTTTTGCTTTTGCTGGACTTTCAACAATTACTAGATTCATATTTAGAGAACGTACTTAAAACAGTTAAACTGTCAAATTATTAAATTTCTGTCTTAGTTTCTTCTTTATTTATCAAGCGTTTAACGTTTTCTCTATGAGTGTAAAAAATTAAAATAAACATTATGAAATAAAACATGATGTTATCATTACTATAAAAAAATATAAAAATAGGAACACTTAATGATCCAAGAATTGATCCTAATGATGAGTATTTAGAAATTAAATATGTAATTACCCAAACAATACCAAAAACAATACCTAAAAAATAATTTAAAATAATTAAAATTCCCACATATGTTGCAACACCCTTACCACCCTTAAATTTTAACCATATTGGAAAAACATGTCCTAAAAAAACAGATAATGAGCAAATGTAAATAAATTCTGAATAATTTAATTTAACATAAATTATTGGCAAAACTGCTTTTAAAATGTCTAGTAATAAAGTTGAGTAACCTAAAAATTTATTACCAGTTCTTAAAACATTTGTGGCGCCTATATTACCTGATCCTGTTTCTCTTATGTCTTTTTTTAAAAAAATCTTTGTTAATAAAAAACCAAAAGGAATAGAACCTAATAAATATGATAAAAGTGATAAAATAAAAATTTCCATTTAAATATTGTAAAGCTCTTGTCCTTTTACATATGTATTGATTACTTTTCCTTGTAATCTTTTATTTTCAATTGACGTATTTTTTGATTTAGAAACCAAATTTTCTTGCTTTACTACCCAAGGCTTATTTATATCCACAATACAGAAATCTGCATCATTACCTACGGATAAGTTACCTTTATTGATTTTCAAAATTTTTGCTGGATTGGAGGTTAATGCAGCAATAATTTTTTCAAGTTTTACAGATCCATTGTGATATAATTCTAATGACAAGGATAATAATGTTTCAATACCAGTTGCACCTGTTGCGGCTTGAGCAAACGTCAATCTTTTTTGCTCTTCATCTTCAGGTTTATGATCTGAAACTATTACATCGATTGTGCCATCATTTAAACCTTGCACTAAACTTAATCTATCATCTTCAGTTCTAAGTGGCGGTGACAATTTTAAAAAAGTTCTAAAGTCACCAATATCATTTTCGTTTAAAGATAAATTATTTATTGATACCCCACAGGAAAATCTTACTTTTTCTTTTCTATCTTTAATAATTTCAACTGCTTTTCCTGATGAAATTTGAGAAATGTGATAACGACAATTATATTCTTCTAATAATGTTAAATCTCTCTCTATAATTATTAATTCTGCTATTTCTGGGATACCTTGCAAACCAAGTTTTGTCGAAATTATTCCATCATTTATCATGCCATTTTCAGCTAATTCTTGATCTTCCGCATGTTGCATTATTAAAGATCCCAAATCTTTTGCTGAATTCATTATTCTGGACATAACTCTTGTATTCTGAATTGTTCTAATTCCATCTGTAAATGCTATTATCCCTTTACTTTGCAGAAGACCAAACTCTGTCATATTTGTACCTTCAGTACCCTTTGTTAGAGATGCTGTGGGAAATATATTTATTTTTGATTTATCTCTGCCTCTTCTTTTTAAAAAATCTACTATTGAAACGTTGTCGATTATTGGATCTGTATTAGGCATTGTTACAACTGAGGTTACGCCCCCAGATAATGCAGCATTGCTCAAAGTTCTAAAATTTTCTTTATATTCATAACCTGGTTCACCAACAAATACTCTCATATCAACTATACCTGGGAAAATATAATTCTCTTTTAAATCAATAACTTTTTCTCTACTAGGAATGTTGTTTTTATTCACTTTTTTTCCAACACCTTCAATTTTTCCATCTTCACCTATTATTAATCCTCCTATCTCACTTATGTTGTTATGAGGATCAATTATATTTGCGTTAATAAAGTATTTCTTTTTCATCATTCACAAAAAATTTTTAAACATGCCATTCTTATTGCAACACCTAATTCAACTTGTTCTTTTACAACACTCATATTAGTGTCATCAGCTAGTTTTGTGTCAATTTCAATACCGCGGTTCATTGGACCAGGATGCATAATAATTGAATCTGATTTTGCATATTCTAATTTATCCTGTGTTAGCCCATAGTATTCATAGTACTCTCTATTAGATGACAGGAATGAACTACTCATTCTTTCATTTTGAAGTCTAAGCATCATTACTATGTCACAATCTTTTACACCTTTCTTCATATTTGAAAAAATATTAACTCCAAATTTTTCTATATCTTTTGGTAAAAGGTTTGAAGGAGCTACAATATTAACTTCGGCACCCAACATGTTTAGCAAGTAAATATTAGATCTTGCTACTCTTGAATGTAGAATATCTCCACAAATTGCAACTTTTAATCCTTGAATTTTTTTTTTCCTATTCAATATAGTTAATGCATCAAGTAATGCTTGGGTAGGGTGCTCTCTCCTTCCATCACCAGCATTTAAAACAGCACAATTAACTTTTTGAGATAAAAGATTACAAGCTCCAGAATCTTGATGCCTAATAACTATTATATCAGGATGCATTGCATTTAATGTCATAGCAGTGTCTATTAGCGTTTCACCTTTTTTAATTGCTGAGTTTGTTATATTCATTGACATAACATCTGCACCTAATCTTTTTCCTGCTAGTTCAAATGAGCTTTGTGTTCTTGTTGATGGTTCAAAAAAAAGGTTAATTTGTGTTTTTCCCTTAAGTAAATCTAATTTTTTATTTTTACTTTTGTTTAATTCAATAAATTTTTCAGCTTCTTTTAATATTAAATTAACGTCATTTATTGATAAATCTTGAATACCTAGTAGATGTTTTTGAGAAATTTTAATAGCTTTGGTTTTAGTTGCCATTAAAACCAACTCTATAGCCACAAAGGTTGATTAATGCAAGTATTAATTATTAATAAAATCTATGGCACCCTGTAAGATAAATGCAGCAGCATTTTTATCTATATTTTTTTCTCTTTTAGTTACGTTAATACCTAAATTTTCGGTTAATTTAAACGCTCCAACTGTTGATAATCTTTCATCCCAAAGACTTATTGGAAGATCAATTTCTTTTGATATTGCTTTTGACACATCATTTACTGATTGAGAAGATTTACCAAAGGTTCCGTCCATATTAATTGGATTTCCAATAATTATTCCTTTAATGTTATTTTCTTTAATAATATCCTCTAATTCATTGATAAGATCTTCAAATTTGGATTTGTTTATTGTTTTAAGCGGTGTGGCAATTTTTTGATTTTCATCACATATAGCTACACCAATTCTCTTTGAACCTAAATCAAGACCAATTAATCTAGATGTATTTAGCTGTTTCTTTTTAAATTCCTCAATTGTGATCATATTGTATATTATTTACTTAAGTGATAGTTTGCGGCAATATTTTTACCATATGAGTATAGATCTTAAAACAGTAAAGCACATTTCGAAATTAGCAAGAATTTCTATTGATGATGAAAAAGCTAATAAATTAAAGGGCGACTTAAATAATATATTTGAATTTATAGAAAAATTAAATGAATTAAATACTGATAATGTTCAAGCCTTAACATCAATTGCTGAAACCACCCTAAGATTTAGAAAAGATGAAATTAAATCAGAAAATATTAGAGAAAAAATTTTAAAAAACTCTCCTGAAGAAAATAAAGATTTTTTTGTTGTACCAAAGGTTGTTGAATAATGTCAGATATAACAAGTCAAAGTTTATTCGAATTAACATCGAATATAAAAGAAAAAAAACTATCTTCAGGGGAAATTACAAAAGCATTTATAGACCGTGCTGAAAAATCAAAAAAATTAAATGTTTATGTTACGGATAATTTTGAAAAAGCAATAGATCAATCAAAGAAATTTGATTCTAATCCTAACTTTGATTTAAAACTACCAGGTATTCCCATTGCTGTTAAAGATTTATTTTGTACAAATGGAGTTAGAACAACAGCAGGTAGCAAAATATTAAATAACTTCGTTCCCACATATGAGTCTACAGTTACTCAAAATTTGTGGAGTCAAGGAGCAATACTTCTTGGTAAACTTAATTGTGATGAATTTGCTATGGGCTCTTCAAATGAAACTAGTTTTTTTGGAAATGTTCAAAATCCGGTAGGAGAAAATTTAGTCCCTGGTGGATCTTCAGGAGGTTCTTCTGCAGCTGTCGCTGCAAATTTAACTCCAGTTACCATTGGAACAGATACAGGTGGATCTATTCGTCAACCAGCATCATTTACAGGAACTGTAGGACTTAAACCTACATATGGAAGTTGTTCTCGTTATGGAATTGTAGCATTTGCTTCATCTTTAGACCAAGCAGGACCTATGACAAAAAATGTAAGAGACTGTTCTATGCTTTTAGAGGTGATCTCTTCATTTGATCAAAAAGATTCAACCTCAATTGATTACAAAAGAAATAATTATTCAAAAGAATTATCAAAAGATATTAAAGGAAAGAAAATTGGTATTCCTAAAGAATATAGAGTTGACAATATGCCTGACGAAATTGAACAGCTATGGAAAAATGGTATCTCATATGCAAAAGATTGCGGAGCAGAAATTATCGATATTTCGCTTCCACATACTAATTACGCATTACCAACTTATTATATTGTTGCACCAGCTGAAGCATCTTCAAATCTAGCAAGATATGATGGTGTTAAATATGGATTTAGATCTCCTGGTCAAAATTTAATAGAAATGTACGAAAAAACTAGATCTGAAGGTTTTGGTGATGAAGTTAAAAGAAGAATTATGATTGGAACTTATGTTTTATCTTCTGGTTACTATGATGCCTATTATCTAAAAGCGCAGAAAGTAAGACAATTAATAAAAAAAGATTTTGATGATGCCTTTTCTAAAGTTGATGCAATTTTAACTCCATCTACTCCAAGCTCAGCATTTAAAATTGGTGAAAAAACAAATAATCCAGTATCAATGTATTTAAATGATATATTTACAGTTCCAATAAATCTAGCGGGCTTACCAGGTATTTCTATACCAGCTGGTAAAGATAAAAATAATTATCCTTTAGGCCTTCAAGTAATTGGAAAACCTTTTGATGAACAAAATATACTTAATATTTCTTATGCATTAGAAGATAAGATTAATTTTAAAAATGATATTTCAGACTGGTGGTTAAGTGAGTAAAAATAGTGAATATCTTATTGAAAGAGAAAATAAACAATATGAAGTGATAATTGGTTTAGAAGTGCACGCTCAAGTTACTTCAGAGTCAAAACTTTTCTCTCAATCATCAACAAAATTTGGTGCAGAACCAAACACACAAGTTAGTCTCGTAGATGCAGCATTTCCAGGAATGTTACCAGTTATAAATGAATTTTGTATTGAACAAGCAATTAAAACTGGAATAGGACTTAAAGCCAAAATAAATAAAAAATCTGTCTTTGATAGAAAAAATTATTTTTATGCAGATTTACCCCAAGGATATCAAATCTCTCAATACAAATATCCAATTGTCGGTGAAGGAAAAGTAATTTTAGATATGCCGAATGGTCAAAAAGAAATTGGAATTGAAAGATTACACTTAGAGCAAGATGCAGGTAAAAGTATTCATGATATTGATCCAAATAATACATTAGTTGATTTAAATAGATCTGGAGTGGCTTTAATGGAAATAGTAAGTAAGCCTGATTTGAGATCTCCAGATGAAGTCAACGTTTATATAAAAAAATTAAGATCGATAATGAGATATTTAGGAACATGTGATGGCAATATGCAAGAAGGTTCTTTGAGGGCAGATGTTAATGTATCAGTAAGATTAAAAGGGCAGACTGAATTTGGCACCAGGTGTGAAATTAAAAATGTTAATTCAATAAAATTTATGCAAATGGCAATAATATCCGAAGCAAATAGACAAATAGATTTGTTAGAGGAGGGGAAAGACATAGATCAAGAGACAAGACTTTTTGACACTAAAAGAAATGAGACAAGATCTATGAGATCAAAAGAAGACGCGCATGATTACAGATATTTTCCTGATCCAGATCTATTACCGCTTGAAATAAGCCAAGAGTTAATTGAAAAAATAAAATCAGATATACCTGAATTACCAGATGAAAAGAAAAAAAGATTTATAGATAAATTTAATCTTTCACCATATGAAGCAACAATTTTGGTATCTGATATTGAAACATCAAATTTCTTTGAAGAAGTTATAAAAAATTCAGATGTTAAATTAGCAACAAACTGGATTACAGGTGAATTATTTGCAGTTTTAAATGAAAAAAATTTAGAAATATCTCAAAGCCCAGTTAGTGCTAAAAATCTATCAAAACTTATAAACCTTATAAAAGATGGAACTATATCAGGAAAAATAGCTAAAACGGTTTTTGAACAAATGATAGATGGAGATCAAGATCCATTAATAATAGTAAAAGAAAAAGGTTTAAAACAAGAAAGCGATCCAAAAGCGATAGAGGAATTGATAAATAAAGTTATTGAAAATAATTCAGATAAGGTTGCTGAATATAAATCTGGTAAAGATAAATTATTTGGTTTTTTTGTTGGTCAAGCCATGAAAGAAAGTAAAGGAAAAGGCAATCCTCAATTAATAAACAAAATATTAAAAGAAAAGTTGAATGGATAAAAATTTCATAATTGATCAAAATATGATCAATTATATTTTTTCACATACAAATAATCTTCACAAAGTACAAAAAAAATTATTAAAATATAACGAAAAACTTGGTCATATTAAAAAATTACAAATTTCAATTCTACAAGCTAACTTCATACAATTTATCATAAAAATTAATAACTATAAATCATATTTAGAAATTGGCACTTTTACAGGTTACAGCATTTTATCTGCTGCACTTGCCTTACCTAAGAATTGCAAATTAATTGGTATAGATAAAAATTTAAAAACTAACAATGAGGCAATTAAGTTTTTTAAAGAAGCAAAGCAAGATAAAAAAATAAATCTTCTTTGTGAAAATGGAAAAATTGCTCTTGAAAATCTAATTAAGAAAAAGGAAAAATATGACGTGATATTAATTGATGCAGATAAAGAAAATTATATAAATTATTTTAATCAGTCTCTTAAATTAAAAAGCAAAAAGGGTATAATTTTAATTGATAATACACTTTGGAAAGGAGATGTTGCAAATCCAAAGATAAAAGACAAATTAACTATAAAATTAAGAGAATTTAATAAATACATAAAAAAATCACCTATTAATAAGTATATTTTACCAATTGGTGATGGTTTTACAGTTTGTTGGTAATTATGTTTGAAATCCTATCTTTTTATAAAATATCAAAACTTAATAAATTAAAAATTATTAAAAAAAATATTTTAAAAGAAACTAATAAGCTTGATATTAAAGGTCTTATAATATTATCTCCTGAAGGAATTAATGGTACAATATCAGGTAGTCATAAAAAAATTAAACTTATAATTACAAAAATAAAGAATATCTTATCAATTGATAGATTTGATATTCAAAATAAATTTAACTCAAAAATATTACCATACACAAAAAATAAAGTTAAAATAAAAGATGAGGTAGTTCCAATTAATGAAAAAATTAATTTTAAAAATTTTTTTAATAAGAAATATTTATCACCTAAAAAATGGGACGAATTTATAACTAAAAAAAATATTAAACTGATTGATGCCAGAAAACCTTTTGAATATAAGATTGGTACATTTAAAAATGCTCTTAATCCAGAAACTAAAAATTTTAGAGATTTTAAAAATTATTTATCAAAATTTAGTAAAGATCAATCCATAGGGATGTTTTGCACTGGTGGTATCAGATGTGAAAAAGCGTCTAATTATCTTAATAATAAAGGTTTTAAAAATGTTTATATGCTTAAGGGTGGTATCTTAAATTATCTTAACAAAACTGATCCAAAAAAAAGTAATTGGAATGGTGAATGTTTTGTTTTTGATAAAAGAGTTACTATTAAAAAAAACCTAGAAATTGGAAATTATACTGTTTGTGGTGGTTGTAGAATGCCATTGCATAAAAAACTAACCAAATCAAAAAAGTATAAAGTAGGCCTATCATGTCCAAATTGTTTTGATAAATTGACAAATGATCAAATAAAACGTTTCACAATGAGGCACAATCAAATAATAAATTCAAAAAAATAATATCATGAATATATTAAGTGATGACATCAAAGAATTAATTAAAAAATTAGCGATACCTGCATCTGTAGGTACACTCTTTCAAACGTTATATAATATTGCTGATACATATTTTGCAGGAAAAATATCACCTGAAGCTTTGTCAGCTTTAACAAAATCTTTTCCAATTTATTTTATTATTATTGCCTCATCTATTGGTATCACAGTTGCAGGTACATCACTGATAGGTAATAGCATTGGAGAAAAAAATAATAAAAATGCTTCAATTTATTTCTGCCAATTAATTTTCTTTTCTTTTTTGATAATTCTGTTGATTACTTTTATTGGTTTAAATTATGCATCAGACCTTTTTTCAATTATGGGTTCAACTAACGAGGTAATAAATCTTGGCTTACAATATACAGATATCATTTTCCTTGGTTCATTTATTTTTATTTTAGTTGTTGCATTAAATTCATTACTTCATGCAGAAGGCGATACGAAAACTTATAGAAATGCTTTAATATTATCTTTTTTTTTAAACATATTGTTAAATCCAATTTTAATATTTGGATTTTATTTCATACCAGCTTTGGGTATGAAGGGTATTGCAATAGCAACTCTAATTGCTCAAACGGTCGCTTTTTTAATTATATTTAAAAAAGTTTTAAAAAGTAAATTAATTAAAAACATACTTATTTCTTATTTTATTCCTAAATTTTTTTTTTTAAAAAATATTTTTTTTCAATCTATGCCAATAATAATTTCAATTTGCGGTTATTCTATTGCTTCTGCTATTGTATTCAAATATGCAGGTTTATCAGGAGAATATGCAGCAGCTGGTTATGGAGCTGGCACCAAAATAGAACAAGTTGTTTTATTACCAATCTTGGGAATAAATACAGCAATTATCACAATTATTGCTCAAAACTTTGGTGCACGAAATATTTTAAGAATTAAAGAAACGTACTTCCAAGCTATAAAATATGCTTTCATTATAATGATTATTTCTTCTTTTATTATTTATTTTGGTGCTGAAATGATAACAAAATTATTTTCAAAAGATTTAGAGGTCGTTGAATTTGGAAAATTATATTTAGAGATTTCAGCCTTTGTGTTGCCAGCTTATCCAATATTTTTTTTATCAAATGGTTTTTTTATGGCTTTAAAAAAAGCTGAAAACGCATTAATTGCTAATATTTGCCGAAATGGAATTTTTCCATTTGTCGTATTTTATACTGCAATTTATTTTAATTCTGACTTTTCTGAATTTTTTTGGTTATGGGTAATATTCAATTGGATTTTCTCTCTGATGTATATTGGTTATACTTATTTTTATTTGAGTTTTAAATTAGATAAAATTAGAGCTATCAACTAACCATTCATAAAGGTGTTCTGAAAACGATCTTCTTACAAATAAATTAACATTATTCTTTGACTTGTGATGAAGAATTACATCAATATGATTTACTATCGTTTGTGTTGATGAACCAACATTATTTTTAAATTTTTCGAAATTAAAAGGTGATCCAGATGATAATAATTCAAATATATTTTCTCCTTTTATATTTATGCAAATTAATTGTGAAGAGATATCAGTAATTGATCCAAAATTTAAAGACGAAATATCTTTATAAAGTTGATCAAAAATATTTGTATTTTTATTTTCTTCAAAATATATCATCCATTCATCTGGACTTAGCCACAAAACATCATAGTTTTCATTTGATGAACTGGTATTTGACTCAGAAGGTAAAATAATAGATAGAATTTTACCCACTTTGGTAAAAAATTCTTTATTTTTTCCCCTGATATTAATTTTAATTTTTTCTTCAGATAAATTAATATCGATATTGTTTTTATTATTATTTGAAATATTTGGATGTAAAATGTCAAGCATTTAGTCTTTTATTCTCCTTGTCTAAAAAAATTGTGTCGGAAACGGTCACATTAATGTTTTTGTTTTCCATTGGAATAATTAACTTTTGACCCTTCATTGTTTTACCACTTCTAACTACAGCTAAGGCAATTGATTTATTTAGGTTTGGACTAAAATAGCTTGAAGTTATATGTCCTAGCATATCTATAGGCTTTGATTTAATGTCTGAAACAATTTGAGCACCTTCTTCCAAAATTTCTTTTGGATCATCTGTAAGTAGTCCTACCAATTGCTTTCTATCTTCTCTAATAGTATCACTTCTATATAAAGATCTTTTACCAATGAAGTCATATTTCTTTTTACTTACAATCCAATCCATCTGTAAGTCTGAAGGAGTCATTGTGCCGTCTGTATCTTGTCCAACAATAATGAAACCTTTTTCAGCTCTGAGTAGGTGCATTGTTTCAGTACCATAAGGTGTCAAATTAAACTCTTTCCCAGCTTCTATACACATTTTCCATAATGAATTTCCATATTTCGACTCTATGTTAATTTCATAGCTTAGTTCACCCGTAAAACTTATTCTCATTATTCTACAATTTATATTTTCAAGTTTATCTTCTTTAAATGACATATGAGGAAAGTTTTCATCACTTAAATCTAAATTTGGAAAAAGTTTCTTAAGAATTTTTTTTGAATTTGGACCACAAATACTTGCTGTAGAATAATGATCTGTCACTGATGTTAAATAAACATCTAACTCTGGCCACTCCGTTTGTAAATAATCCTCAAGTTTGCTTAATACATTTGCAGCTCCCCCAGTAGTAGTTGTCATAAGATAATGATTTTCAGATATTCTTGTGGTAACACCGTCGTCATAAACCATACCATCCTCGTTTAACATAAGTCCGTATCTACATTTTCCGATTGCAAGTTTTGACCAAGCATTTGTGTAAACTCGATTTAAAAATTCTGATGCATCTGTTCCTTGGATATCAATTTTTCCTAGAGTTGATGCGTCTAAGATACCCGCACTGTCACGTGCCGCTTTACTTTCTCTTTGAACAGCATCATGCATATTTTCTCCATTTTTTGCATAGTACCAGGGTCTTTTCCACTGACCAACATTTTCAAATTCTGCATTATTTTCTACATGCCATTCATGCATGGATGTTTTTCTTACTACTTCAAAAAATTTTCCAACATTTCTCCCAACTAGTGTTCCGAAAGTTAATGGTGTGAATGGAGGCCTAAATGTAGTTGTTCCCAATGTACCCATTTTTACACCAGCTGTATCAGCTATAATCCCAAGTGCGTGCATATTAGATAACTTTCCCTGATCTGTTGCCATACCAGTCGTTGTATATCTTTTTACATGTTCAATTGATCTAAAGCCTTCTTTTAAGGCTAATTTAATATCTTTTGCAGTCGAGTCATTTTGAAAATCTATAAAGCATTTTGTTTTACCTAAAGGTATTTTATTTGGTAAAAGCCATATATTTCTTTTATCATTTTCTTTAGAGCAAATAATATTTGTATCCCGGTAATCTTGATTATCTATATCTAAGAATTTATTAATTTTATTGACTGTTTTATCTATAATATTTTCTAAATCAAAATCTCCATTGCATGAACCAACAGAAATTTGATCCTCACTATTTTCTTTTGGTAAGAATACTTGGTCTTCATCTCTAAAATCTAATTTACCTCCAGATTGAGTATGCATATGCACCATAGGTGTCCATCCACCACTCATTCCTAAACAATCACAACTTAATCTAATTTTATTGCCTACAGTAGTATTTCCATCTTCTGATAGTTTCATGATTTCTAATGAATTTATTTTTCTGTATCCAAAAGTATTTGTTACAACATGATTGAAGTAGATTTTTATTCCTAGACTTTCAGCTTGTTTGATTAATTCAGAACTAGCAGATTTTCTTAAATCAACAATTATATTCTTTATACCTTTTTTATGAAGTGAAATTGAAGTTTCGTATGCACTATCATTATTTGTAAATAATATTATATTTTCTCCACAGGTAACGCCGTAATAATCCAAATATTTGTTTATAGAATTAGATAATAATATTCCTGGTCTATCATTATTATTGAATACAAGTGGTCTTTCAATTGATCCAGTTGCAATTATAACTTTTTTTGCTCTTATTTTCCATAATCGTTGTCTAATCTTATTTTTCTTTTTTTCCTCTGGCAAATGATCTGTTAAATTTTCTTTAGCTAAAAGAAAATTGTATCCATGATAAGCTGCAATACTTGTTCTTGTCTTAATTGTTAAATTACTTAATTTTTTAATTTCTTGAATTTCATTTTTTAACCATTCATTTGATAATTTATCATCAATCTTAATAGACTCATTATTTTGATAAATTGTAGAACCACCTAGTATTTTTTTGTCATCTACTAATAAAGTTTTAAAATTATTTTTTGCAGCCATTTTTGCAGCAATAATACCTGAAACTCCACCACCAATTACCAATACATCGTAGTGAACATATTTGTGATCATAGATATCAGGATCTGGTTCTGTAGGAGATTTTCCTAAACCTGCAGATAATCGTATTAATGGTTCATATACTTTTTTCCAAAAACTCTTTGGCCACATAAATGTTTTATAATAAAAGCCTGCAGGAATTAACGGTGATATAAAATTATTAATACCCCCAATGTCAAATTTTACGTTAGGCCAGCAATTTTGAGAACTTGCTTCTAATCCCTCATACAATTCTAACTCGGTTGCTCTTACATTTGGTTCTGTTAGGTCTTTTTTACTACCAATTTGACAAATTGCATTAGGTTCTTCTGCTCCACAAGAAACTATACCTCTTGGCCTGTGATATTTAAAACTTCTACCGACTAAATGAATACCATTTGCCAAAAGTGCAGATGCCAAGGTATCACCCTCATATCCAAAGTAAGTCTTGCCATCATATTTAAATGAAACTCTCTTAGTTTCATCAATATATTCGGTTTTATGAATTCTATAATTGGGCATTACTTATAATTAACAGGAGGTTTTTCACCCATTTTATAAACAGATAATATTTTATCATTCGATGTGTCTCTGACGACGTTGAACCATTTTCTGCATCCGTGAACATGATTCCATCTTTCAAACTGAATACCTTTAATATTTTTTCTCATAAATAGATATTCTGCCCATTCATCATCGCTAAGTTCAGTCGGTTGTTTTGGTCTAACTATATGAGCTTCGCCACCTGAAGAAAATTCACTTTGATCTCTCTCTCCACAAAATGGACAATTAATTAAAAACATTACTAATGTGCAACTGCTGCAGCACCATGTTCATCAACAAGATCACCGCTTACAAATCTATTTAAATTAAATGCTGCATTTAATTTATGTGGCTCATCATTTGCGATTGTGTGAGCAAATAAATCTCCCGATCCTGGAGTAGCTTTAAAACCACCGGTACCCCAACCACAATTAAAATATAAACCTTTTATATTAGTCTTACTTATAATAGGGCTTGCATCTGGACATATATCAACAATTCCTCCCCATTGTCTTAACATCTTCATTCTACTAAAAATAGGGTAGAGTTCTAAAATAGCCTTTAAAGTTTCTTCAACAATATTATGACTACCTCTTTGAGTGTATGAAACATATGAATCTGTTCCCGCACCTATAACTAATTCGCCTTTATCCGATTGACTTACATAAGCATGAACTGCATTTGACATTACAACAGTATCAATGATTGGTTTTACTGGTTCTGAAACTAACGCTTGTAATGGTTTGCTTTCAAGAGGCAGTTTTAATCCAGCCATATTTGCAATTACACTTGAGTGACCTGCAGCTACAACTCCAATTTTATTAGTTTTTATAAATCCTTTAGTTGTTTCTAATCCTTCAACTTTATCGCCATTTCTTTTTATTCCTTTAACTTCACAGTTTTGAATTATATCAACACCCATATCGCTTGCGCCTCTTGCATAACCCCAGGCAACAGCATCGTGTCTTGCTGTTCCTGCTCTTCTTTGTAATGTTCCACCCAAAACTGGGTATCTGATATCAGGTGATGTATTTATAATTGGGCAAAATTTTTTAACTTCCTCAGTATTTAACCAAACAGCGTCAATTCCGTTTAGTCTATTCGCATGTGTTCTTCTTTTTAAATCTCTTACATCTTGAAGGTTGTGAGCTAAATTCATTACACCTCTTTGACTGAACATCACATTGTAGTTTAGCTCTTGAGATAAATTTTCCCATAGCTTAAGCGCATGATCATACAAACCAGCACTAGCATCCCATAAATAATTTGATCTAATGATTGTAGTGTTTCTCCCTGTATTTCCACCACCAATCCAACCTTTTTCTAAGACTGCAATATTTTTTAAATCATGTTTCTTTGCTAAATAATAAGCAGTAGCTAAACCGTGTCCGCCACCACCCACAATAATAGCATCGTATTCTTTTTTTGGCTCTGGATTTCCCCAAGCTTGTTGCCAATTCTCATGCTGTGATAAAGCATTTTTTATTAGAGAGAATACTGAATATTTGTTTTTCATATTTTGGAGAAATTACTTGAATATGATTGAATATTCAATGATTTCAAGTTACACATATTATCGTGGAAGGATGGGTGAGCTGGTTTAAACCAGCGGTTTGCTAAACCGCCGTACGCTTGAAAAGGTGTACCGAGGGTTCGAATCCCTCTCCTTCCGCCACTAATAGAGCGGATTATTTCTAAAAAAATCTTTTAAAAATATTGGTTTTTGAGACAAAATGTATCTATAAACATTGTAATTCTCCATAACCCTCTGAACATAGTTTCTGGTCTCTTTAAACTTAATAAGTTCTACCCAATCAACATAATCGATTTGTTTCTTTTGAGGATCTTTATTTATTTTTTTCCAATACTTCACTCTTTTTGGTCCTGCATTATATGCTGCTACAGCGAAAGGGTAGGACCCATCATAATCAAGAATTAAACCTGCGATATAAAAAGATCCTAAATTTATATTATACTCAGGACTTGTTGTTAAACGAGATTTTGAATAAGAAACTTTTGCCTGCTTAGCAACTGTTTTTGCAGTATAAGGCATCAACTGCATTAAGCCTTGTGCTCCAACTCTACTTCTTGCAGATATATCAAACTCACTTTCTTGTCTTATAATAGATAATATTAAAGCTTGTTCTGGGATTTTTCTTGATCCAACTTTATTCGGAGTGCTTATTACTGGATAATTATATTTGTTATGAAACCTTTTTTGATAAGATGCTATTTTAGAAACCTGAATAGCAAAATCAAATCTAGAGATGTCAGTTGCTAGTTTTGCTGCTAATACCTCACTCCCTGCTGAAACATTGTCATTTGCTAGAAATCTTAAAATATGTTTCGTATATTTATCTTTTTTTACTTCATCTAATAAATGTACTATTGCCACTAATTTATTTTTGTAAAAACTTTCAGCATAATTTTTATCAACTTGAGTACTTTCTTTAAGTTCAAAAGTTTTATTTGGATATATTTTCATATGAGATAATTGACCATAATAGGTTGTTAGATATTTTGAACCTTCTTTAAACCACTTATCTGCCTCTTGCTTATTATTTAGTGCCAAATTCGCTTTTCCAAGCCAATAAGCACCTCTTGATAAACTAATTGGATATCCAACATTATTATAAAATTTAGTAAAATGACTTTTTGCTAAAATTGGGTCTTTTAAGAAACTTAAAGCAATCCATCCACTCATCCATTCAGCTTCAGCTAATTCGGCACCCTCTGATAGACCATGTTTACTTGTAATTTTATAAGCTTGCTCATATCTTTTTTTATAAATAAGTGATCTCGCAATTATTGATCTTTCAACCCACCATTTATCTGGGCGAACCATATAGTCTTTATTATTTTTGATACTTAATAAAATTTCTAAAGAACTATCAACTCTTCCTCTTTTTCTTCTCCATTTGAGTCTATCATAATTTAAACCTGCATCCTTTTTTAAACTTGCAGGTACATTCGATATAGCGCTATCAACACCATAAGATCTGCTCATTAACAGTTGCCTTGCTGTATATAAAAGTTGATAATCTTTAGGTAGATATCTTAACATTCTTTTAAGGTCCCAATATTTATTCTCCCAAGCTAAATAATCAGCTCTTTTAATATAATCATTACTGTTCAAATATTTTTTAAATTTCTTTCTAAAAAAAATAAGATCATTTTTACTTAAATCAGCTGTAATAAATCCTTCTTTTATCAAATTTATAGCTGTCTCTTTATTTTTTGATAACAAAGCATCGCCTAGCATCATTTTTCCAAATCCACTTAAAGGAGGGTGTTTATCGAACCATTGTATAATTTCATTTTTAGTATGATTTTTAGAATTTATTTTATG
The DNA here is from genome assembly GCA_902519695.1 of uncultured Pelagibacteraceae bacterium. Lineage (GTDB taxonomy): Bacteria > Pseudomonadota > Alphaproteobacteria > Pelagibacterales > Pelagibacteraceae > Pelagibacter. The sequence continues at coordinate 6,384 of CABYKN010000006.1, read as the reverse complement.
CTCTCCTAAGTAACGAACTCTATCTATCCTTGGATAATCTTTTACTCTTTCGATAAACTGTTTATATTCTGTAAAAGTAGCCCTGTTACCAGTTGTAAGTAGATGTCTCCATTGAATAAAATCATAAATAGATTTTGCTCTTGCTTTGCTTGCGGCTTTTTTTGCATCCTTCCAATTACTTTTCTCCATAAATGAAATAGCTTGTTTTGCATATCTCAAATCTCTGTCGCTATAAAATTTTTGTTTTTTTATCTTTCTTAATTTTTCTTTAACTATTAGAGGCTTATTTTTTGGAATTATTACACCATCAATTTTCTTAAATATCTCCGTTGTAGTAATTTTTATTTCCTTTTGAATTTCATCTTCTTTTTCAGATGGTTTTGGTAGAGGAATGATTTCAGCTATTTTTTTTGTTGTATTTTTTTCATTTAAATCTGGTTTTTTAATAGGAAGTATAGTTTCATTTGAAAAAGCAGATTGAAACGATAAGAAAAAAAGGATAATTGTTGATAATAATTTTAAATACATTTTATTAAATCAAACAACTTATGTTATAAATAATTATGTTTAAAGGATCAAATGTAGCACTAATTACACCGTTTAAAGACAACAAGCTTGACGAAGAAAGTTACATAAAAATAATAAATCATCATCTGGAAAATGGAACAAATGGGTTAGTTCCAGTTGGAACAACAGGTGAGTCACCAACATTATCACATGATGAACATGAGAGAACAATTGAACTATGTATAAAAGAAGCTACTGGTAAACTTCCCATAATAGCTGGCACAGGATCTAATTCTACAGAAGAAGCCGTATCATTAACTAAACACGCTGAAAAAGCTGGTGCGGATGGTGCTTTAGTTGTTACACCATATTATAATAAACCCACTCAAGAAGGATTATATCAACATTATAAATCAATCAATGATAACTGTGGAATTCCAATTATAATTTATAATATTCCAAGCCGTTCAGTAATCGATATGAGTGTTGAAACAATGGCTAGATTATATGAACTAAAAAATATAGTTGGAGTTAAAGATGCAACTGGCGATCTAAATCGTGTTAATCAACAAAAAGAAAAAATGGGTAATGATTTCATTCAACTTACTGGAAACGATGATAATGCTTTTGAATTTAATAAACGAGGAGGTGTTGGAACAATTAGTGTTACAGCAAATGTAGCTCCTAAATTATGTTCTGAATTTCAAAAATTATCAAAATCTTCAAATGAGGATGATTTAAAAAAAGCTCAACAACTTGATGATATGTTGCAACCGTTGCATAAAAATTTATTTATAGAGAGCAATCCTTCACCAGTTAAGTATGCTGCTAAATTACTTGGTCTATGCGATGATACTGTAAGATTACCTTTGGTAAAAATAACTGAAAATACAAAAAAGGAAGTCGAGAAAGCATTGAAAGTAGCAAAACTTATTGATGAGTGATAAATCTACATCTGGCATCAAGATCATTACAATAAATCGAAAAGCATCTTTTAATTTTTTCTTTAAGGAAATCTTAGAAGCAGGAATTGTACTAAAAGGTTCCGAAATAAAATCTGTAAGAGACGGAAAAGTAAACATTGCTGAGTCATACGCAGTAGAAAAAGAAGGAGAAATTTTTTTAATTAATTCACATATACCTATATACAAACAGGCCAGTTATTCAAATCACAATCCTTACTCAGAAAGAAAATTGTTATTTAACAAAAAGGAAATTAACAAACTAATAGGTAAAATGAACGAGGATGGTCTAACTTTAGTTCCAACTAAAATGTATTTTAAAAAAGGTAAAGCTAAAGTTGAAGTAGCAGTTGCAAAGGGCAAAAAACAATACGATAAGCGACAAACTAAAAAAACTAAAGATTGGAACCGTGAAAAAGCGAGATATTTCAGACGCTCAAGTTAAAAATGTATATCTATCAATAGGTTCTAATTTAGGAAATAGAATACATTTTTTAGAAAAATCTAAATATTTATTGGAAACTTATGATATTAAAATTATCAAAACATCTAGTTATTATGAGACCGATTCATGGCCAGATCCTAGTTTTCCAAAATTTATTAATGCTGTATTACTGATAAAAACAAAATTAAATCAATTTGAGCTGTTTAAAATAATTAAGTCTATAGAAAAAAAATTAGGTAGAAAAATAGCTCCTCAAAATCATCCAAGAAATTGTGATATTGATATATTAGACTTTAATGGAAAGATAACTAAATCAAATAAAAAATTGATCAATTTAGAGATTCCGCATCCAAGAATGCACAATAGAAGCTTTGTACTTATGCCACTGTTTGAAATATGCAAAAATTGGTCTCACCCAAAATTAAAAAAAAATATAGTAAAACTCTTATCTTCTTTAAAAAAAAATAATTTAAGAAGTATTAAAGTTATCTAAATAAGTGATATAATAAAATTATGTTAAATTCTGACGAATTAATAAATAAGGTTAAATCATACAATAAGTTTCTTAACCCAGAAACTCTAAGTAAAGCATATGATTTTGCAGTGAAAGTTCATAAAGATCAAAAACGACAATCAGGTGATCCCTACGTCATTCATCCTGTTGCTGTTGCAAATATTTTAACCGAATTAAAGTTGGATAGTGCAACAATAGCAACTGGTTTACTTCACGATACAATAGAAGATACTTATGCAACTTACAAAACTATAGAAGAACAATTTGGAAAAGAAGTTGCTGACTTAGTTGATGGAGTTACAAAAATTTCAGTTTTTGAAAACCAGGCAATTTCTAATTCAAAAGCTGAAAATTTTAGAAAGCTCATCTTAGCAACATCTAAAGATATCAGAGTCCTTCTTGTGAAACTTGCAGATCGTTTGCATAATATGCGAACTCTGAAGGCTATTGATAAAGAGGAAAAAAGAAAAAGAATTGCTAAAGAAACTATGGAAATTTATGCTCCTCTAGCTGATAGAATGGGAATGAATAGAATAAGAGATGAACTTGAAGATCTTTCTTTTGATATTCTAAATCCTGAAGCAAGAAAAATGATCAAAGATAGATTAGACACAATAAAAGATAATAATTTAATTAATTATAATTCAGTTCTTAGTGAATTTGAAAATCTATTAAATAAAAATGATATCGATTTTAAAATTTATTCTAGAGAAAAAACTCCTTTTTCTATTTGGAGAAAAATACAAAAAAAAAGGACTTCTCTAGAGCAAATTACAGATATTATTGGTTTTAGAATAATTTTAGATAACGTTGAAAATTGTTACAAAACTTTAGGTGTGATTCATAATAAATGGAATTGTATACCTGGTAGATTTAAAGATTATATTTCATCACCGAAAATAAATAATTATAAATCTCTTCATACAGCTGTGATTGGACCAAATAAAAGACCTATTGAAATACAATTAAGAACAAAACAAATGCATGAATTTGCGCAAAGAGGTATAGCTTCTCATTGGAAATATAAATCGTCAGAAAAGTTTAACTCTTTAACTTGGAAGGAATATGATTGGTTAGCAGATCTAGTGGAAATTATTGATAAAAATGAAAATCCTGAACATTATTTTGAATTTACAAAACTGCAAATGTTTCAAGAAAATGTTTTTTGTTTTACACCAAAAGGCTCAGTAATAAAATTACCCAAAGAGGCAAGTCCAATTGATTTTGCTTATGCTGTGCACACTAAAGTAGGTGATACTGCGATTGGATGTGAAATAAACGGAAAGGAAAGTCCTTTACAATCAATATTGCGAAATGGAGATGTAGTTAAAATATTAACATCAAAAAAAGATTCACCTTCTTTGCATTGGATAACAAGTGCTAAAACCGGTAAAGCTAGAGCTGCTATAAGAAGATACTGGCAATATAAAGAAGACAGCAAGCCTACTGAAAAAAAATATAACACTACACTTTGGATGTCTTTACCTGACAGACCTGGAATATTAGGTGACGTTACAACAATGATTGGAACAAATAATGTAAACATTTCAAGTGTTGAAATGGTAGAAAAGACTAAAAGAACCATTAATTTTAGGTTCAACCTAATTATTCAAGATTTGAAAAACTTTACAAAACTTATTAGTGAGCTAAAACAGAAAGAATATAACTTCAAAATAATTAGACATAAAAACAAAAAATATGCTTTCTTTAAAAGATTCTTTAGCGGTTTTAAGAAAAACTAAGGCACTTTTAGAGGGACATTTTGTTTTATCTTCAGGTTTACATTCACCCCAGTATGTTCAGTGTGCTAAATTATTAAGTTATCCAAAAAAATCAGAAGAATTTTGTAAATCTTTAAGCACTAAAATAAAAAAAAAATTCAAAAAAATTGATATAATTTTGTCACCAGCTATTGGAGGTATTGTAATAGGTTATATTGTTGGAAATTTATTAAATAAGGAGACAATATTTTGTGAGAGAGTTAATGGGAAATTTATTTTAAGAAGAGGTTTTTCAATTAAAAAAAATTCTAAAGTTTTGATTGTAGAAGACGTAATTACTACAGGTAAGTCAAGTTTAGAATGTGCCAGACTTGTAAAAAAATTTAAATCAAAAGTAGTTGGATATGCCTGTTTGATTAATAGATCTAGTAAACCAAGTTTAAAAATTAAAGATAAAAATATTGTTTCGCAAATTAAATTAGAAATACCAACTTATAAAAAAAATGATTTACCAATTGAGTTAAAAAAAATTCCAATTACAAAACCTGGAAGTAGATATTTAAAATGAAATCTAGACTAGGTGTTAACGTAGACCATATTGCAACATTAAGAAACGCCAGAGGAGAGGGGCATCCTGATCCTATTTCATATGCAAGACAAGTTATGAATTTCGGCGCAAATTCTATTACTATTCATTTAAGAGAAGATCGTAGACATATTCGAGATGAAGACGTAGCTATATTTTCAAAAATTAAAAGAGTACCAATAAATTTAGAAATGGCTGCTAACAATGAAATGCTTAAAATTGCATTAAAATATAAACCTAATTTTGTTTGTATAGTTCCTGAAAAAAGGAACGAAATAACCACCGAAGGAGGTTTAAATATCACAAAAAATAAAAAAATAATTAGAAAAGTAATTAGTAAATTAAATTCAAAAAAAATTAGAACAAGTCTTTTCATCAATCCAAATATTAAAGATGTTTTTGCATCAAAAGAATTAAATGCGAAATGTGTAGAACTTCATACTGGAAAATTTGCTTTAAAAGTTAAAAATAACAAAAATTATTTTGTCGAGTTCAAAAAAATAAAAAATTGTGCTACGTTAGCAAAAAAACTAGGAATGGAAGTTCATGCAGGTCATGGCCTAGATTATAAATCAACTAAAATTTTAAGAAAGATTAAATCTATAGAGGAATTTAATATTGGACATTTTATAATTGGAGAGGCCATCATGTTTGGCATGAAAAAAGTAATCACTAATTTTAGAAAAATATTAAACTAATGATAATTGGTAACGGTGTTGATATTATTGATAATAAAAGAATAGAAAAATCCCTAAAAATTAAAGGTTTTAAAAAAAGACTCTTTACATTGAATGAAATTAAACAATCAAAAAAATATAGAAACAAAACGAATTACTTTGCAAAAAGATTTGCTGCTAAAGAAGCTTTCGTTAAATCAATAGGCACAGGCTTTAGAGATAATATTAATTTTAATGATATTGAAATATACAATAATAAGAAAGGATCACCTAAAATTAAAATTTCACAGAAGATACAAGATATATTAAAAAAAAAATTTAATTTAAAGAATTACGATATACATCTTTCACTTTCAGATGAAAAAAACCACTCAATTGCATTTGTTATTTTGAATAGAAAAAAATGAAAAATTTTATAATTGATAATATTAAAACATTATTTTATGCATTAATAATTGCAGTATTTATAAGATCAATATTAATCCAGCCATTTTATATACCATCATCATCAATGGAAACTAACTTACTTGTGGGTGACAGATTATTTGTTACAAAATTTTCTTACGGATATAGTAAACACTCATTTCCTTTTAGTCCTCCTATTTTTAAAGGACGTATATTAAATAAAAACCCTAAAAGAGGAGATGTTATAGTTTTTAAAACACCTGCTGATAATCGTACAGATTATATTAAAAGATTGATTGGTTTACCAGGTGATACAATACAATTTATTGATGGTGATTTATATATTAATTCTAATCAAGTATTAAAAACAATTAAAAGCAAAAATGATAAGTTATATTGTGGATCATCCCAAATTGATGTCAATATATTTGAAGAAAAACTTCCAAATGGAAAAAGTTATTTAGCTGCATATAGAACCGATATAACTTTTTCTAATTCAGATAAATACATTGTTCCTGAAAATCACTTTTTTTTCTTAGGTGACAATAGGGATTGTTCTAAAGACAG
>CABYKN010000005.1 GCA_902519695.1 uncultured Pelagibacteraceae bacterium | reverse complement strand
CTTGGTTTGAGAAATTAGAGGTACTTATAAATTTATCAAAATCTGTTTTTAATTTTTGTTCCATTTAATTGAAATTTTCATATCCTTTTTTTTCTAACTCTAAAGCTAATTCTGCACCTCCTGATTTAATAATTTTTCCACCCATAAGAACATGCACAAAGTCTGGTTTTATATAATCAAGTAGTCTTTGATAGTGTGTTATTATAAGAAAGGAATTATTTTTTTTTCTTAATCCATTAACTCCATCTGCAACTATTTTAAGAGCATCTATATCTAATCCAGAGTCAGTTTCATCTAGTATAGATAATTTTGGGTCTAAAATTGACATTTGTAAAATTTCATTTTTCTTTTTTTCACCGCCAGAGAAGCCAACATTTAATTGTCTATTTAATTTTTCTTCATCAAATTTTAGTTCTTTTGCTTTTTCTTTAACTAATTTTAAAAATTCTAATGCATCTAATTCTTTTTCACCTCTTGCTTTTCTAATTGAATTTAAGGATGTCTTTAAAAAAATATTTGTATTCACCCCAGGTATTTCCAACGGATATTGGAATGCCAAAAAAATACCTTCATGAGCTCTTTCTTCAGTTTCAAGATCAAACAAATTTTTATTTTCATATAAAATTTCTCCTGATACTTTGTATCCCTTTTTACCTGATAGAATATTTGACAAAGTACTCTTTCCTGATCCATTGGGCCCCATTATTGCATGTACCTCACCTGGTTTTATCTCAAGATTAAAACCACTTAAGATGGGTTTTTCTTGAATTTTTGCATTTAAATTGTTTATTTTTAACATTTAACCAACGCTTCCTTCTAAACTAATTCCAACTAGTTTTTGAGCTTCAACAGCAAACTCCATTGGCAATTGTTGTAAAACCTCTTTACAAAAACCATTAACAATAAGTCCTACAGCTTCTTCTTGATTTAGTCCCCTTTGCTGACAATAATGAAGTTGATCTTCACTTATTTTTGATGTGGTCGCTTCATGAGCAATACTAGAATTTGAATTTTTATTTTTAATATAAGGTACTGTGTGTGCTCCACACTTGTTACCCATTAGTAATGAATCACATTGAGTAAAATTTGTCGAATTAGCTGCATTTTTTGAAATATCCACCAAACCTCTGTAAGTCATATCTGATTTACCTGCACTAATACCTTTTGAAATAATTTTACTTTTTGTATTTTTTCCTAAATGAATCATCTTAGTTCCAGTGTCAGCTTTCTGATGATTATTTGTAATTGCTATTGAATAAAATTCTCCAATTGAGTTATCACCTTTTAAAATACAACTTGGATATTTCCAAGTAATTGCAGAACCAGTTTCTACTTGTGTCCATGAAATTTTTGAATTTTTACCTTTACACAATCCTCTTTTAGTTACAAAATTATATATTCCTCCTTTTCCATCTTTATCTCCAGGATACCAATTTTGCACTGTAGAATATTTAATCTCTGCATCATCTAAAGCAATCAATTCGACATTAGCTGCATGTAACTGATTTTCATCTCTCATTGGTGCAGTGCATCCTTCTAAATAACTTACATAACTACCTTTATCAGCAATGATTAATGTTCTTTCGAACTGACCAGTGTCTGATGCATTAATTCTAAAATAAGTTGATAGTTCCATCGGACATTTTACATTTGGTGGTATGTAAACAAATGATCCATCAGTGAAAACTGCCGAGTTTAATGTAGCAAAGAAGTGATCCGTAATTGGTATAACTGAACCTAAATATTTTCTTACTAAATCTGGATGTTTTTGTATTGCTTCAGAAATAGAGCAAAAAATAATTCCTTTTTCTGTTAAAGTATCTTTAAAAGTAGTAGCGACGGATACCGAGTCAAACACAGCGTCAACGGCAATACCGTTTAATCTCTTTTGTTCTTGAAGTGGTATTCCTAATTTTTTGTAAGTCTCAAGCAATTTTGGATCTAAATCCTCTAAATTTTTTGGCTTTTCTTTAAAACTTTTAGGTGCAGAATAATAATATAAGTCTTGATAATCTATTTTAGGGTATTTTGGCTTTTGCCAATTAGGTTCTTTCAACACTTTTAATCTTTCAAAAGCTTTTAATCTCCACTGAAGTAACCAATCTGGTTCTTTTTTTATATTTGATATAAATCTTATAACGTCTTCGTTTAAGCCCTTAGGAGCTTTAAAACTTTCAATATCAGTTGAAAAGCCATATTTATAATCTTTTAAATCTTCAATTTGTTTATCTCTCATTACAGTCTATTTTCAGTTTTGTTTATTAGGTCTCCAAGATTTTTTTCTTGAAAAAATACGTTTATATGTGTCTCCAACTCATCCCATAGATTATGGGTTATGCATTTAGCAGATTTTCCGTTACATCCTTTTTTTGAATGCTTTTGACAACCGATTGTTTTGACCTTTTCTTCAACTGCAAAAAGAATATCGGAGATCTTAATCTCATTTGGGTTTTTGTTTAGTGTATATCCACCTTTTTTTCCTCTGATACTTTTAACAATTTCATTTTTTTTTAATTTTAAAAATAACTGCTCCAGATAAACTAAAGATATACCTTGTCTGACGGATACGTCTCTTAGCGAAATTGGCTCCTTATTTTTAAATCTTGCTATGTCAGCTAATGCCATCACAGCATATCTGCTTTTAGTTGATAATTTCATATTTACCGCAATTCTCGGGCTTTATATATACCTGACTAAATTAGTCAAGATTGTGTAAATTTAAAATACTTGCATTTTGTCGCTCAATTTTGATAGAAAAATATAATTTTTTTTTGAGACTGATAATCAATGCCATCTACAGATACAAAAATAACTGAAATTTTTATTCCTGGGCCCGCTGGAAGATTAGAAGCTAAATATTTTAAAAGTAAAAAGAATACTTCCCCAATCGCCTTAGTACTTCACCCTCATCCTCAATATGGGGGAACTATGAATAATAAAGTTGTAGTTGATACCTTTCAAACTTTTGTTGATAATAATTTTTCAGTTTGCAGAGTAAATTTTAGAGGAGTTGGAAAAAGTGATGGAGAATTTGATAATGGACAAGGAGAGCTTGCAGATGCAGCAGCAGCTTTAGATTGGCTAGAAAGAGAAAATTTTGATAACTCGCAATGCTGGATTTCTGGATTTTCTTTTGGTTCTTTAATTGCAATGCAATTATTGATGAGAAGGCCAGAAATAAATAGATTCATAGCTATATCACCTCAGCCAAACGTATACGATTTTTCTTTTTTATCACCTTGTCCTACTTCTGGTATTATAGTTCATGGTAAGAAAGATGAGTTAGTACCTTTTGAAGATATTAATGAATTAAATAAAAGATTAAGTGCTCAAAAAGGAATTAAAGTAGAATTTGACATTATATCTGAAGCAAACCATTTTTTTTCAAAAGCTGATACGTTATTAATTAAATCTCTTAGTAAATATATTAAAAAAGAAACTGCCTTATATTAAAAATTTTTTATAATTTCTCCACCTGTAACAGGTTTTGTTACATTTGTAGTTTTAGGGTAGCTAATTATTTTTTTAAGATAAGATCTAATTGATAAATATGCAAATGCTTGTGACTCAACGAAATCACCATCTATATCAAATTCATCAATTAACTTAATTTTACATTTTAATAAATTCCTTAAATGATTTACTAAAGTTAAATTTCTTCTACCTCCGCCGCATAAAATAATTTCAATTTCATTTTCAAAATTTTTTTTTATATTTTTGGTAATTATTAATGCTGTAAAATATGTTAAAGTTGCAACCGCATCTTCAAATTCTAATCCTTTTACAAATCCAATATCAAATTCTTTTCTGTCATAAGAATGTTTTTCCTCTGCATTGTAAAATTCATGCTCATAAAATTGATTAATAATATCTTGATTAATATTTCCAGATGAAGCAATAGCTCCATTTTTATCAAAATTTATTCCTTTTGTTTTTTTTAGGTATTCATCAATTAAAACGTTTCCAGGTCCAACATCTTTTGCTTCTATTTTATCTCTAAAACAATAAGTATAATTTGATATTCCCCCTATATTTAATATTAAAACAGGATTAATTATCTTAAATTTTTTAATTAAAAGTTTATGGTAAATAGGTGTTAACGGGGCTCCCTCACCAGAATTATTAATATCATTAGTTCTAAAATTGTAAATGACTTTTTCTTTTAATACTTGAGAAAGTAAATTTGCATCACCCATTTGTATTGAATATCCATCTTTAGGTTTGTGAACTATTGTTTGTCCATGAAATCCAATTAATTGAATTTTACAATTATTATGATTAATAATATTTTGAGAAATTTTTGAATGATAAAGAGTTAGTTCCCGCTCTAAAGATCTATAGGTAAGAATATTTTCCTGTATATCTGTCTTTTTATGTATATTTTGAATAAATGAGTAAAGTTTTTCTTTAAATTCATTAGAGTAGCTCAAATATTTATTATCTATTATCTCTAATTTATCCTGCCCATCTGATTTGATAATACTTGCATCTATCCCATCCAATGATGTACCGCTCATTAAACCTAGTGCTATAAACGAATTATCCATTATTGATTATTATTTATATTTAAATATGTATATTAAATTATCACTTATGAATGATTTTTTAAAAGAATTTAAAGATAGAGGCTATTTTTATCAGTGCACAGATGAAAAAAATTTATCAAAAAAGCTGAATGAAGAGAGCATAAAAGGATATATAGGCTTTGATTGTACAGCTCAAAGTTTACATGTGGGTAGTTTACTACAGATAATGTGTTTAAGATTAATGCAAAAACATGGTCATAAACCAATCGTTTTGATAGGTGGAGGAACTACAAGAATAGGAGATCCATCTGGAAAAGATAAAACAAGAAAAATTTTGGATGATAAAGAAATTGAAAAAAATATTGATAGCATTGAAAAGATTTTAAAAAAATTTTTAGATACAGATAATAAAAAAATATCACCTATATTTGTTAACAACTATTCATGGTTAAAAAAATTGAATTATATATCGTTTTTAAGAGATATAGGTAAGCATTTTACAATAAACAAGATGTTAAGTTTTGATAGTGTTAAATTAAGATTGGAGAGAGAACAATCATTAAGTTACATGGAATTTAACTATATGATTTTACAAGCCTACGATTTTTTAGAACTAAATAATAAAGAAAATTGTTTATTACAAATAGGAGGCTCTGATCAATGGGGTAATATTGTTAACGGAGTAGAATTAATAAAACGACATTCCTCAAAAGAAGTTTATGGATTAACAACTGAGCTAATAACTTTGGCATCAGGATCAAAAATGGGAAAAACAGAAAGTGGTGCTATTTGGCTTGATAAAGAATTATATTCAGTTTTTGATTATTGGCAGTTTTGGAGAAATACTGACGACAGAGATGTGCTAAAGTTTTTAAAAATGTTTACAGATTTAAAATTAAATGAAATAGAAAGAATAAGTAAACAAGATATTAATAAACAAAAAATAATTTTAGCGAATGAGGCAACATCAATGCTTCATGGATCTAAAGAAGCCAAAGAAGCAGAAAATTTAGCAAGAAATACTTTTTCAGAACACTCATCTGGAGAAAATCTACCAGATACAAAAATAGATAACTTTAAGATTAATGGTAATGTAATTAATTTAATTTCAGAAGTAGAGACAAATTTGTCAAAAAGCGAGATTAGAAGACTAATAAAATCAAATGGTATAAAAATTAATAATCAAATCATTTCGGATGAAAAATTTAAAATATCAAAAGATTTAATGAACAAAAACAATTTTATAAAATTATCAATAGGAAAGAAAAAACATTACAAAATTTTATTTTAATTAGAAATTTTTTCTAAAGTTCTTGTAATAAATCTTGGAGTTAAAGTTTTAATTGGATTAACAGTAGTTTTAAGTTTTTTTGGTGGTCCTTTTATTTTAAAACTTACGCCAAAAACCCCTTCACCTATTTTTTTTCCAACCAATATTTCACCCAACATTGGTATTTTTGAAATAGTTTTATTTACTGTAGTTGCCGGAACAAGCGTCCCTCTTAAACTTGTTAATTCATTTTTAACAATATAACCTTCCATCATTACAGAAATAGCAGGTCCTATTGCATACATTTCTTTTATCTTAGTCGTATTTCCCAGTATTTCATAATCCATCTCTAAATCAGTAAATCTAATACCTTCTCCTGTTAAAAGATCTGCTATACCTTGTAAGGATGCCAAAGTTAATAATTTAGCTAATACAGGAACTTCTTTAACCTTAAAATCAATTATTTTAAGGTTTGACGTTATTTTTCCATCAAATTCTGATGATTCATATAATAATTTTCCTTCTTTAAAGCCTTTAATAAATTTGTAATTTTTTATAAATGGTTCAGGCCTTTCAATCTCTAAATTGGTAATTTTTTGTTTATTATTATTAGAGACGACACTTAATTTAAATTTTCTATTATTATTTAATTTTGCGTTGATATTTGAATTATGAACTTTGTTATTTTTAACTTGAATCTCACCTTTTAGTCCCGATAAGTATGACAACTCATCTATATAATATTTATTAATATCTATAAAAATATAAGTATTTAAATTTTTAAAATAAGATAATATTGATTTTGATGAATTATTTAAAAAATTTTCAATACTTTTGGTTCCATCAATTTGATTGCTATTTAAATAATAATTTCTATTAACCTTTTTAAATTCAAAATCATTCTTTTTTAGTTTGTTATTTATTAAATTAATTTTTAGCTGATCTAAATTTTTTATTTTATCATTTTTTCCTATTTCTAATTTTTTAATAATAACCTTGTCATTTTCAGCATTGAAATTTATATTTTTAAAAATTATCTCTTTATTTTCTTTATAAACGCCATTTAAATACAAATCGGACTTTATATTTTTTTTTTTTGTATAATCAAACTCTTTTAATTGTAGTTTAGCTGAACTTAAATCTACATTAAATTCAAAAAGAAAGTCATCTTTTTTTTTTAAAATTTTTAAATTTAATTCTTCCTCAGTATTATCAATTGAATATTTACTTTTTAAATTAAGTTTTAAATTGTTATTGCTATAATCTATATTTATTTCATTTTTAGATAGCTCTAGTTGGTTTTTAAAATTACTAAAATACTTTTTTATTCTTTGCGATTTATAATCAATCAAGATTTTATCTGTTTGTACATTAGATTTTATATTTAAATTTCTAATTTTATTCTTTTTATTAATTTCAAATTTAATTTTATTATTTGAAACAAAAGTAAATTCTTGATCTGGTAAATTAAAATTCTCTGTGAGTACTAAATTATCAAGTTCCTTTGAATGAAATTTACTTTTTGTATTACTTAGATTAATTTCAACAAAGGCATTTTCATTTTGCTTTTTTTTAAAAATTGCCTTAATTATATTATTTGACTTATTTTGATTGTAATCTTCGTTTTTAAATAAAAAGTTACTATCTAAACTAATATTTATTTTTTTTTGGTTATAATTAATAATAATATCTCCATCTTTAAGATATAATAAATCTTGATACTTTTCTTTAGTGTATAATTTGTCAAAATTTATTTTTGTCTTAATTTTTAAATCTTTAATTTTAAATTTATTGTTTATCTTAAATGATATCTCATTATCTGATCCCAATTTTACAATTTGGTCTTTTAATATATCAAAATTTGCATTAATTAAATTTTTGTAGGTACCGAGATTAAAAGTAGTTTTTTTAGTTTTCAAATCTCCAGAAATTTCGAATTGATTTTTAATTTTTTTAATATTTACTTCATCGGAACTAATTAAGATTTTTTCATGAGTAAAGCCTAAGTTTTTTATATTAATATAATCTTTATTACCTAAGAAATTAAAGTTGATAGCATTTAAATTTATTTGATTTAATAAATTAACTTCAGCATCACTCACAGATCCGCTTAAATTATACGAAAACTCATCAGGTTTTTCACCAAAAGTTATATCAGTGGAAATTTTAATATTTCCTTTTTTAATTTGTTGAAAAATTAATTTTCTTCCTAAATTAAAATCGTATTCATTTATAAAATTAGTTATTTGACGAATATTATTATTTTTTGAAACTATAAATACTTTAGAAACGGGATTTTTATTGTTTAAATAATCAAACAAATTCAAATCAAATTTTATAATTTCTAAATTAATTATTTTATTATTAATTTCTATATTTGGGTCCAATGTTACTACATCAAATTTAAAATTTGATAAATTCAATTTAATATTAACATCATTTAACTTTAAATTAATTTTAGGATTTATTTCATGGACTTTTTTAATTATTGGACTGTTAAAGTTTTTTGTTTTAATTCCTGCTGTTGATATAAAAATTATTGTACCAACTAATATAGTTATAAATATTGCAAAGGTAATTAAAATTATTTTACGCATTTATCTTATACAAAGAACTTTCTAGAAAGCTATCTATTTCCCCATCTAATACTTTTTCTGGATTAGAGCTTTCAAAGCTAGTTCTATTATCTTTTACCATTTTGTAAGGATGTAAAATATATGATCTAATTTGGTAGCCCCAACCTATTTCTGATTTTGAATTTTCAAGATTTTCATTTTCTTTTTCTTTTTTTTTTAATTCATAGTCATAAAGTCTTGCCCTTAACATATTCATACATGTTTCTTTATTTTTATGTTGTGACCTTTCATTTTGACACTGTACCACTATTTTGGTTGGTAAATGTGTTATTCTTACCGCACTATCTGTTGTATTAACATGTTGACCACCAGCACCACTAGACCTGTATGTATCTATTCTCAAATCTTTTTCTAAAATCTCAACTTCAATATTTTCAGATATAACTGGATATACCCAAACACTCGCAAAACTTGTATGTCTTCTAGCTCCAGAGTCAAATGGAGATATTCTTACAAGCCTATGTATTCCAGACTCATTTTTTAATAATCCGTTAATATAATCTCCAGTAATTTTAATGATTGATGACTTAATACCAGCTTCGTCTCCTTTATGTTCACTAATAATTTCAATTTTGAAGTTTTTTTTATTTGCCCATTTCATATACATTCTTCTCAACATATCTGCCCAATCTTGACTTTCTGTACCGCCAGCCCCAGCGTGAAATTCTAAATAACTGTCAAATGTATCGTTTTCATTTGACAAAAAACATCTTATTTCAATTTGTTTAACTTTATTATAAAGCGATTTTATTTTTGTTATAGCCTCTCTAACTATTTCATTATTATTTTCTTCAAAAGCCAAATCGTAAATATCATATAAATCTTTGCTTTCATTAAATGTCGATTTAAAACTATTTAAAAGTTTTTCTAAATTAGTTTTTTCTCTGAGAATTTTTTCAGCTTTTTTTTTATCCTGCCAAAAATTAGGCTTTTCTATTAGTATTGAGGTTTCTTTTAATTTTTCAGAGATATTACTCTTTTCAAAGAAACTCCTTTATTCTTTGATTTATCTTTTCAATTTTTGATTTGATATTTAAAAATTCATGATCCATTAGTAAAACTTTAATATATTAGTTGTATTTAATCTATCATCAATATTATCTAATAAACTTTCAGAGTCATAATTATTTATTTTAAATGATTCAATTATAGCTTGTTTAGTTTTAAAATTAGCTCTTTTCCCAGTTTTTCCGTCGACTACCATCATTTTTATATTATCTGCAACTTTAAATGGTCTAGCATTATAGGTATTAGCAGTTTTTTTAATAAATTCTTTAAAAACTGGCATAGCAGTTTTTGAACCTGTCTCATATTTGCCAAGACTTTTAGGGTTGTCGTAACCTATGTAAACACCTACAACTAAATTTGATGTAAATCCAATAAACCAGGTATCAGTATTTTTATTTGTTGTTCCAGTTTTGCCAGCTAATTCAAGTTTTAAATCTTTTAAACCTTTTCCAGTACCCCTTTCTATAACACCCTTTAACATTGAAGTTATTTGGTAGGCAGTTTGAGCAGAGAAAATCTGCTGATATTTATTTTTTATAATTGGATTACTTTTTCCTTCATAAGAAATTGAATCACAATTTTCACAATATCTTTTTTCATTGTTAAATATAGTATTTCCCTCGCTATCTTGAATTCTATCAATTAATATTGGATTAACCAATTTTCCACCGTTTATAAATGAACAATAAGCGCTTGTTATTTTAAGCAATGTAGTCTCAGCAGAACCCAGAGATATGGACATTAATTCATCGGGGTTCTCGTAAATATTCAATTTTTTAGAAAAATTTATAATTTTATCAATACCTAGTTCTTGGGCTATTCTAACTGTCATCAAATTTCTAGATTTTTCGATTCCAGTTCTTAAGGTTGATGGTCCATAAAATTTCTTACCATAATTTTCTGGTTTCCACATTTTTAAGTCATTACCCTGATTTAATACTATAGGTGCATCTAAAACTAATGTATTGGGTAAAAAATTATTCTCCAATGCTAGCGCATAAATAAAAGGTTTAAAAGCAGAACCAGGTTGACGTTTTGCTTGAGTAGCTCTATTGAACTCACTTTTTTTAAAACTAAATCCTCCAGATAATGCTAGGACTCGTCCACTGTACGGATCCATTACGACAATTCCACCATTTGCTATTGGCAGTTGTTTTAAACTATAATTTCCTTCAGATATTTTTTTTACGTAAATTATATCATCTTTTCTAAATAATTTTTTAAAACTTTTACGCGTCCAATCAATATCATTAAAGTTAATTACACCTTTTTTATTATTTTGTGTCTCAATAACTGTTTCAAATTTATCAATTCTTTTTACTATCGCAAGTTCCCATCCTAATGATTTTTCTAAATTAAATTTTGAGAGATCTTTTTTCCAATTTTTAAATTTATTTTTACTTGAAAGTGAACCTCTCCATCCTTTTCTTTTATCGAATTCTTGAAGGCCATTTCTTAAAGAGTCAGTCGCAATTTTTTGTAAGTTTAAATCTAATGGCGTTTTAATATTAAAACCTTGTTTATATACTTTATCAAAACCATAATTTTCTATTACATTTTTTCGAACATCTTCCACATAATATCTTGCATCTTCTAAATAAATTCTTTTTCTTTTTTGTAATTTAATTTGAGAATTGATTAATTCAGAGTGTTTAGTTTTATCAATAAAACCATTATCAAGTAAATTATTTAACACTAAATTTCTTCTAAATTTTGCTAATTCAGAATTTTTATATGGATTATATTTGCTTGGAGCTTTAGGTAAAGCAGCTAAAAGTGCTGCCTCCCCATAATTGAGTTCACTTATTGGTTTATTAAAATATCTCAAACTAGCTGATGCTATTCCATAACTACCTTCGCCTAAGTATATTTGATTCAAATATAGCTCTAAAATTCTTTTTTTTGATAATACTCTTTCGATTCTAAATGCCAGTATGGCTTCTTTTATTTTTCTATCAATGCTAACTTCATTAGTTAATAGAAAATTTTTTGCAACTTGTTGGGTAATTGTAGAAGCACCCTCTAATCTTTTAGAGTTTATAATATTAAAAATATTATTTTTAATTGCTCTAACAACACCTTTTGCATCTACGCCTGGGTGATTGAAGAAGTTCTTATCTTCTGCTGATAAAAAAGCATTTATTACAGTTTGTGATATTGCAGAATATGGAACAAAAATTCTTTTTTCAGTGGAGAAATCGCTCACTAAAACACCATTTCCTGAATATAATTTACTAGAAACAGATGGTTTATAACTTTTAAGATATTTATAGTCTGGCAATTTATTAGAGTAAGTCCAAAGAATAGATATAATTGCTACAAAAAATAGAATAGTTGACAATAAACCAAATATTAACAATCTTTTTAAAAGCTTTTGCATTTTAGTTTAAATATCTTATGAATTTGTTATTGTTAAGGCACAGAATTTATTAAATTAACTTATGAAAAAATCATTTAAATTATGCCAAAAAATTTATATATCGATGCATCGCATCCAAATGAAACAAGAGTTGTTCTTAAAAACAATAATCATATCGAAGACTACGAATATGAAAGTATAAATAATACTTTAATCAAGAATAATATTTACCTTGGAAAAGTTAGCAGAATTGAACCTTCTTTGCAGGCAGCTTTTGTTGACTTTGGAAGAGAGAGACATGGTTTTCTATCATTTAATGATATCCAATCTGATTATTATCAGCTTCCTTTAAGTGACTTAGAAAAAATAAAGCAAGAAGAAGAAAAAGTTAGAGAGGAACTTTCTAAAGAGAGTGAAAATATAGAAGATAAAATTCTTGAAGGAAAAGAAGAAATTAAAATTGATGATCCTGTTGAAAAAAAAGAGGACGATGAAAAAAATAAAATAAATTCTCAAAGAAAATTTCCATCAAAAAGATACAAAATTCAGGAAGTAATTAAACCAAATCAAGTAATATTGGTTCAAGTTTTAAAAGATGAAAGAGGGTTGAAAGGAGCTGCATTAAGTACTTTCATTTCAATTGCCGGAAAATATATTGTTTTAATGCCTAACACCGCCAAAGGTGGAGGGATTTCTCGAAAAATATTTAATCCAGGAGAAAGAAAAAAAATTAGAAATATATTAAATGAAATAACTATCCCAAAAGAAATGGGAATTATTGTAAGAACTGCTGGATCAAATAAAACAAAAAATGAAATAGAGAATGATTTAAAAAATTTAATTAAAGTTTGGGATCAAATAAAAGATAACGCTCTTAATTCGATTGCTCCTTCATTAATACACCAAGAAAGTGACATTATCAAAAGATGTATAAGAGATATGTATGATGACGATACTCAAAATATATATGTTGAAGGAAATGAAGGATATCAAAAAACAAAAAGTTATTTGAAATTAATGATGCCAAATCAATTAAAAAAAGTAAAAAAATATAGGGATAAAGTGCCTCTTTTTTACAAAGAGAATATTGAAAAAAAATTATTTGAAATTTTTGAGACAGAAGTAAAACTGACATCTGGGGGATATTTAGTAATAAACCCGACAGAAGCACTAGTGTCTATAGATGTGAATTCAGGCAAATCAATAAAACAAAAAAATGTTGAAAGCACTGCTTTTGATACAAATATCGAAGCAGCTGAAGAAATTGCAAGACAAATAAAAATAAGAGATTTATCTGGATTAATTATAATTGATTTTATTGATATGCTTAATTTTAATAATCGAAGACAAGTTGAAAGAAAATTAAAGGAGAAGTGTCGAAATGATAGGGCAAGAATTCAAATAGGTAGAATAAGTAACTTCGGATTACTAGAGATGTCAAGACAGAGATTAAGAGAAAGTAATGTTAAATGGCACATGAAATTAACGGATGAAACATTTGTTTTAAAAATACTTAAATTAATAGAAATAAAATCTTTGGAGCACAATGCTAAATTAGTAGAATTAACCATAAATAATAATATCGAGAAACATATTATTGATCACTATGATGAAGTGGTGAAATACTTTGAAAAAAAACACAAAGCAAAAATTGATTTAAATACAAATAATGATTTAAATTTAGAGGACTATATAATTGAATTTAAATCGAAAACTAAAAAAGTGCTAGATAAAATTGAAAAAGTAGAAAAACTTGAAGCCATAAAAGTTGAACACAAAAAAGAAGATGATGTAGCTAAAAATAAAGGTAGGAAAATTTTCAAAAAAAGAAAATTTAGAAAAAAATTTTACAAGAAAAAAACTAAATAATTCCTTTATTGGTTGTTGATGGTGAGCCAAATAAATTTGGATTAATTCTTCCTGATAAAAAAGATTTTCTTCCAGACATAACTGCAAATTTCATTGCTTCGGCCATTTGAATAGGGTTTTTTGCTTTTGCTATTGCTGTATTAATCAAAACACCATCGCAACCTAATTCCATAGCTATACTAGCATCTGAAGCTTGCCCTATTCCAGCATCTATTATTAGAGGTAATTTAGTTTGTCTTCTAATAATTTTAATGTTAACTCTATTTTGTATGCCTAGTCCCGAGCCAATTGGAGCTGCAAGAGGCATTATCGCAACAGCACCTGCGTTTTCCAGTCTTTTTGCCATTAACGGATCATCATTGCAATACACCATAACTTTAAAACCTTCTTTTGTTAATAGTTCTGTAGATCTTAATGTTTCTATCATTTCTGGAAAAAGGTTTTTTTTATCTCCCAAAACTTCTAATTTTACTAATTTCCATCCTCCTATTTCTCTTGCTAATCTCAAAGTTCTAATCGCATCTTCTGCCGTAAAACATCCAGCAGTATTTGGTAAATATGTAATTTTTTTTGGATCTATATAATCCATTAATCTAGCTTTATTTTTATCTGATATATTCACCCTTCTAACTGCTACTGTCACTATATCAGCGCCTGAAGTTTTTATAGCTTTTGCACATTCATTGAAACTTTTATATTTTCCAGTTCCAACAATTAATCGCGATTTAAAATTTTTGTTTGCGATTTTAAATTTTTTATCAATCATTATCCTCCCCCAATAAAATGAACTATCTCTATTTTATCACCTTTTTTTAATTGAATTTTAGAAATTCGTTTTTTGTCTATTATTTTTTTATTTAATTCTATAGCTATTTTATTTAAAGGCATTTTTAATTTTGTAATTAAATTCCTCATTGATAATCTAGGGATAATTTGCATTTGTTTACCATTTACAGTAATTTTTATTTTATTTTTCACTTTCATAGATTATAAGGATTTCGTGAGTAAAATATTAATCATTAATGGGCCTAATCTTAATCTAATAGGTGAAAGAGAACAATCACAATATGGTAGCAAAGATTATAAATACTTAAGGGATATTTGTGAGAAAAAATCAAAAGAATTAAATTTAAATCTTGAGATTAAACAATCAAATTTGGAGGGAGAAATTGTTGACATTATTCAAAGTGCTCGAAAAGAATTCGATGGAATAATAATTAATGCAGGAGGGTATAGTCACACTTCGGTAGCAATTAGAGATGCACTAGATATATTTAAAGGTAAAATAATTGAGCTCCATATATCAAATATTTATAAAAGAGAGGAATTTCGCCATAAATCTATAATTAGTGGAGTGGTAACAGGAATAATTTGTGGATTAGGAATAAATGGATATATTTTGGCCATAAATTCTATGCATGAGATATTAAATGAAAATAAATAAAAATATTATTAAAGAACTTACTGAATATTTAAATGAATTTAATCTTACTGAGATAGAATACACTGAAAAAGATATAAAAGTAAAAGTATCAAAATCATCTGGATCTCCTATAGCCACAGTTAAAGAAATAAAGTCAGAATTAAAAACAGAAAATACTAAACTAGAAAGTATTATTGGAACTGAAGTTCCATCACCTATTATTGGAACAGCTTATTTAGCGCCAGAACCAGGTGGTAAAAAGTTCGTAGAAGTCGGTAAAAAAATTAACAAAGGTGACACAATAATGATTGTTGAAGCTATGAAAACAATGAATCATGTTCCGTCTCCTGTTTCTGGTACAGTGAAGAAAATTTGTGTTGAAGATGGTCAGCCTGTTGAATATGGACATACTATAGCAATCATTGATTAATAATGTTCAAAAAAATTCTTGTTGCAAATAGAGGTGAGATAGCTGTTAGAGTTATCAGAGCCTGCAAAGAATGGGGCATACAAACAGTTGCTATCCATTCTGATGTCGACAGAAATAGTATGCATGTGAGATTAGCTGACGAGAGCATATGTGTTGGACCACATCAGGCTGTGAATAGCTATTTAAACATTCCAGCAATAATGTCAGCCATTGAATTAACAAATTCTGAGGCTGTCCACCCTGGTTATGGTTTTTTGTCTGAAAATTATGAATTTGCAAAAATCCTGGAACAGAACAATATTAAATTTATTGGCCCATCATCCTCATTAATTAAAATGATGGGTGATAAAATTGAAGCAAAAAAAATTGCAAAAAAATATGGTCTCCCAGTTATTGAAGGATCTGATGGGGGGGTAAATGATTTAAATAAAGCAAAAAAAATATGTAAACAAATTGGATATCCAGTTTTGATAAAGGCAGCTGGCGGTGGTGGTGGAAAAGGGATGAAAGTTGTAACAAAAGAAGATGAATTTGAAACCGCATTTTTAACTGCAAAAACTGAGGCGAAAAAATTCTTTGGTAATGATGAGGTATATATTGAGAAATTTTTTCAAAATCCTAGGCACATTGAAGTTCAAGTATTATCTGGGAAAAATAGAACCGTGCATCTTCATGAAAGAGATTGTTCTATTCAAAGAAGACATCAAAAATTAATTGAAGAGACACCAAGTCCTTTATTAAATGATAATATAAGAAAAGATCTTTTTGATAAAACTGTAAAAATGGTAAGCCAAATTGGATATGAAGGTGCTGGGACAGTAGAATTTATTTTTGAGGATGGAAAATTTTATTTTTTAGAAATGAATACTAGAATACAGGTTGAACATCCAGTAACAGAAGTAGTAACAGGAATAGATTTAATAAAAGAACAAATCTGGATAGCGTATGATGGTAATACTGCTTTAAAACAGGAAGATATTAAGCCAAGAGGTCACGCAATTGAATGTAGAATAAATGCTGAAGATGTGAGTAAAAATTTTCAACCTTCACCAGGAGAAATTACGATGTGCCATCAACCTTCGGGCTTTAGGACTAGAGTAGATGGGGCAATATTTCAAGGATATAAGGTTACTCCCTACTATGATAGTATGATTTGTAAAGTAATATGTCATGGAAGGAATAGAACTGAAGCAATACAAAGAATGCAGAGATCTCTTGATGAATTTGTTATTGAGGGTATTAAAACAACTATAGACTTACATAAAATACTTTTAAATCACAAAAAATTTTTAAACTCAGATTTTAATGTTAGTTGGCTTGATAAAGAAAAATTACTTTAAGAGTAACATTTTTTTAGCCAGATATCATAAACAGGATGGTCAAAAGGTCTGATTGATGGAGATGAAGCAAATGTCCAATCATTAAAAATAAAAACCTTATTATCATCTTTATTTACTGTATCTCTTACTTGCATATATGCTGTAACTTCTGGGTCATCATCAAATTTTGAATTGTTACATTTCAAAATGTTTATAGAAAGATTTTTAAATTTGTATTCTATGCCAACTTTGATCTCAACTATTTCACTTTGTGAATTTACTTTGTCTAATATCGTTAAAACTGCAAAATTTTCTGTTTTTGATTGATTGTCACTTAGAGAATTAATCATTAACAAATAATAAATAAAGAAAATAAGTAAAAAAGCTTTAGCTTTTCCAAGAATTATATTTTTTATTTGAAGCATTTTTACTTTTATTTTTATTTGGATGATAAGAATTTTTAGTACCTGTCTGATTTGGCATATGTTTTTTTTGCCAAATATATTTGTCTAATTCATGACTATTTTCAATCTTATTTCTAGTACGATGCATCCAGGAATACCACTCAATGGGTATTTTTGATGCTTCAACTTCCCCGTTGTAAATAACCCATCTTTTTCCTGACTTGCTTTCATAATATTTATTACCTGAATAATCTTCGCCAACTAATTTTCCAAATAAAATCGTATTTATTCTTGTTCCAAAAGTTTGTTTGTTCCACCAAGTAAAAATTTCTTTAAACATTTATCAAACTATTTTCAATTTGTAATTGTAAATTAACAATTAGACTATAATTGAAAAATGTATATACATAATTCTAACCAAGATTCAATTTACAAATAGGAACATAATGGCAAAATATTTAGTAGAGACATATTACACATGCAGCTTTAAAGTTTCCCATTATTTAGATGATATAAATGAGGAAAATCTTAACAATATAGAGAAAAAAGAAGATGGAAAATTTGAAATTATTGATGTCAAGTTAGATAATAGGAAAACGAAAAATCTTCAAGATGCTAAAAGTAATAAAGTCGAGGTAGCTTCTCAATCAATTAGTAATCAAGATATCAAAAATAATAATAAATATAAAACAATTGATGAAAATTTTAAGAAAAATATAACTGATAAAATAGGTAAAAGATTTAGTATGCCTGATAGAAGAAAAGGTTATATTCAAAAAGCTTCAATAGGTGATCACAAGGTGTATTTGCACACTGGTGAATATGAGGATGGAAAGATAGGTGAAATTTTTATTGATACTAGTAAAGAAGGTGAGCTAGTAAAAGCTCTTATGAATAATTTTGCAATAGCTATTTCTTTAGGTCTTCAATATGGAGTTCCGCTTGATGAATTTGTAAACGCATATTTAGATACAAAATTTGAACCCTCAGGTAAAGTTTATGGAAATGATCGAATAATGAGCGCAAGTTCAATATTAGATTATATTTTTAGAGAGTTAGCAATTTCCTACTTAAATAGAGAAGATTTGGCTCACACACCATCCATAACTGGCAATTCAGATGCAAATGAGAGCCAAGATAATGAAGATCAAAATCAACTAATTAAACTTGTAAAAGATATTACAAGCAAGGGATTTGTTAGAAACGATTATAAAAAGAAACTAGTGGATTTATCAGATATAAGAATTAACCTTAAAGGAAAAAAATAATTATTTTTTTTTTTTTGAAATATTAAGTTCTTTTAATTGATTTTCGTCTACTTCTGACGGTGCATTCATCATTAAATCTTGGGCATTTTGATTCATCGGAAACATCGTAACTTCTCTAATATTTTTTTCTTCTGCAAGTAACATGACGATCCTATCTATTCCAGGAGCAATACCGCCATGCGGAGGTGCTCCATAGCTTAAAGCATTAATCATTCCACTAAATTTCTCGTTCACTGTTTCCTTTGAGTAGCCAGCAATTTGAAATAATTTATACATTAAGTCAGGTTTGTGGTTCCTGATTGCTCCAGAAGACAATTCAATGCCGTTACAGACAATATCATATTGAAAAGCTTTAAGTTTCAAGGGTTCTGAGAGATCTAATTTATCAGTATCACCTTGGGGCATAGAAAAAGGATTGTGGCTAAATTCAATCTTTTTTGTATTTTCATCTATTTCAAACATTGGATAGTCAACTACCCAACAAAATGAAAAAACATTTTCGTCAATTAAATTTAATTCATTTGCTATTTTATTTCTCGCATTACTTAATAATTTCTCAACTTCAGATTTATTCCCGCAAGACATAAATACTGTATCACCTACCTCAGCATTCATTTTTATCATTATCTCTTTCAGGGCTTCTTCAGAAAAAAATTTTCCCACAGGTCCTTTGGCGCTCAATTTGTCAGAATTTTCTATGGAAAAATACGCAAGACCCGAAGATCCTTCATCTTTTGCCCATTTATCAATTCCATCAAAAAAACTTCTAGGTTTTTCAGATGTATTTTTTGTAACAATTCCCCTAACAATCGATCCTTTAATTACTAATTTTTTAAATATTTCAAATTTAACATCATCTCTTTTAAAAATTTCAGTAATATCAACTATTTCCAAAGGATTTCTCAAATCTGGTTTGTCAGAACCATATTTAAGCATAGCCTTATCAAAAGGAATTCTGGGAAATTTTTCATGGAGTAACTTTTTAGAAGAGAATTTTTTGAATAATTTTACAAATAACTCTTCAACTATTTTGAATACATCCTCTTGTTCTACAAAAGACATTTCCAGGTCAAGTTGATAAAACTCTCCTGGACTTCTGTCTGCCCTTGCGTCTTCGTCTCTAAAACACGGTGCAATTTGAAAATATTTATCAAAACCAGACACCATGATTAATTGTTTAAATTGTTGTGGTGCTTGTGGTAAAGCGTAAAATTTACCGGGGTTTAATCTACTTGGTACTAAAAAATCTCTAGCACCTTCTGGGCTAGATGATGTTAATATAGGTGTTTGATATTCTAGAAAACCATATTTTTGCATTTCAGTTCTAATAAATGAAATAATTTTAGATCTTAAAATAATATTACTATGAATTTTATTTCTCCTTAAATCTAAGAATCTGTACTTTAATCTAATTTCCTCAGAGTATTCTTGATCTGAAAAAACAGGCAATGGTAATTCTTTAGTTCTTGCAAGTATTTTAAATTTTTCAATTCCCACTTCAATTTCTCCGGTATTTAAATTTTCGTTAATTGTATCTTTTTCTCTAACTAAAACTTTACCTTCAACTTGTAGTACAGTTTCTAATGGGAGTTTTTCTATTTCTTTAAAAATTTTTTTACTTTCATCAATTACACATTGAGTAAGTCCATAATGATCTCTTAAATCTAAAAATAATAGATTTCCATGATCTCTTTTCTTATTTATCCAACCTGATAACTTTATTGTTTGATCTTTGTTATTTAAAGTTAACTCTCCGCAGGTATGTGTTCTGTATTTATTCAATTTATTATCTCTTTTATTATTTTAAAGTTAATAGATTTCTTTTTCTTTAAACTCAATTCATCAATCTTATATATAAATTCATGCATTTTTCTATACGATCTAGCAATTCTTTTAATAATATAATCTATAATTTTGTTATCTAACTTAATTTGCCTATCTGAGAAATTTTTTAAAATTATTGCATAAATCAAATCATCGTCTGGCTGTTCAATTTTGGCTATTATACAATTCTTTAATCTTGATAATAGATCTGGCAATGTGAATTTCATTGCATCTATTGGTTTTTTCGAAGAGATTAACAAATATTTATTGTCTTGTTCAACCAGGTTAAATATTGAATAAAGAAGTCTTTCGTTAAAACTTTCATCTAAATTTTCAATTATAATATTGTTTGAAAGCTTAATTTTTCTTAAAGCATGTTCGTCTATATTGTTGCTATATAAATAAAGTGCCTTACTTTTTTTTTTAAATATATTTGATAAGTGTGTTTTGCCAGAATATTCTTCGCCAGTTAAGTTGACAATTTTTTTTTCCCAATTAGGCCAAGCTTCTATAATATTTTTTGCAAAATAATTACTTTTAGATACATAATAATCATTTTCATCAAAACTTTCTGAAATTCCAAAGTCTAAAAGTTTTTGATCCAATTCCCTCATTCTATTTCCCAAACATATTTAGATGAATTTATATTTATACCACTTATTTTTAAAGCATTTAGAAATTTATCAGGGCTGTTATTATAAATTATTTTATATATAATTTCTTTACTACTCATCTTTTCTATTTCATATTCATATACAAAATCTGATTGATTTAATATATTTTCAAACTTATCTGAGATTGTAAAATTACTGTTTTTAATTGAAATTTTGATAGGAATTGTAATTGAAGTGTTTATTTTATTAATTAACTTCCACTTATCTTCATATATATTTTTTAAATTTAGGATAATCTGATCTAACATTTCATTATCTTGATAATCAATATTATTTTGATTTAAATTAAAATTAAAATTTGAATTTGAAAAACTAATTTTAGAAAATATTTTTAAATTTTTTTTATTTTTGTAAAATATTACAACAAAAACATTATTAAAATTATATTTATTTATAATTTCAGATAAATCATTATTCTCAATATTATTTTTTATTCTTTGAAAAAAACGAAAATTTTCAATATTTTCATTTGGCAAACTATAATTTAGTAGAAAATAATTTTTATTAATATTATTCCAATTATTATAAAAATAGTTTTGATTAAAATATTTAATTTCATTACTCTGGATATCAATTAAAATTGGTATAAAAAGAATATCTGTATTTTTAGGCACTGAAGATATAACATTTTTTTCTCTAATAAATGATAGTAATTTTTTTTTATCAAACTTTACTTCAAAATCGACATTATAATTATTATTTACAAATTTTTCATTTGTTATTGAAAAATTGTCGATTAAGGTACTTATTTTATTTTTTGACACATCTTTAAATATTTTTTTATCTTTATTTTCTACAATTCTAAAAATTAATGTATTGAATGCTTTTTTAAAACCTTTGCTTATTACTTCCTCTTTATTAAAATTTATATCGTATTGTTCTTGAACATTAATATTTTTGACTGTGTAACTATCCGCTAATACTTTATCTGTGGAAAACTTGATAAAAATTAAAATCAAAAGTAAAAAAAAAAAGTATAAGTAACTGTTAATTTTATAATTAATTAAAAACATAGCTTAAACATGAGATCTAAAAATTTTACATATGAAAAAAGTGGTGTAAGCATAAAAAAAGCAGATAAGTTCGTTAAATTTATATCTTCAAGTACAAAAAAATCAAAAAAAAGTGGTCATTTTAAGAATATTGGAGGATTTGGAGCGCTTACAAAACTGCCAAATAATTTAAAAAACCCATATCTTGTAACTAGTACTGATGGTGTTGGTACAAAAATCGAAGTAGCAAATCAGCTAAATAAATTTGATACAATTGGAATTGATCTTGTAGCAATGTGTGTAAATGACCTTATAGTTCAAGGGGCGAAGCCTTTGCTTTTTTTAGATTACATATCAGTTGAAAAGATTGATACAAAAAAATTAAAAAATATAATTAAAGGAATTATTAAAGGATGTAAATTAGCTGGTTGTGAACTAGTTGGTGGTGAAACAGCTGAAATGCCTGGAACATATTCTAAAGGAAAATTTGATATTGCAGGATTTTCTTTGGGTTTAGTAGATAAAGATAAAATATTATTAAACAAAATAAAAGAAAATGATTTAGTATTGGCATTACCTTCAAGTGGTCTTCACTCAAATGGATTTTCTTTAGTAAGACATATTATAAAGAAAAAGAATATTAATTTAAAAAAAAATTTTTTCTTAAAGAAGGAATTATTAGTGCCTACAAAAATATATGTAATACATGTAT
The DNA here is from genome assembly GCA_902519695.1 of uncultured Pelagibacteraceae bacterium. Classification (GTDB taxonomy): domain Bacteria; phylum Pseudomonadota; class Alphaproteobacteria; order Pelagibacterales; family Pelagibacteraceae; genus Pelagibacter. The sequence continues at coordinate 23,377 of CABYKN010000005.1, read as the reverse complement.
TAAAATTAATAAACAAAAAATATTTAAATGCTTGTGCAAATATCACTGGAGGGGGCTTAGAGGATAATATTAAAAGAATAATTCCTGATAATTATTGTGCTGAAATTAATTTAGGTAAAATAAAAAGTCTGAGTATATTTAAGTGGCTTAAGAGCCAAGGTATTAGTGATCAAGAAATGATAAAAACTTTCAATTGTGGTGTTGGTTTTTGTTTAATAGTAAAATCTTCAAATTATAAAAAAATAATTAAATTTTTTCCAAAAAGATATAAACCTTACATAATTGGAAAAATTACAAAAAGTTCGAAAAAAGTAAAATTAAGTGGAAAAATCATTTGGTAAAACTAATACTGCAGTCTTCATAAGTGGAAGAGGGAGCAATCTAAGTTCATTGATAAAATATTCAAAAACAAAAAAATCTTTAATCAGAATTGCTTTGGTTATTACAGATAATTCTGATGCAAAAGGATTGGAATATGCAAAAAAATCTAAAATTAACAATATCTTTATTAAATATTCTGACAGGGAAAGTTTTGAAAATCGTGCTTTAAAATTATTAAAAAAAAATAATATTGATTTAATTTGTTTAGCTGGATTTATGAAAATACTTTCTCGTAAATTTATCACAAATGTCTATATACCTATACTTAATATTCATCCATCTCTTCTCCCTAAATATAGAGGATTAAATACACATAATAGAGCAATTCTAAATAAAGAGAAATATTCTGGGGCAACAGTTCATATTGTTAATGATAAATTAGATTCAGGAAAAATAATATTACAAGAAAAAGTAAAAATTCTAAAATCTGATAGTGTCAATAGTTTAAAAAAAAAAGTATTAAAAATTGAGCATAAAATATACCCAAAAGCAATTATTAAATTATTAACTAATTATTAAAAAAAAAATCTAATTCAATTTTTGCATTTTCAAGACTGTCTGAGCCATGAACTGAGTTTTTATCAATAGAAATACCGTACTTTTTCCGTAAAGTGCCCTCCTCCGCATCAACTGGATTTGTTGCTCCCATTAACTTTCTATTTTCCATAACAGCGTTTTCTCTTTGCAAAGTCATAACAACAATAGGACCTGAAGATAAATAAGCGCACAAATCGTTGTAAAACGGTTTGGACTCGTGTACTTTATAAAATCTTTCAGCTTCTTCTTTAGATATATGAATTTTTTTTTCTTTTTTTATCTCAAATCCTTTGTTTATAAATTCTTGTTTAATTTGATCTTGCAAATTTCTTTCTACTGCATCTGGTTTAATAATTGACAGAGTTTGTTCAATATCACTCATAATTATCCTCGATTAATTTATTTAATAATCTAACTCCATAACCAGTTGCTCCACCAGAGTTTAGTGCTCCTCCATATTTTGAAAATGCCATGCCTGCAATATCTAAGTGAGCCCAAGGAGTTTTATTTATTATAAACCTTTGTAAAAATTGTGCTGCTGTTGTAGATCCTGCACCGCCTACGTAATTAATATTTTGCATATCTGCATTTTTAGAATTTATCAATTTATCGAAATTTTCGTTTAAAGGCATTCTCCAAAGTTTTTCTTCTACACTCTCTCCTGCATCAATTAGTTGTTTTGATAATTTATCATTATTTGAAAATAAGCCTGCATACTCAGAACCGAGAGAAACAATTATAGCTCCAGTTAATGTTGCTAAGTCAACTATAAATTGAGGTTTAAATTTTTCTTCTGTAAATGTTAAGGCGTCAGCTAAAACTAATCTACCTTCGGCATCAGTATTTAAAACTTCTATAGTTTTTCCACTATAAGACTTTACTATATCTCCAGGTCTTTGAGCATTTCCACTTACCATATTTTCCACAAGACCAACAACTCCTACAGCATTAATTTTTGATTTTCTTAGCGCAAGTGTTTTCATTAAACCAACAACAGTAGCTGATCCTGCCATATCGTATGTCATATCTTCCATAAATTTTGCTGGTTTTAATGAATAACCCCCTGTATCAAAACATACACCCTTTCCGACAAATCCTAATGGTTTAGTTTTATTTTTCGCACCATTCCATTCTATTGTGACTAAATATGATCCTCTCACACTTCCTTGACCTACACCTAATAAAGCATTCATACCCATCTTTTTTAATTTTTTTTGATCATATACAACAACTTTTAATCCTAACTTTCTTAATTTGGTTATGCGTTTAGCATATTCATCTGGATGAAGAACATTTCCTGGTTCTGACACAAGATCTCTGGTAAGAAAAACACCTTCTAAAAGTGAATTTAATTTGTTTCTTAATATATTTGATTTTTTAGTTTTTTCTCCAACTACATATAATTTATTAATTTCATTTTTTTCTTTATGAGTTTTATAAACATCGAATTCGTAAGACTTAAGCTGTGCTCCATGTAAAAGTTTTTCTAATTGAACATTAGTTAAAAAAGACGAGTTTGATAAAAAATACGATATTTCAATTTTGTTATTTTTTAAAAAAATATATAATTGAGATCCAAGCTTCTCGTAATCTAAAGAAGTTTTAGACTTCATACAATTAACAAAAATATAATTTTTATCTTTTATATTTTGAACAAAGAACTTTTTCTCTAAAAATAACTTATTTTTAAATATTAATTTACTTAAAGATTTAAGCGACTTATTTTTAGCAGCTTTATCTTTTACTAAAATAATTTCATTATCTTTAGCTTCTTTGGGAACTTTATTTATAAAATCTAATTTTAGCTTCATTTTTTTGAAATATTTAATAGATATTGTTGTATATTTAATAAATTGCTAATTTCAATGAATAAATTAATTTATAAGAAACTATCTTTAGACATTATATTATTCTTTCTTCTAACTACATTATCAATAACTCTAATAATATGGGTTATTCAGGGAGTAAATTTACTTGATATAGTGTCCGAACAAGGGCATGGGATTAAAGTTTATCTTTTTTACACTTTATTAAATCTTCCTAAGATTTTTAGCAAATTATTAATTTTTACATATTTTTTAACATTATTTGTAATTTTAAATAGATATGTGGAAAACAACGAAATTTTAGTGTTTTGGACAAATGGAATTAAAAAAATTACTTTTATAAACTATATTGGAAAGTTGTCTTTAGTTTTTGTTTTACTACAATTGTCACTTAATTTGTATTTTGTTCCTTATACTCAAAATTTATCACAAGAATATTTAAAAAATTCATCTATTGAATTTTTTCCTAAACTTATACAAGAAAAAAAATTTCTTAATGTTATGCAAAATTTAACAATTTTCATAGAAAATTATCAAACCAACGGTATTTTAAAAGGTATTTACATAAAAGAAAAAATAAATGACAAAGAAAATAAAATTATTATTGCTAGCAAAGGAGAGTTAATAAAAAATTCTAAGGGATTTAGTTTTCAATTAACAGATGGAAAAATAATTAATATAGATGATAATCGTAGTCTAAATATTGGTTTTAAAGAAACGACATATTATATTTCAGATTTAAATACAAAAACACGAAAACAAAAAAAATTAGATGAAACAGAGACCTCATCTTTAATTTATTGTATTAAAAATTTTTTTAATGACAGAAAGAATGAAAGTTTAAGGTGTGGTAATGAGAGTTCTTTTCTTTTGCTAGATATATATCAGGAAATATTTAAAAGGTTAATTAATCCAGTATATATAATAATTCTTTCTCTGATTTGTTCATTAATTATAATAAAACCTAAAAATAATTTTTTACAAAATTATTTTAAAACTTTTCTTTTTTTGTTTGGATTTGCGATTATTATATTTTCTGAATTAGGATACAAATTTTTAAAATTATCATATCAGATAGAAATATTTATTATGTCGTTACCAATTAGTTGTATATTATTTTTTTATTTACTAATAAATTTTAAAACAAAATTTAGATTATCCCACCTATGATTTTAAAAAAATATCAAAGTTATATTTCATTAATATTTGTAAAAAAATTTATAGTTGTAAGCTTAGTTTTTTTTTGTATTGCTATTCTGATTAATATATTTGAAGAAATTAAATTTACAGAAAAATATGATACGAATGGGTATTATATTGTTTATCTATCAATGCTTAATGCTCCTTCGATTGTTTTTGAGATATTTCCATTTATTTTTCTAATTACAGTTAAATTTTTTTATCTTGGTTTGCGAGATAAAAACGAATTAGAAATTTTAAATACAAATGGAATAAGTAATACAAAATTAATTATACTTTTGGCATCTATAACATTAATTATTGGAGTATTTTTACTACTATTTTATTACTCATTTTCATCAAATCTTAAAAGCAAATACCTTGATATAAAAAATAGGTTTTCAAATACTAACGAATATTTGGCAGTAGTTAATGATGATGGTTTATGGATAAAAGAAGAAGTTGATGAAAATCTTTATATCATTCATGCAGAAAAATTTTTCAAAAATCGACTAGAATTAATTACAATTACAGAGGCGGATAAATACTATAATAACAAAAGCACTATTACTGCTGAAACTGCAAATATTGTCTCCAATAATTGGCAACTAAACAACGTTTTATTACTTACAAACGAAGGTGATAAACAAAATTTTAAAAGTTTGGTTTATAACTCTTCATTCAATGGTGAAATAATATCAAACCTGTTTTCCAACTTAAATTCTTTAAATATTTATGAATTACATAAATTATCATCAAGTTATTATAAAATTGGATATTCCAATATGGATGTAAAAATACATTTAAACAAACTATATAGTATGCCTTTGTTTTATATTTTAATGACAATACTGGGATTTATAATAATTAATAAACTTAAAAAATTTAAATCACATTTTTTCATAATTATCTTTGGAATTTTTATATCTGTAGTTGTTTACTATTTAAATTACTTTTCAGGTGTGCTAGGCAGTAAAGGTGCGATGCCAATACATGTATCCGTATGGTCTCCGTTGTTAATTCTTTTTTTAATTTGTAATATAGGGATTTTAAGGGTTAATGAAAATTAATATTTTTTTAATAAATTTAATAACAATTTTTTTATATATCTCAAACTCATTTTCATATGATGTGATTATTGAGTCTTCAAGTTTAGATCTTAAAAATGATGGCAATAAAATTATCACAAATAATGCAAAAATAGATATACCCGAGAAAAATATAAAAATAAAATCAGGTAAAGTTAATTACGATAAAGGTAAAAACTATATAATATTCGAAGATAATGTATTATTTCAAGATCTTAGTACAGATACAACAATAAAAGGTAACAAAATTAATTACGATCTCAAAAACGATCTTATATATAGTGAAGGTAAAACCAAATTATTTTTAAAAAAAGATTACACAATAGAAAGTAAAAATATTTATTTTGAGAGATCATCTAATAAAATTTACAGTGTAGAAGATACAATTATAGAAGATAAAGAGAGAAATATTATCAAATTAAAGGAAGATTTTTTATTTGACATTAAAAATAATATTATAAAATCGAAAAAAACTCTGATTTTAGATAAAAATGATAATAAATACATATTTGAAGATTTAATTTTAAATTTAAATAATAACGAAATTGCTGGAAAAGAAATTAAAATAGAATTTGAAAAATCCTATTTTGGAAATTCTGATAATGAACCCTTATTAAAAGGTAGAAGTATTTATTCAAATGATAATGAATTAAACGTGTATAAAGCTGTTTTTAGCACATGCAATATTATTAATAAAAATTGTCGTGGATGGGAAGTTAATACTAATAAATTTACTCATGATAAAAAGGGTAAGTTATTTGAGTATAAAGATACGTGGTTAAAAATATTTGATTACAAAGTTTTTTATTTACCTTATTTTAATCACCCAGATCCAACCGTAAAAAGAAAATCAGGATTTTTAACTCCATCGTATAACAGCTCTAAAAGCCTTGGAAATTCTATTAATATACCTTATTTTAAAATTATCGATTTTGATAAGGATATAACTTTTAATCCAAGATATTATGTTGATAAAAGTTTTTTACTTCAAAATGAGTATAGACAAGCACTAAAAAACTCAAATGTCATAAGTGATTTTAGTTTTTTAGTCGGCAAAGCTGGAACTAAAGGTCATTTATATTACAATCAAATAGGTAGTTTTGATGAGAATAAAAATTATGAAATAAATCTTCAAAATATAAAAGGAGATAATTATTTTAAAAATCACAACTTAAAAAAAACATCATCTTTAATAAATGATGATAATATATTAACTTCAAATTTCGATTTTAATATAGATTTTTCAGACTCTAGATTAAATACATCTTTTAAAGTTATAGAAGATTTATCAAGAAATAATCATGACAGGTATCAATATATTTTTCCAGATTTCGATTACAAAAAATATATTGAAATTCCCGAGAGCTATAATGGAAAATTTATTTTTGATACATTCGGATATAATAAAAATTATGATACAAATATCACAGAAGCAGTTGTGACTAATGACTTCCTCTTCAAGTCAAATGACTATATAAACGATATAGGTATTTTAACAAATTATAATATTTTATTAAAAAATACTAACAGTTATTCTACTAACTCTAATAACTTTGAAGAAAATTCAAATTATGATTTGTATGGCACCGTTAAAGTAGATACCAGTTTACCTTTACAAAAAAAGACAGCCAAATTTACTAATTATCTAAAACCTATTTTGTCTTTAAGATATAGTCCGAATGGTAATAGTAACTTATCAGCTAAAGATATTTTGCTTAATTACAATAGTGTATTTGATCTAAATAGAATTGGAAATGTTCATGAGGTGGAGGGTGGAACTTCAGCAAGTGTAGGTTTAGAATTCAATAGAGATGAAAATTACAGTTCCAAAAGTATAGATTTTAAAATTGCCAATGTTCTTAAACTTGAAGAGAATAATAATTTACCATTTAAATCAAAACTTAATAAAACTAGATCAGATGTCTTTGGCAACTTAAATTATAACTTAAGCGATAAGACAAATTTAGGTTATTTTTTTTCATATGACAGAGACTTAAAATATTCAAATATGGAGGAATTAAATATTGAATTTGGTTTAGAAAATTTTATGACAAATTTCTCATATTATTCAGAGGATAATGATATTGGAAATAAGGAAAATCTTAAGAACAAAAGTGAATTTAATATTGATAATGAAAATAAATTGAGTTTTGAGATAACAAAAAATCTAAAAGAAGATTTTACACAGTATTATGATCTAATTTATACTTATCAAACTGACTGTCTATCAATAGATCTTAATTATAATAAATCGTTTTACCGAGACGGAAATTTAGAGCCAAATCAGAGTTTATCGTTTTTGATAAAGATAATACCATTTACAGAATTAGGCGTTCAAAACATTAGTAACTTTAATAAGAATTAATTTATATGAGAAAACTTAAAATAATTTTATATATTTTATCAATTTTAATTTATTCAAATCTTTCTCAAGCGAATATAGAAATTAAATATAAAATTGGAGAAAATATTATAACAAATATTGACATATTAAATGAACAAAATTATTTAATATTTTTAAGACCTGGCATTAACAAACTATCAAAAAAAGAAATAGAAAAAATTTCTGAAAATTCACTCATTAGAGAAATTATAAAGAGAGAAGAGCTTAAAAAAATATATAAAGATATTGAAAAAATAAAACTGGATAAAAAATTAAAAAAAAATCTATTAAATTTCAAAAATGTTAAAAATGAAGATGAGCTAAGAAATTTGATAAATAAAAATAATCTAAAATATAGCAAAATCATGGAAAAAATGAAGTACGAAAGTTTATGGAATGATTTTATCTTCAGGAAATACAATTCAATGGTTAGGATTGATAAAGATAAACTCAAGAAAGAATTGAAGGTCAAAATATCAAACAATAAAAAATATGAATATTTACTTTATGAAATCTTATTTGAGGTACAAAATAATGAAGCTTTAACGAATAAATATAAAGAGATACTTGAATATATAGATAAAAATAATTTTAATGATGCAGCTGCAAAGTACAGTATCTCAAATAGTTCAATAAGAGGGGGAGAGATAGGATGGGTAAAAGAAACTTTATTATCTAAAAAATTAAATAATATTTTAAAAGTTAAGAAGAAAGGTGAATTTACCAAACCAATAAAATATCCAAACGGATATTTAATATTGAAAATTAATCAAAAAAAAGAGATGAAACAAATTTTGAGTTTTGACGATGAATTAAAAGAATTAATAAATTTTGAAAGAAATAAACAGCTTAACCAATTTTCGCTTTTATTTTATAAAAAAATAAAGCAAAACACTGTTATTAATGAATATTAAATTTATAATAATTGTTTTAGGGGAGCCTTTCAGTACTTTTTCTGAGATATTAGGTAAATATTTTAAAAAAAAAAAAAAATTTAGAAAAAAAATTATATTAATAGGCTGTAAAACACTATTTGAAAAACAACTTTCAAAATTAAAAATACCAATAACGTTAAACGAGATAAAAAATTTAAGTCAAGCAAAATCAAATTCAATTAATATATTTAATATTCAGTTAAAATATAAAAAAGTATTTGATAAAATTTCTATTAAATCAAATAATTATATTGAACAGTGTTTTACAAAATCTCTGAAATTAATAAACTCGATAAAAGATCAATCTGTTCTTATTAATGGTCCAATATCAAAAAAACATTTCTTAAAAAAAAAGTTTTTAGGTGTAACTGAGTATTTATCTAAAAAAACTAGTTCAAAGAACGAAGTAATGCTAATATATAACAATAGCATTTCTGTATCACCCTTAACAACTCATATACCCCTTAAATATGTTTCAAAATATATTACAAAAGAAAACTTAGCTAATAATGTTTTAAAAATTAACTACTTTTACCATAATACTTTAAAAAAAAAACCTAGATTTGCTATTTTAGGTTTAAATCCTCATTGCGAAACTGTCGACAAATATAGTGAGGAAGAAAAAATTATAATTCCATCTATAAATTTTTTAAAAAAAAAAAATATTATAATTTCTGGTCCATTTCCAGCAGATACTTTTTTTATAAAAGATAACATTAAAAAATTTGATGTAGTTTTGGGCATGTATCATGACCAAGTTTTAACTCCAATTAAAACTCTATATAATTTCAATGCTATAAATATTACAATTGGCTTACCGTTTTTAAGAATATCTCCAGACCACGGTCCAAATTCGAAAATGTTAGGTAAAAATCTTTCAGATCCATCTTCAATTTTTTATGCAATGAAATTTATAAATAAGTTGAAATGATGGAAAGACCTAAAAAAAGTTTGGGTCAAAACTTTTTGAGCAATAAAGAAATTTTGTCAAAAATTGTTTCATATGGAGACATAACAGAGAATGACATTGTATTAGAAATCGGACCTGGTACTGGGAATTTAACTAACGAATTATTAAAAAAAAATCCAAAGCAATTAATTGTTGTTGAAAAAGATAATGAATTAGCAAAAATGATAAAAAATAATTTTGGTAATAGAGTAAGTGTAATAAATAAAGATATTTTAAAAGTTTTTAAAAATTTTAGATTTGATGAACCAATAAAAGTCTTTGGGAATCTTCCTTACAATATATCTACAAAAATCTTGATTTCATTTATAAAGTTAGATGATTTAAATGCTATGTGTAATAAATTTGTATTTATTTTTCAAAAAGAAGTTGCTGAAAGAATTGTAGCTAAACAAAATACAAAAGATTATGGAAGACTGTCAATTTTAACTTCATGGAAAATGCATAGTAAAAAAATATTTGATATAAGTCCAATTAACTTTTATCCAAAACCAAAAGTTTGGAGCTCATTAATAGCACTTACACCTAAAACAAAAATCGAAAAATTTAAAAAATCTAATACGCTTGAGCATGTTACAAATATTTTTTTCAATCAACGAAGAAAAATGATACGAAAACCAATGAAACAACTTTTTTCAAATTACGAATATATAGCGTCAAAAATAGAATTAGATATGAATTTAAGGCCACAAAACCTTTCAATAAATAAATATTTAGAAATTTGTAAAATTTTTGAAAAATTAAGTTAGCAATTTTTTTACATGTTTATTAATAAATTTTAAGTTTTTTTTATTTTTGTCAACATTTTTTATAATCTTAATAATTTTTTTATAACATTTGTCTAAATCGTCGTTAACTACAATTTGGTCATATTCTTTCCATTTAGAGAGGTCTTTTTTAAATTCTTTCATTCTTTTTTTTACAGTTCTCATATTTTTTTTTTCTCTTTTAATTAGTCTTTTCAATAATTCGTTTTTTGATGGAGGCAAAATAAAAATTGTAATTAATTTATATTTTAATTTTTGATTTCTTATCTGACGTGTACCTTGCCAATCAATATCAAATATAACATTTTTTCCTACTTTAAGTTTTTCAATAACTTTTTTTTTTGATGACCCATAATAATTTTCGAAAACTTTAGCATGTTCTAAAAATTCATTTCTTTTAATAAGTTTTCTAAAATAATTTTTGCTAACAAAATAATAGTCTCTTCCATTTTTTTCATTTGGTCTTGGTTTTCTTGTAGTGTGTGAAATTGATATTGAAAAATTTTTGTTTCTCGAGATTTTTTTTACAAGTGTAGTTTTACCAGCACCTGATGGAGATGATAAAATAAATATTCCACCTTTTTTAAAGCTGGACATTTCTAATATAAATTAATTAGCTTTATTCTCTATGAATTTAACAGCATCACCAACGGTTAGAATTTTTTCAGCATCGCTGTCTGAAATTTCTGAACCAAACTCTTCTTCAAAAGCCATAACTAATTCAACAGTATCTAAACTATCTGCGCCAAGATCATCTATAAAACTTGATTCTTCTGTTACTTTAGATTCTTCAATACCCAAATGATCAGCGACAATTTTTTTTACTTTATTTGAAATATTTTCTGACATAAATTTTTTGTTAAATCCGTTAATAAGTATTTATATAATTTTGTCAACTAAAATACATGCCTCCATTAACATGAATTGTTTCACCTGTTATGTAATCAGAGAGTCCCGATACAAGAAAAACTACAACATTAGCCACATCTTCTGGCATACCAAATCTTTCTAAAGAAATTTTTTTTTCAAGATTTTTTTTAAAATCTTCACTAATTTTATCAGTCATTTCTGATTTTATATATCCTGGGGAAATACAGTTTATTTTAATATTTTTTTTTCCATATTCTTGAGCTAAACTTTTTGACATCCCAATCATTCCAGCTTTAGATGCAGCATAGTTTGATTGACCTATGTTACCCGTATGACCAACCACTGATGAAATATTAATTATTTTTCCATTTTTATTTTTAAGCATTTTTTTTATTGCATTTTTACTAAGCATAAAAGTTGATGTCAGATTTAAGTTTATTACATCATTCCATTCTTCGTCTTTCATTCTTATTGTTAAATTGTCTCTAGTTATGCCAGCATTATTTATGAGGATATCAATTTTATTTTGAAATAATTCGTTACATTCCTCTATGAAGCTCTCTATCTTTGAGTGGTCCGAAATATCCATCCTTTTAACGATTATATTTTTATATTTATCTTTAATTTTATTTAATTTTTCTTGATTAGAGCCTGTAGCAATAATTTTAGAATTACACTTATAAAGTTTATTTAATATTTCACCACCTATTGCTCCTGTAGCGCCAGTTAATATGATATTTAAATTTGATAAATCAATCATTTTTTAAATCTTGTATATCTAATAAATTATTTATCTGATTCAATTTAACATTTCTATTAATTCTTTTAATTAAACCAGATAGAACCTTCCCTGGACCCATTTCAACAAAACTATCAACACCTAAATCTATCATATTTATTACGCTTTCTCTCCATCTTACAGGTTTCTCTATTTGTTCTATTAATAATTTTTTAATATTTTCAGAATCATTTACAGATTTTGCAGTAACATTCGAAATAATATCAACAAGTGGGTCTTTAAAGTTAGCTTTTGAAATTTTTTCTCTCATAATCTCTGTTGCTTTTCCCATTAAAGGACTATGAAAAGGGGCGCTAACAGGGAGTTTAACAAATTTTATTTTTTTTTTTTCTAATTCATTCCCTAACTTTTCTAGAGAGGAAATTTTTCCACTTACTACTATTTGACCCACTGAATTATCATTTGCAATATAACAATTTAATTTACTAAATTCTTCTTGAATTAATATTTTTATTTCTTCAAATTGTTTTCCTAATATTGCGATCATACCTCCCACACCTATTGGAACTGCCTCTTGCATTGCTTTACCTCTATGTCTCAACAAATCTATCGTTTGATCAAAATCTATTGCTCCTGAACAGCATAATGCAGAATATTCACCAAGTGAATGGCCTGCAAAAAACTTTGCATCATTAGTATTAAAATTTGTCTCTTTTTGAATTACTTTAAATATAGAATAACTTACTAAGAAAATCGCTGCTTGTGTGTTTTCTGTTTTATCAAGATATTCCTGTGGTCCCTCAAGTATTATTTTACTTATTTTCTTTTGTAGAATTTCATCTGCTATAAAAAAATAATTTTTAACATAATTAAAATTATCATAAAAATCTTTGGCCATACCTACAATTTGAGAACCTTGGCCAGGAAATATAATTGAAAACATAAAAATGTTAATAAATAAAGTGTTTTTTTATATTGTAATTAAAAATTTATAATAGTATATCGTCACTTTTTCTATAAAATAATATGAACTACTACGAACATACATTAATAGCAAGACAGGACACATCTCCTAGTCAAATCAAACAACTTCAAGAAAAATATTCTAAGATCATTGAAAATAATCAAGGAAATATTCTAAAAGTTGAAAGTTGGGGTTTGATGCATTTATCTTACTTAATTAAAAAAAATAAAAAAGGAAACTATCTTCACTTTAAATTGGAGGGGAGTGGTAAAACAATACAAGAACTAGAAAAATCAGAAAAGATTGACAAAAATTTACTGCGGTTTTTAACTGTAAAAGTAAAAAAATTAGATCTTGAAACAGATTATTTTAAAAAAAATAGTGAAGATACAATAAAGAAATAATAAATAATTATGAAAAGAAGAAACATAAAAAAAAAAACTAATCAAAATAATTTTTCGAAATTAAGTGTCTTTCAAAACCAGAAATATAAATTTAAAAAAAAATGTCCTCTTTCTGGAAAGGGAGCTCCAGTAGTTGATTATAAAAACATTAAACTATTAAAAAGATATATTTCGGAAAATGGAAAAATATTACCCTCAAGAATTACATCGGTGAGCCAAAAAAAACAAAGAGACTTATCTTTATCTATTAAAAGAGCGAGGAATTTAGCACTAATATAATTATGAAAGTAATATTACTAGAAAATGTTAGAAAAGTAGGATCAATAGGTGATGTTATTGATGTTAAAAGAGGGTTTGCGAGAAACTTTCTGATATCACAGAAAAAAGCTCTTTTTGCATCTAAAGAAAATATTAAAGAAGTAGAAAAAATAAAAACCGAGTTAAATAAAAAAGATCAAGATAAAAAAAACTCATCTAAAGATATTGATGAAAAGCTGCGTGATAAGGAGTACATAATTAAAAAATTGAGTACTGAAAACAAAGAATTGTATGGATCTGTCAAACCTACTGAAATATCAAAAATATTAAAAGAGATAGAAGATGTGGATATTAACCCATCAATGATACAACCTGTTCAAGAAATAAAATCTCTGGGATCATTTAATGTTATCTTAAATCTTCATTCTGAAATTCAGTCTAAAATTAAAATCAAAGTTATTCCTCAAGAAGAAAATATTTAATTATACATTTTTTTCCCCAAGTCATATTTTATTTTGTTTTTTCCAAAATAAAAAATATGATTTAGCATGTCACAATCTTTAAATATTTTAAAAAATAAAGTTGACGAACTGCCGAATAATATTGAGGCTGAACAATCAATTATAGGGTCAATTCTTTTAAATAATGAAATATTTGATGAAGTAAGTTTGATAATAAATAGTAATAACTTATATGATCCTGTTCACAAAAAAATATTTGAAGCAATAGAAAAACTAATTTATGGTGGACTTTTAGCAAACCCAATTACATTAAAAAATTATTTCGAAAAAGAAAAAGATGAATTAAATATACCAGAATATTTGGTAAAGATAACAAAGTTTTCATCATCTTCAAGACAAGCAATTGAGTATTCCAAATTAATTTTTGATCTTTATGTTAAGAGAGAATTAATAAAAATATCAGGTGAAGTTATAGATGAAGCGAAGCTTAATGATTTAAATAATGATGGAAAAAAAATAATTGAAAATTATGAAAAAGCCTTATTTGATCTTGCCGAAAAAGGATCTTTCAGCTCCTCACTGATTAAATTTGATGAAGCTATGAGACAAACTATTGAAATGGCTTCAAATGCTTACAAAAATGATGAGGGAATTGTTGGTGTTCCAACTGGTTTAAAAGATTTAGATGACAGATTAGGTGGCTTGCATAAATCAGATCTTATTATCATTGCAGGTAGACCCTCAATGGGAAAAACAGCACTTGCAACTAATATTGCTTTTAATGCAGCAAAAAAAATTCAAGAAAGTGGAGAGAAAAGTTCAATAGCATTCTTTTCACTTGAAATGTCATCTGAACAACTTTCAACCAGAATTTTGGCAGAACAATCAAGAATAAAATCCAACGATATAAGAAGAGGTAAAATATCTGAGGAACAATTTGATAAATTTATAGAAACTTCTAAAGATATATCTGAATTACCACTATATATTGATGAAACCCCAGCAATTACTATAGCTTCATTAAGTAATAGAGCAAGAAGGATTAAGAGGTTATTTGGACTTGATATGGTAGTGATAGACTATATTCAATTAATGAAAGCAAACAATTCTAATAACGGAAGAGTTCAAGAAATTTCTGAGATAACACAAGGATTAAAAGCTTTAGCAAAAGAATTAGCTGTTCCGGTATTGGCGCTTTCTCAACTTTCAAGAGCTGTCGAACAAAGGGATGATAAAAAACCACAATTATCAGATTTAAGAGAATCAGGTTCAATAGAACAAGATGCCGATGTAGTAATGTTTGTTTATAGAGAGTCATATTATTTACAGGGAAAAGAGCCAAGACCAGCAACCGTAGAACACGCAGAATGGCAAGCTAAAATGAACGAAGTGTCACATTTAGCAGAGTTAATTATTCAGAAACAAAGACACGGACCAACCGGCAATGTAATGCTTGAATTTGAAGCAATGTTTACCAAATTTAAAGATATTCAAAATAATTAAATTAAATTATAAAAGCTAATATTTGATGTTAGCTAAATTTTATCAAAATATTGTTTTAAAAAAACCTAGCTTAATTTTAATTTTATTATTAATTTGCTTATGTTTTTTTGGGTATCATTCAAAAAATTTTAGACTTGATGCATCGTCTGAAACATTATTAATAGAAGGTGATCCAGATTTAAAATACCTGAATGAAATAAATGATAGATATGGCGCAAAAGAATTTTTAGTTCTTACTTACACGCCAAAAAAGAGAATGATAGACGAGCCTTCTATCAAAAATCTATTAAAGCTTAAAAACCAAATACAACAACTTGATTGGGTACATAATGTAATCACACTATTAGATATTCCATTATTAAGCAGCTCTGATGAGCCTCTTATTGAAAGACTACAAACTTACTCAACACTAACATCACCGAACATTGATAAAGAAAGAGGATTTAATGAAATATTGAATAGTCCTGTTTTCAGAAATTTTGTTATCAGCGAGGATGGTAAAACATCTGGTATTATAGTTTACTTAAAATCGAAAGATAAAGTTACAGAGTTTAAAAGTAAAATAGAAGAAGAATTATATAAAGATAATTTAAAAAAACAAAACCATCAAAATATTTTAGAAATAAGACAAATAATTAAAAATTTTGATTCAACTAGTAAAATTCATTTAGGAGGCATTCCTATGATTGCTGATGATATGATGACCTTTATAAAAAATGATATAATAGTTTTTGGTCTTGGCGTTTTTGTATTTATTGTTGCTACTCTTTGGTATGTATTTAGAAAATTAATATGGGTAATTGTCCCAATTAGTAGTTGTTTTTTTTCAGTATTAATAATGACTGGACTTTTAGGTCTCTTAGGATGGAAAGTTACTGTAATATCATCAAACTTTATTGCTTTAATGTTGATATTGACGATGGCTATGAATATTCACATCAGTACTAGATACCTTCAACTTTCAAAACAATTTCCTAAATTGAATAAATTTAAGATTATCTCATTAACAACAAGCAAGATGTTTTGGCCTATATTATATACAGCCTTAACAACTATATTTGCTTTCTTGTCTCTGGTGTTTAGTGAAATAAAACCAATAATAGATTTTGGATTTATGATGACTTTTGGTCTAATAATTTCATTTCTTATTACTTTTAGTCTATTGCCAACATTAATTAATTTATTAAATTTTAATAAAGTTTCTTTAAAAGAAGAGAAAGGGACCAAAATAACTGATTTTTTTAGTAACATTTCAGTTTCAAAGCAAAATACAATATTTGGATCAACTTTTATAATTATATTTCTAAGTATATTGGGGATTTCAAAGCTTGAAGTGGAAAATAGTTTTATAAATTATTTTGATAAAAAAACAGAAATTTACAAAGGAATGAAACTTATTGATGAAAAGCTGGGAGGCACAACTCCACTTGAAGTTATTTTAAAATTTCCAAAAAAAGATGAAATTGAACAAAAATTAGACGATGAAGATGATGATTGGGGTGATGAAGATGAAAATGATGAAAAATACTGGTTTACTAAAGATAAAATTAATAAAATAAAAAAAGTTCATAATTATTTAGATTCCTTGGAGCCAGTTGGAAAAGTTCTCTCTTTTTCTTCAATTATTGATGTTGCTACACAATTAAATAATAATAAAGAACTTGGATCTTTAGAAATGGGCGTCTTATATACTAAGATTCCTGATAACATAAAAAAAGAAATTGTTGATCCATACATATCTATAAAAGACTCTGAGGCTAGAATAAGCTTAAGGATAAAAGACTCAATGGATGATCTAAGGAGAAATGACTTACTTATTAAAATACATTCAGATCTTGAAAATAAATTAAATTTAAAAAAAGATGAATATAAATTAGGTGGAGTATTAATTCTGTTTAATAATCTTTTACAAAGTTTATTTAAATCTCAAATTTTGACCCTTGGTTTCGTTATGCTTGGAATTCTAATAATGTTTATCATTCTTTTCAAAAATTTAAAATTAGCTTTAATAGGTGTTGTACCAAACTTTATAGCAGCTTTTTTTATATTAGGTTTAATTGGATTATTAGGAATTCCTCTTGATATGATGACAATTACAATAGCAGCAATAACTATAGGTATAGCTGTAGATAATAGCATTCATTATATTTATAGATTTAAAGAGGAGTATGCAAAATTGAAAAGTTATAATAAGACACTTAAATTGTGCCATTCAACAGTCGGTAAAGCTATTTTAAATACTTCAATTACAATAGTTTTTGGATTTTCAATTTTAGTAATGTCAAATTTTATACCAACAATTTACTTTGGTGTATTCACGGGGATTGCTATGTTACTTGCTATGGTTTCAGTTTTAACACTTTTACCTTCTTTATTGCTTAAAATTAAACCATTCAATTAATGATTGAAGCTATTCAGGATTTTTTAATACAAGTAACATTATTTGATTATATTTTTTTTGTATTAACCATTTATTTTTTAATTCAAGGATCTAGAAAAGGTTTTGTTTTAAGTTTATTGTCAGCTGCCAAATGGGTTTTGGCATATATTTTAACAATTTATTTATTTCCGAAAGTAAAGCCTTACTTTGATGGTATTTTAGACAGTGAATATGTTCTTGATATAACTGTTGGTGTAATATTATTTATCTTAATAATATTTCTTATTCTTTTAGGAAATAAAGCAATAAGTAAAGTTGTTACTTACACTGGATTAGGTTCAATCGATAAAGTTTTTGGTTTTTTCTTTGGAATCGCTAAGAGCTATATACTAATTGTTTGTTTGTTCACTGCTATTGACGTCGTCTACGATAGCAAAAAATGGCCGTTAAATTTAAAAGATTCGTTAATATTTCCTTGGGTTGAAAAAGGTAGCATGTATCTTATAAAGGTATTTCCAAATCAAAAACAATATGAAGATGCTAAAGAAAAAGTTCAAGATGTATAACCCTAAATTAAAAGAGGAGTGTGCTGTCTTTGGTATAAGTAATACACCAGAAGCATCGACCTTAACGGCTTTAGGACTTCATGCATTACAACATAGAGGGCAAGAAGGTTGTGGAATTGTATCATTTGATGGCGAAAAATATCACTCTGAAAAAAGATTTGGTTTAGTTGGTGACAACTTTAACGATGAAAAAGTTTTAAAAAACTTACCAGGAAATTATGCAATAGGTCACAATAGATATTCTACAACTGGCGGAACTGCTTTAAGAAATGTACAACCATTCTTTGCTGATACTAATTCAGGTGGAATTGGTGTTGCGCATAATGGAAATCTAACGAATGCAATTACACTTAGAAATAAAATGGTTGAAGAAGGCTCAATCTTTTACACAACATCAGATACAGAAACCATAGTAAAACTTATAGCAAAATCAAAAAGACCAAAGACAATTGATAAAGTTATTGACGCTCTGTTTCAAATTCAAGGGGGATATGCATTAGTTATGATGACACAAAATACTCTTATTGGTGTAAGAGATCCTTATGGAATTAGACCTCTGGTCATAGGAAAATTAAAAAACTCTTATGTTTTTGCATCTGAAACATGTGCATTTGATATTATTGGTGCAAAGTTTGTAAGAGAAGTTGAAAATGGTGAAATTGTTTATGTAGAAAATGACGAATTAAAAAGCATTAAACCATTTCCCCAAAAAAAAGTAAGACCATGTGTTTTTGAATATATTTATTTTTCAAGACCAGATAGTATTTTAAATGGCAAAACAGCTTATGAATATCGTAAAAAATTTGGAGCAGAATTAGCAAAAGAAGATAATTTAGATGCTGACCTAGTTGTACCAGTGCCAGATTCTGGTAATGCAGCTGCATTAGGTTACGCGGAAGAGAAAAAAATAAACTTTGATCTAGGTTTAATAAGAAATCATTATGTTGGTAGAACTTTTATAGAGCCGTCACAACAGATTAGAAGTTTAGGAGTTAAATTAAAGCTAAATGCGAATGTTTCAGTTATAAAAAATAAGAAAATTATTTTAGTTGATGACTCTCTTGTAAGAGGCACAACCTCATCAAAAATTGTAAAAATGTTATATGATAATGGTGCAAAAGAGATACATGTTAGGATAGCTAGTCCAGAAATAAAATACCCAGATTTTTATGGAGTTGATACACCTACAAAAAAAGAACTATTAGCAGCAAATAAATCAGTAGATGAAATAAAAGAATTTATAAAAGCAAAATCACTTAAATTTTTAACGTTAGATGGTTTGTATCGAGGGATGGGTTTTGAGAAGAGAAATGATGCTTATCCTCAGTTAACTGATCATCATTTTACTGGTGATTATCCAGTAAAAATAATTGATGAACTTGGAGAAGATAAAGTTACACAATTATCATTATTAAGTACTGGGTCGAGTAATTAATGAAAAAAGTAAATTTTACTGAAATGAAAAATGGTTCAAAAGAAGATTATGAATTATTAGAAAAGTATGAAAAAAATTTTGAGCGTAAAACTGCAGATAGACTGCTTAAATATCTTGCTAGTCAAACGACAACTCTTGAAGGCTACCAAATAACTAGATTAGAACATTCTTTGCAAGCAGCAACAAGAGCGTACAAAAATGGAGAAAGTGAAGAGATGGTTGTAGCAACTTTACTTCATGACATAGGAGATGACTTAGCGCCTATGAATCATTCTCAATATGCGGCTTCAATAATAAGACCATATGTTTCAGAAAAAACATACTGGATAATACTTCATCATGGACTTTTTCAAACATATTATAGTGCTCATCATTTAGGAGGTGATAGAAACGCTAGAGATAAATTCAAGAATCACAAATACTATCAAGATACAGTTGATTTTTGTGAAAAATACGACCAGTCTTCTTTTGATCCTAATTACAAATCTATGTCTCTAGAAGATTTTGAACCAATGGTGAAAAAGATATTTGATCGAAAACCTTTTTATCATCACTAATTTTAAAAGAAATCATGACTAACAAACTTAATGAAGAGAAAAGTCCGTATTTAAAGCAGCATAAAGACAATCCTGTAAATTGGTTTGCTTGGAATAAAGAAAGTTTAGAACAGGCAAAAAAAGAAAAAAAACCAATATTCCTTAGTGTTGGATATGCGAGCTGTCATTGGTGTCATGTGATGGCTCATGAAAGTTTTGAGGATGATCAAACAGCTAAAATAATGAATGAAAAATTTATAAATATTAAAGTTGATAGAGAAGAAAGACCTGATTTAGATTATGTTTTTCAAAGAAGTTTATCTATTTTAACAGGAACCCAAGGAGGTTGGCCTTTATCGATGTTTCTTGATGAAAATGGAGTTCCTTTTACTGGTGGAACTTATTTCCCACCAAAAGAAATGCATGGAAGACCAGATTTTCAAAAAGTTCTAAATAATGTTTCTGACGTATATAATAAGAATAGAGAGAAAATTCTTGATCAAGCACCCCAAATGCAAGAAATATTTGGTAAAATTAATCAAAGATCAGCAGTATTAAATCAACCTTTAGAACCGTTTTTAGAAAAAATTATACAGCACCTTGATAAAGTTAATGGGAGTTTCAAGGGAGCTCCTAAGTTTCCCCAATTTTATTTATTTGATGCAATGTTTTATTTTTATTTAAAAACAGGAAAAGGAGAATACTTTAAACCTGTTGAAACTTTACTTTACAATATTTCTTCAAAAGGAATGTATGATCATCTAGCTGGAGGTATAGCAAGATACACTGTTGATGAAAATTGGATCATCCCTCACTTCGAAAAAATGCTTTATGATAATATTCAATATATAGGATTGTTAAATAAGTTCTTTCAAAAAACTAATAATCTTTATTATAAGAAAAAGTTAGAGCAGACTATAGATTTTATAAATTCAGAATTTAAAAATGATTTTGATCTTTATGGGTCTGCATATGATGCCGATAGCGATGGTGTTGAAGGAAAATATTATGTATGGAATTATGCAGAACTAAAAAATACTTTAGGTTCTAAGTTAAATTTATTTACAAAAAAATATAATTTAACTGAAGAGGGAAATTTTGAAGGTAATAATATTTTAATAGAAACTCATAATAAACTTTCCGATGATGAGATTGAAGAAATCTCAAATACAGAAAAAATGTTATTAGATCAAAGAAATAAACGTACTAAACCATTATTTGATGATAAATCTCAAACTGATCAAAATTGTTTTTTATTAGAGACACTTCTTCTTTCATCGTTAGTAACTGATAATGAAGAACTAAAACAAAATACTCTTGTTAGTATAAAGATATTGGAGAAATATTTGTCAGACAAAATTTTCCATTGCTATCAAGACACAGAGATTGACGCTTTTTTGGAAGATTACGTATACTATGCTAGTCTTTTGATAACTATTTATGAATTAGATGGTGACGTTAAATACATCGAAAAAGCAAAAGATATTTTAATAAAAACCTGGGAATACTTCTTTGATAAAAAATCAGGCTTAATGCAGAAAAATAAAATATTAGACAATGACCTATTTGTACAACCAGTAGATCTAAATGATAATAATATACCAAATGGAAATAGCGTATATTTAAACTTATGTAATAAAATATATATTATAACTAGCGATAAAATATGGTTTGAAAAAATTGATATTTTAAAAAAAAGTTTCCACCAAGTTTTAAACTCAAACTTTGCACAAATGTTTAGTTTTGTAAAATCATTGGATATTTGTAATGAAAGTATATCTTTTACAATTCATGGAAAGCAAAATTTAGATCCTAATATAAAAAAGTATTTGCAAAAAAAATTTTTTACTAGAGCTACGTTTAAATATCTAGATAATGAAGTAAAAGAGGCAAAAATTGTTATATGTAAAAATCAAACTTGCTCTAACAAATTAAGTAATATAAAGGAAATTGAAGATTATCTAAAAAGAAACAATATAAGCTAATGATAGAAACAAAAGAACAAATAATAGAACATTTTAAGTCAGGCTCAAAGGATAAATCTAATTTCAAGATTGGAGTTGAGCATGAAAAATTTATTTTTGATAAAAAAACAAATACGAGAATTGATTATTCAAAAATCAAGAAAATGTTTGAAAATTTATATGAGTTTGGCTGGAAACCTATTTTTGAGGAAAAAAATCCAATAGCGTTAACTAAGAATGGTAAAAATATTACTTTAGAGCCTGGCAATCAAATAGAGCTATCTGGAGCAAAATTAAATAATATTCACGAAGCTTGTGCTGAATCTCATGAATATTTGTTTGAGTTAAATCAGGTAATTGAAAAATTAGATTTTAAAATAGTAAGCGCTGGATATGATCCTATATCTAAACTTGAAGATATACCTAATAATCCAAAAAAAAGGTATGAGGTTATGACCAAAGATATGCCTGTTGGAGGAAAACTAAGTTTGGATATGATGTATAAAACTGCAGGTACGCAATTAAATTTAGATTATACCTCAGAAGAAGATTTTATAAAAAAATTTAAGTTGGCAAATAATTTAGTTCCAATATCTATCGGACTTTTTGCAAATTCCTCTATAGTTGAAAAAAGTAATAGTGGCTACTTATCTTACAGATCTAAAGTTTGGCAAGAAACTTCTAGAGGTGGATTGCCTGAGTTTTTTTTAAAAGATGTAAATTTTGAAAAATATGCAGATTATATTATGAATTATCCAATCTTATTTTTACAAAGTGAAGGTAATTATATATCTGGAAAAAAATATTTATTTAAAAACTTTATGAATGGAGAAATTAAAGAAATTGGAAATAAAATTCCTAGTACTAATGATCTTGATACACATTTAGGAACAATATTTACAGAAAACAGATTAAAACAATATATCGAATTAAGATCAATGGATGCGTGCGGATGGGAGTGTTTATGTGCTGGTCCTGCCCTATTCACTGGATTACTTTATGGAAATCTGGAAGAAGCTTTAGATTTAATTAAAAATTGGGAAGCTAATGAAGTGCTTTCAGCTTATAAAAAAGCCCCTAAAAATGGCTTAAAAACTAATTTGATGGGTAAGGATATTTCGTATTGGGCAGAGAGACTATTGGACATATCAAAATCAGGATTAAAAAAGAGAGACTTTTTAAATAAAAAAAAATTAAGTGAAGCAAAGTTTTTAGATCACTTAGAAAAAATTGT
>CABYKN010000004.1 GCA_902519695.1 uncultured Pelagibacteraceae bacterium | reverse complement strand
TTTGCACACAATTTTTTGCATAATATAATAATTCACTCTATTGGTATAATTTTTTTTTTATTTTTAAAAAAAAAAATAAAACATTCATATCTTAAAAATATTTTTTATATTTCATTTTGTATATTTTCATTATTAATTATTTCAAAAACTAATGACGATTTTTCTTATTATCATCTCCCATTTACTAAATACCTAACCGAAAATTTCATTATTTTTGGAATGGGCCATCTTAATCATGGGTATAATTTAATTTCATCTTTATTTTATTTAAATTCATTATTTTATTTACCTTATATCAATTTTTATTCTTTCCATTTTACTATTTTATATTTTTTAATATTTTTTAATTATTTTTTATTAATTGAAATTTTCAATAATAAAAATGAAATTTCAAAATATTTATTTCTTTTTACATTTGTCTTTTTTAACTTATCATTTAATAGGTTGGCTGAATTTGGTACGGATAAAGTTGGTCAATTATTGATTGTTATTTTATTGATAAAATTTTTCGAATTTTTATCTATCAATGAAGACCATAATAAATTAGAAAAAACATTGAATTTACTCCCCTTATTAGCTTTTTGTATAACATTGAAAACTTATTTTCTTCCATATATTTTATTTTCATTTTGTCTGATAATGTTAAAAACAAAAATTACTATTGTTTTAAACTATATCATTAGATCTAAAGCATTTATTTTTTTCTTAATAATTTTAATTCTAAATTTTACACATCATTTTGTACATACGGGGTGTTTTATTTCGCCCATTTCTTTCACGTGTTTTGATAATTATTTTGCATGGAGCAGAGATGTAAATGATATTAAGAATCTCTCCTTGTGGTTGGAACAATGGGCAAAGGCAGGAGCTGGTCCAAATTTAAGAGTCGATAACCCCAGTATTTATATAAGTAATTTTAATTGGATAAGTAATTGGTTCAACAACTACTTCCTAGGTAAATTTTCTGATCAATTGTTATTAATGATTACTTGTTTCTTAATAATATTTTTATTTTTTAAAAAATTTACGCTATCAAATAAAAAAAAATTTGAGAAAAAAAATTTTTACTTATTTTATGTAATTTTGTTATTCATATTTTTTATTTGGTTTAGTTATCACCCAACTTTAAGATATGGAGGATACTCAATAGTATTTTTAATTTTATCTTTTCCATCAATGATATTATTGTTAAAATTTAATGAAAAACCTAATTTTAAAAAAAAATTTAAAATTTTAGTTATACTTGTAGCGATTATATTAAATTTAAAAAATTTAAATAGAATAAATGATGAATTTGAAAGAGATGATATTTACAAATTTAATAATTTTCCATTTTATGCAATCAAAAATAATGAATACTCAGTCACAATATTCGAGGATAATCTTATGATTTACTCATCAAAAGGTCATTGTTGGTTGACGCCCTCTCCTTGCGGATCTATAAAAAAAAACTTATCTTTTAATAAAGACGGAAGATATAAATTCATAAAAATAATAAAATAATTTAATGGTAACAATAAAAATTATAAGAAAATTAATTAATTTTTTTGACTCATTTCAACAAAAAAAAATAATAAAATTTTTTAAAAAAAAATTTCAACATCCAATTGTTTTAATAGATGTTGGGGCTCATAATGGAGAAACAGTAAAACTTTTTAGATCAAATTTTAAAATTAATAAAATTTATTCATTTGAAGCAAGTTTAAATAACTTTAAAATATTAGAAAAAAATATTGAAAAATTTAAACTTAATAACTTTGTAAATATTTATAATTTAGCAATTGGTCAAAAAGATGAAAAAGGCTTTTTAAATGAAACTATTGAATCATCTTCTTCAACTATTAATAGTATAAACTTAAAATCAAATTATTTTAAAAGAAAATTAAAGATATTAAATATAAAACCAAATGAAAATTTTTATCAAAAGACCCCAATAAAAATAATTACCCTTGACCATTTCATAAGTTCAAATGAAATCTCGAAAATTGATATATTAAAAATTGATACTGAGGGTTATGAGTTAAGTGTATTAAAAGGTGTAAAGTTAAATTATAATATTATTAAATATGTATATTTTGAGCATCATTACGACGACATGATTATAAAAAATTATAAATTTTCAGATATTAATAATGTTTTAAATTTATATGGTTTTAAAAAAGTAGCAAAATACAAAATGATTTTTAGAAAATCTTTTGAATATATTTACGAAAATCAAACAATAGTACAATAAATTTACAAAAATAATATTCTAATGAAAAATGAATTGTAACAACTTTTCTAAAATAAAAATGTTGCTCTAATCTTCTCCTCCAATATATAGATTTTAGTAAATTCGAATAACCTTTATCCACACCTTCACTTACAATTTTTTTTACAGTAAGTATTTTATTGATTTTTTTCAAATTTTTGAAATTAAATAACACTATTAGAATATCTATTGCTAAATAATTAATTTTATTAATATTTATATTTTTATAAAAGTTTACAAATAAACTTTTATGCCCAGATATGCAGCTAGTGCATACTTTATCAGGCCATGAATTAAACAAAAGTTTGTATAAATACATTTTTTTATAAAATTTTTCTTTAATGTAAAAAAGTTCATTGTTTAAATCTATTAAATGGTCATCAATAACTAATTCTTTCTTTTTTGTATAATTTATCAGAGATTTAAGTTTAGTTTTCTTAAAATAGTCATCTCCATCCAGTAAAAAAATATATTTTCCTTTTGCAATTTTTAATGCTGTTTTAATTTTGTAAAGTTGATCTCTTACAGGAATGTTAAATTTTCTTCTAATTTGCTTAAAAATAATCCTGTTCTTAAACAATTTTTTTAAATTTAAAATATTAGATAATCTTGAAAAGACTAATATGATTTGAATATCATTAATATTTTGATCTAGACATGATTTAATAGTTTTTTCGAGATATCTTTCCTTAGTATCTCCAGTAATTATAATGCTAGCTATCACTTATTTTTTCAATCTTAATTTATAAAATGCAGCTATTACAATCCAAATCATCCTAGATGTATTAGAAAACAAAGAGGTCATTTTTGTTTTTCCTTCAACTCTTTCATGATAAGTAATAGGAACTTCGGTTATCTTCAAATTATTTTTGTAGGCACCTATTAGTAAATCAAAATCACCCCATAAATCTCTAACACCCCATTTACCATTATCCTCTTTGATTTTATCCCAATCTTTTTTGTAAAAAATTTTTGTACCACATAGTGTATCAGTGATTTTTTTTCTAAAAAGTAAACTGAAAAGGAACGCAAAAAAAATATTTCCAAAAAAATTTAAAGGTTTCATGGCTTTATCTTTTTGGGGATAAATCATTCTGGTACAATTAATAAAATCAGCATTAGTATTTTCTAAAATATTGATAGCAAATTCGATATCATTGAAACTTACTGTCAAATCAGCATCATAAATTACAATTATTTCACCTTCAGAAATATTTATGCCCTTATAAACATTTTCAGATTTACATATTCCTGGTCCATTATAGTAATTAATTTTATAGTTATTAAGTTCTTCTGAAATTTTTTTTATTTCATTAATAGTATTATCATCGGAATTGTCATCTCCAAAAATAAATTCATAATTTTGATCTGATAACAAAATTTGATTTTTAATTAACGGGATGTTATTTTGTTCATTTTTACAAGGAATTATAAATGATATTTTTTTTTTATTTAAAATATTTTCTTTGACTTTTATTCTTTTTAAAATAGTGATGTTAGAAACACATAATAAGTTTAGCACAGGTAACCTAAAAATTTTGTTTAAAAGATTTGTAACTACTGGAATATTCACAGGTATAGCTATTAATCTTTCCCTTCTTACAATTTCTAATTCACAACTTGAATACAAATTTTCGAGATAATTTGTTGGTAAAAAATTGTTTTTGGTAGGTGAAAAAGTAATAAAAATTTTTAAAATTTTTAAGATAAACATCCAAACTAAATTTTTTGATAAAATAATTAATCTAGCATCGTCATTCATATTTTTTGATAAATTTAAAAGATTTCCAGCAGGGTTAGATTGATGTTCTATATCAGCAATTAGGATAGCATCTGAGTCATAGAGATCTTCCTTGTCAATTTTATCTTTGTAAATTAAGTTATTATTGTAATTAATTTTATATTTATTTGATATTTCTTTAACTAATATTTTATCTGTTTGTAATTTCTTACTAATAATAGAATTGCCCGCACAAAAAACACTTATCTTTTTAGAATAAGGAATACAATTATTAATAAATTCTGAAATCTCGTTAAAAAGAAAATTTTTACTTTCTAAAAATCTCAATCTTTTTTCAGCTTTTTCATCAAAAAATTTTACACTTTCATCTAAAAAATAACTATCTTTTAAGTTTTGAAAATTTTTCATAATCATTCATCTGATAAAGTATATCATCAATTATATATTTAATTCTCCAATTAGGATAATTTTTTTTAAATTTTGACATATCAGTAATCCAAAATTTATGATCTCCTGATCTTTCAATATTTACATATTTATAATTAAATTTATTACCAGTTATTAACTCACATTTTTTTATTGCTTCAGAAACTGATATATTTGATTTTCTTCCCCCACCAATATTAAATACTTCTCCAGCTTTAGGTGGTTTTTTGTATAATTCCCAAATTATAGACGCAACATCATATGAACTTAGATTGTCCCTAACTTGTTTTCCTTTATAGCCATAAATATAATATTTTTTTTTATAAAAAGAGCATTTGAAAAGATAAGACAAAAAACCATGCAACTCTACGCCAGCATGCGTTTCTCCAGTTAAGCAACCAGCTCTAAGGCAAACTGTTTTTATATTGAAATATTTACCATATTCTTGAACTAAAAGATCTCCAGATAATTTTGATACTCCAAATGGACTATGTTTAGAGTTATCTATACTTAAATTTTCATTAAAACCATTTTTATATTTTTTTTCAACTTCATATCTACTATTAAGTTCTTTATAATTAAAATAATTTACTTTATCACCATAAACTTTATTAGTGCTCAAATAAATAAATATTGATTTAGAGTTATATTTTCTAATACATTCTAAAATATTCAGTGTCCCGTTTGCATTGATATTAAAATCTAATTGAGGGTTTGTTGCTGACCAGTCATGGGATGGTTGAGCAGCCGCATGGACTATCAAGTCAAAGTTATATTTTTTAAAAAATTTTTCTAATTTTTTTTTATTTAATATGTCAATTTGGAAATGTTTAAATTTTCTGATTTTTCTTAAAGAAGTAATATTCTTCTGTACACTTCCATTAATTCCAAAAAATTTTTTTCTTTGATTATTATCAATACCAAAAACATTCTCTTTTTTTTCTAGAAAAAATCTAGATACAGAATTTCCAATTAAACCGGCTGAACCCGTCACTAATATCATTGTTTTCTTTACTTTATATTTGTTAATAATCTTTTAAATCTTTTAAAAAAAAATAAAATAATTATTTACTTTTAATAATTTTTATTTATAAGGTCATGGCCTGGTGATTATTGCGAAAGTGATATACCCGATCCCATTCCGAACTCGGAAGTCAAGCCTTTCTGCGCCGATGGTACTTTGTCTTAAGACATGGAAGAGTAGGACATTGCCAGGCTTAACTCCTGATGAAAAATTTAATAGTTGTTACTGGTGGAGCTGGATTTATAGGTTCTAATTTAATCGAATACTTATTAAAAAAAACTAAATATAAAATAATAAGTTTGGATAATTATTCCTCAGGCTTCAAAAAAAATCATGTAATTTCTACAAAAGTTAATTATATAAATGCAAATACAAAAAATATTAAAAAAGTTTTATTTAAACATAAAAAAAATATAAAGGTATTATTTCATTTTGGCGAATTTTCGAGAATCTTTCAGAGTTTCGATAAATTTAATCAATGTCTAGAGTCGAATACAAAAGGAAGTTACGAAGTATTTAATTTTTGCTTGGAAAATAAAATTAAATTAATTTATTCCGCGACATCTGCAAGTCTCGGTAATTTAGGAAATGATAAAAATTTATCACCATATGCTTTTAGTAAAGCAATTAATTTAGAATTTCTTGAGAATTTAAAAAATTGGTACAAATTTAAATATAAAATAATTTATTTTTATAATGTTTATGGAAATAAACAAATAGAAAAAGGTAGAATGGCAACAGTGATTGGTATTTTTCAAAACCAATTCAAAAGTGGTCAACCTATTACGGTTGTTCGTCCAGGCACTCAATCAAGAAGATTTACCCATATTTCTGATACTATCAAAGTTTGTTATGAGGCATGGAAATCTGATAAATATCGTTATTACTCAATAAGTCATAAAGATAGTTATACAATTAAGCAGGTTGCTAAAATGTTTAAATCAAAAATCAAATTATTACCGCCGAGAAAAGGAGAAAGACATGCTTCTGCCTTAACAAATGTATCTTTTAACAGCAAAGTAAAAAAAAAATTTGGAAAAATAAGTTTGAAAGATTATATAAGTTCGTTTATTAAGTTGAAAAAAATTTAATTATGAAAATAGCTAGTTCTTTAAAGTCTTTAAAAAAAAGAGATTTAAATTCTAAATTGGTTAGAAGACGTGGTCGAGTTTATATAATAAACAAAAAAAACCCAAAGTTTAAAGCTAGACAAAAATAAATTATGGACAACGATAGTCATAAAAATACTTGGAATAATTTTACAAAGTTTGTACTATGGGGATCAATTGCTGTTACTGTAGTTTTAATTTTGATGGCAATATTTCTTCTTTAAATGATAATAGGATCAGTTTCAGAAAATACAAATATCGAAAAAAGAGTTGCTATAACTCCAGATATAATAAAAAAATATAAATTATTAGGCTTGGAAGTTAATTTATCAAAAAATTATGCATACCATTTAGGTATTAGTGATAAAGAGTTTGAGAATCACGGAGCAAAAATATTAAGTAGTGATGAGGTAATAGCTAAATCAAATGTAATATTACAAATGAATATTTTAGATGATGAAAATTTGAAAAAACTACAGAAAAATCAAATACTAGTTGGCGTACTTAATCCTTTTATAAACAGTGCAAAACTCAAAGAATTAACTTCTAAAAATATTAAATGTTTTGCTCTTGAAATGTTACCAAGAATTACGAGAGCTCAATCAATGGATATATTATCATCCCAAGCAAATTTAGCTGGTTACAAAGCGGTTGTTGACTCATTTGCCTATTTTCAAAAAGCAATACCAATGATGATGACAGCTGCTGGCACTATTTCGGCTGCTAAAGTTTTAGTTGTTGGTGCAGGTGTTGCAGGTTTACAAGCTATTGCAACAGCTAAAAGAATGGGTGCAATAGTATTTGCTACAGATGTCAGATTAGCTTCGAAAGAACAAGTTGAAAGTTTAGGGGGAAAATTTTTAAGTGTTGAGGGATCTGAAAATTTAGAGACAGAAGGTGGATATGCAAAAGAAACTTCTGATGATTTCAAAAAAAGACAAGAGGAGTTATTGATAGATACTCTAAAAAAAATTGATATCGTGGTATGCACAGCTTTAATTCCTGGAAAAAAAGCTCCTGTTATAATAAAAAAAGAAATGATAGAAATAATGCCTAATGGGTCTGTTATTTATGATTTGGCTGCTTCACAAGGTGGAAACTCAGAATTAACAAAAGTTGATGAAATAGTGGACTCAAATGGAGTTAAAATTATGGGTGAAACCAACATTCTTAACAAATTACCTGTGTCAGCCTCGAACCTTTATTCAAAAAATATTTATAATTTCATTAATAATTTATTCGATAAAGACAAAAAAAGTTTTAATATAAACCTTGAAGATGAAATTATTGAAAAAACAATTATAAAATAATGGAAATAGATCCTTTTATATTCAGACTAAGTATATTTATTTTGTCAATATTTGTCGGCTATTACGTTGTTTGGAGTGTTACTCCGTCTCTGCATACGCCTTTGATGTCAGTGACTAATGCTATTTCATCTGTAATTATTGTGGGAGCAATTATTGCTGCATTAGCCGGATCTTCTGAAAAAGTATTTGAAACTGCAAATATTTTTGGATTTCTTGCAATAATATTAGCAGCTGTAAATATTTTTGGTGGTTTTCTTGTTACTCAAAGAATGTTGCAAATGTACAAGAAGAAAAAGAAATAACTATGTCTGCAAATCTTTCAGCACTGTTTTATTTAATTTCCGGAATATTGTTTATTTTAGCACTAAGAGGTCTTTCATCCCCTGAAACTTCAAGACAGGGTAACTATTTTGGAATTTCAGGAATGGCAATTGCCATTTTAGTAACTTTCTTATCACTTGGAAATTTTGGTCTAGGTTTTATATATGTATTAATTTTTCTAACAGTCGGTGGATTAGTTGGTGCATTCATTGCTTTTAAAATTCCTATGACTGCAATGCCTGAATTAGTTGCGGGGTTTCATAGTCTCGTAGGTTTGGCAGCTGTATTCGTGGCGATATCAGCCTTTTTAAAGCCCGAAGCATTTGGACTTGGAGTTTCAGGAAATATAAAACTTGCAAGTTTAATTGAGATGTCTCTTGGAGCCGCAATAGGTGCTATTACGTTTTCTGGTTCTATTATTGCTTTTTTAAAACTTAGAGGAATAATGTCAGGTGCTCCAATTACCTTTAGAGGTCAACACTTTATTAATTTGATATTAGGATTAGCAATAATTTTACTCATTTATTATCTATGCATAACGCAATCATCAAATATATTTTGGTCTATCGTATTATTATCTTTTATTTTAGGTATTTTATTAATAGTCCCAATTGGTGGTGCTGATATGCCAGTCGTCATCTCAATGTTAAATTCTTACTCAGGATGGGCTGCAGCTGGTATTGGGTTTACATTAGAGAATTCAGCTCTAATTATTACTGGAGCTTTAGTTGGATCATCTGGAGCGATTTTATCTTATATAATGTGTAAAGGTATGAATAGGTCATTTTTTAATGTAATTCTTGGAGGTTGGGGTGCTACTGATCAAACATTAAAATCAAGCAGTGAGGAACAAAAGCCCGTTAAAAGTGGAAATGCAGATGATGCTGCTTTTTTAATGAAAAATGCTTCATCGGTAATAATTGTTCCAGGATACGGTATGGCAGTTGCTCAAGCACAACACGCATTAAGAGAGATGGTAGACTCATTAAAGAAAAATGGAGTAAAAGTTTCTTATGCGATACATCCAGTTGCAGGAAGAATGCCCGGACACATGAATGTCTTATTGGCTGAAGCTAACGTTCCTTATGATGAAGTTTTTGAGTTAGAAGAAATAAACAATGATTTTGCAAACTGTGATGTTGCATATGTAATTGGTGCTAATGATGTAACCAACCCTGTTGCCAAATCTGATCCACAAAGTCCAATATATGGAATGCCTGTTTTGGATGTTGAAAAAAGTAAATCAGTATTATTCGTTAAAAGAAGTTTGTCACCTGGTTATGCAGGTATTGATAACGATCTTTTTTATAGAGATAATACACTGATGTTATTTTCAGATGCAAAAAAAATGACTGAAGAAATAGTTAAGAGTTTATAATTGACCAAAATTTTTTGTGATATAGCCGACATTAAACTTGTTAAAAAATTCAATAAAAAAAATATTGTAAAAGGTTTCACAACCAATCCTTCTTTGATGAGAAAAGCAGGTGCAGATGATTATTCAAAATACTCTAAAAATTTAATTAAAATCACAAAAAAACCTATATCCTGTGAAGTATTTGCTGATGATATTAAAAATATGATTTTACAAGGTAAAAAAATTAGCAAATGGGGAAAAAATGTTTACGTAAAAGTTCCTATAACTAACTCAAAAGGAAAATTTATGGGTAAAGTTATAAATATCTTAAATAAAAACAAAATTAAATTAAATATTACTGCTGTTTATACTTCCAAACAAACCAAACAGATATTAAAAAAAATTAATAATAAAACAAAAGTAATCATCTCTATTTTTGCAGGTAGATTGGCAGATTCTGGTAAGGATCCAGTACCTCAATTTAAACAAAGTTTGAAAATTTCAAAAAAATTTAAGAATGTAGAAATTCTTTGGGCCAGTACGAGAGAACCATATAATTACTTACAAGCAAAAGATTTAGGATGTCATATAATTACAGCACCACCAGCAATAATTGAGAAAATAGAAAATTTTGGAAAAAGTTATCAAGAACTAACTAAAGAGACAGTTAAAGGTTTTCTTATCGACACAAGAAAATCTAAATTTAAAATATAAATTGGTTGCGGGGGACGGATTTGAACCGCCGACCTCAAGGTTATGAGCCTTGCGAGCTACCAGGCTGCTCCACCCCGCGATAATTAAATTCTGTTTTTAAGTTTGTTAAGCTTCTTTACTCTTTTAATATTTTCCTGAAGAATACGTTTTTTTTTTTCAGATGGCTTTTCATAATTATTTTTTAATTTAATAATTTTAAAAAAACCATCCCTTTGGAGTTTTCTCTTTAAAACCCTCAGTGCTTGTTCTACATTATTATCTTTAACTTCTATTTTAATAACAACCTCCAAAAACCGGGTTTGTTAACATTTTAAGCAATGTTTGTCTATATTTATGAATTTGCATTTTTATTTGAATTTTCGAATTTTTCTTTATCTTTTTTTTCTCTTAAAATTCTTCTCTCAGCTTTACCCAAAGCGTTTAGTAAATCTTTTTGTGAAAAAAGATCCATAGCTACAGGATCTTTAGCGTTCAAACTATTGTAGTTCCAGTAACTTTTATTTCGAATTGAAGTAACTGAATTTTTGGTTACTCCTACTAATTTTGCGATCTGCGAGTCTTTTAGTATTGAATGATTTTTTATTAACCATAAAACAGAATCAGGTTTGTCTTGTCTTTTAGATAGAGGAACATATTTTTTCACTTTTATTTCATCACTTTCAATTTTCACTTCTTCATCAATAATATTTAAAGGTCTATTTTGATCTTTGGATGAAAGTTTTATCTCCTCATTTGTTAATTGACCTGATATTATTGGATTGTAACCAACAATACCTTTTCCAACCTCACCATCAGCTATTCCTTGTATTTCCACTTCGTGCATTTTGCAGAAGTCTGCAATTTGTTTAAAGGTTAAGGAAGTATTTTCTACTAGCCATACTGCTGTTGCCATGGGCATCAATGGAGCTTTGGACATTGTTATTTATTCTCAGATCTGAAGTTTTGGAATTTTTTATTAAATTTACTTATTCTTCCTTTATCCAAAATTTTTTGTTTACCACCAGTCCATGCAGCATGAGATTTTGGGTCAATCTCTAGTTTTAAAATATCGTTTTCTTTTCCCCAAGTAGATTTGGTCTCAAATTGACTACCATCAGTCATTTCAATTTTTATATTATGGTAGTTAGGATGTATATCTTTTTTCATGGCCTGCCTTATAACAAAATTTATTTTAAAAACAATTTAAAAGTTAACTAACTTTCTCATCATTTTTTCATATATATTTGGGTTTCCTGCCCTAATATCAATTTTATTAATATTAAAATGTTTTATATTATTAACTTTCCCTCCAGCCTCTTCAATAATTATCTTACCTGCTGCTATATCCCATAAATTTATTTTATTGTGAAAATATCCATCAAATCTTCCACATCCAACATACGCTAAATCTAAAGCAGCACAACCCGTATTTCTTAAATTAAGTTTTGGGTAAATAGATTTTATCCCATCATTATCAGATGCAAATAAACATTCATCTATATTTGTTTTTTTTGAAACCCTGACTCTATTATTATTTACAAAAGACCCATTATTTTTTTCTGCATAAAAAATTTCATTTTTTATGGGATCAAATATTAACCCTATAATAATTTCATTATCTTTTTGAAGCGCAACTGATATGGCGAAGTGTGGAACACCATGTAAAAAATTTGTTGTTCCATCTATTGGATCTATTATCCAAAATATATCTTTATTTTTATTTATTATTTTTCCCGTCTCTTCAGTTATGAAAGAATAGTTTTTTTTAGATTTTGATAATTCCTCTATAAGAATTTTTTCTACACGTTTATCTGTTTTTGTAACAAAATCTTTTGGTCCTTTTTTAGAAACTTGTAAATTTTCTAATTCACCAAAGTCTCTTATTATTACTTTTGAAGCTTTCTCACATGCCTTTATCATTAAATTTAAATTTGGAGATATTGAATTCATTTTAAATTTTTTTTACATACTCCATTGTTCTTGTATCTATTATTACAGTATCTCCACTTTCTATAAATGGGGGGACCTGAACATTTAAGCCATTATTAAGAACAGCTGGTTTATAAGAAGAAGAAACAGTTTGACCTTTTAATGCAGCATCGGTAGTTTCTATTACAAATGTTAATTGATTTGGTAGCAAAATGCTTAAAGGGTTTTCATTATGAAAATTAATTGTTACTTCTAAATTTTCAGTTAGCATTTTACCTTTATCACCCACTATGTTTTTACTTAAATTGATTTGTTCAAATGAGCTAGGATTCATAAAATAAAAATCATTATCATCACTGTATAGAAAATTATATTTTACTTCTTCTAATAAGGCTTTTTCTACAGTCTCACTTGATCTAAATCTTTCATTCAATTTTGTATTTTTATTCAAACTTTTCATTTCAACCTGGGCAAATGCTCCACCTTTCCCAGGTTTAACATGGTTAGTTTTTAAAACCTCCCATAGATCATTTTTATGATCTAGTATCATTCCAACCCTTATTTCTGTCGCATTAATTTTCATGTTAAATTTTTAATAGCTTGTTGCGGTTTAAGTTTTTTATTATTCCAAATGTAGCCTGAGATAGCTAAAAAATCTGCTTTATTCAATAACAGATTTTTATAATTTTTCGCATTTATTCCACCAATAGCAACCACTGGTAAATTAGTTGACTTTTTTATATTTACCAAAGTTTTGATGTGTGCTTTGTAAAGGGTCTTTTTGGTTTTTGATTTATAGAATGCCCCTAAAGCTATATAATCAGCTCCATCTAATAAAGCTTTTTTAGCCAATTTAATTGAATTGTGACAAGTAACTCCAATAATTTTTTTTTTTAATATTTTTTTTGCTTTTTTTATACTCATATCCTTTTGACCTAAATGACAACCATCAGCATTAACTTTCAAAGCAAGATAAGGACTATCATTAATAATAAATTTTACTTTGTTCTCTTTACAAATTTTTAAAACTTTTCTTGCGATTATTACTTTCTTGCTAAAACTTTGTTTTTTAAGCCTGAGTTGAAAAAATTTTATTTTTTTTGATTTTAATACCAGAGTTAAATCATTATAGAATATTTTATCTAAATTTTTGCTAGGAGAAATTAAATAGATAAATTTCTTATTACGATTTTTCAAGATTTTCTGACCATTTTCCTTGTGAAGCTAAAGTACACATTTTAGCTCTATGATCAAATATTTCCTGTGTTCCAATTATATTATTTATATCTTTTGACCAAAACTTTAATGCACTTTGTTGTAGAGCTCTTCCATAAGAATAAGTCATTATAAAATTTGTATCATTTTTAATATTTATTTGGTTGAGGTTTGCTGTTGCCTCCACTTCTGTTTGGCCCCCTGAAAGAAAAGCTATACCTGGCACTGAAGAGGGGACATTTTTTTTTAAACATTCTAAAGTAAGTTCTGCTATTTCTTCATTTGAAACTTTTTCATTAGAATCTTTTCCAGGTAAAATCATGTTTGGTTTTAAAATTGTTCCTTTTAAATCAACATTATGTAATTCTAACTCATCATAGCATTTTTTAATTACTTCAGAAGTTTTATTAAAACAATCTTTAGCTGAGTGGTCACCTTCCATTAAAACTTCTGGTTCAATTATAGGTACCATTCCGGACTCTTGAACCAATGCAGCATATCTGGCTAGTGCATTAGCGTTTGCTGAAATTGATAAATTGCTTGGATATTTTTCAGATATCGAATATACACCTCTCCATTTCGTGAATCTTGCTCCAAGTTTATAATAATCTTTTAATCTTTCCCTTAAACCATCTAAACCTTCGGTAATTTTTTCTTCATTTGATCCTGCCAACATTTTAGCTCCTGTATCAACTTTAATTCCAGTTATTGATCCACTAGAGCTTATTAGGTCAGGTATATTTTTTCCAAAAGATGTTTTTTGTCTTATCGTTTCGTCATATAATATTACTCCACCTATACAATTTTTCATTGCAGAAGATGAAAAAAGAGTTTGTCTAAAGAGCAGTCTGTTCTTTTCGTTGGAAGGCACTTTCACTGTGTCTAATCTTTTTGTCATTGTGGAAGTACTTTCGTCAGCTGCAAGAATACCTTTTCCATTCGATAATATTTGAAGAGCAATTTTGTTCAATTCGGACATTTAATTCAAAGCTTTTATACCAGGGAGAACTTTGCCTTCAAGATATTCTAAAAATGCTCCACCTGCAGTTGAAACAAAATTAAATTTGTTGCTCATATTTAGTGAATTAATTATTGCCACTGTGTCACCTCCACCAACTACAGAATAAATTTTATTCCCTTTATTTGCAATATGTTTTGCTATTTCTGAGCTTCCTACAGAAAAATGTTTATTTTCAAAGTAACCTAATGGTCCGTTCCATAATATTGTCGAGGAATCGTCAATAATTCTTTTTATTTCAACTAAAGTTTTTGATCCTACATCAAGTATCATATCGTCGTCTTCAATATCTTTGAAATCTTTTTCAAAAGATTTATCGTTCAACTTTTTTCCAATTTTAACATCTTTCGGAAAATATATTTTACATTTATTTTTTTCAGCATATGTGAAAATTTCTTGAATTATGCGATCAATATTTTTTTCATATACAGAGTTACCAATTTTTAAACCTTTGTATTTCAATATATTGTTCGCCATAGCACCAACTATTACAATGCTATTAAATTTTGGTATTAAATTTTTTATTATATTTATTTTCGAAGATATTTTAGATCCACCAATTATACATGTTATAGGTTTTTTTATTTCAGAAGTTATCTTATTAAGAGCATTTACCTCTGCATTAATTTGAATTCCGCTATACGCTGGAATATACTTTGTTATTTTTGATACAGAGGCATGATCTCTGTGTGAGCAAGAAAATGCATCATTAACATATATTTCGCCTAGGCTTGCTAATTTCTTTGAAAATTTATCATCGTTGGCTTCTTCTTCTGGATAAAACCTAATATTTTCAAGTATTACTAACCCATCATTTGAATTCTTAAAAATGTCTTCTTTATTTAAATTAAAAATGTTTTCTTTAAGTAATGATATTTCTTTTTTAATTTTACTTTTAATATAAGAGGATACCAATCCAAGAGAAAGTTCTTTAACTATTTTACCTTTGGGTCTTCCTACATGAGATATTATTATGATCTTTGCTTTTTTTTTTAATAGAAAATCTAGAGTAGGCATAACCTTATCAATCCGGTTAGAATCGGTTATTTTTCCATTTTTAATTGGAACATTTAAATCAAGTCTAAGAATAACACTTTTATTTTCAATGTTTTCTATATTTTCAATGGATTTCATTATTTGATCTTGCTTACATACTCAGCAATATCACACATTCTGTTCGAAAAACCCCATTCATTATCATACCAAGCTGAAATTTTTCCCATTTTATTGCCAATTACATTAGTAAGCGAGGAATCAATGATTGCAGATGCACTATTGTGATTAAAATCAACTGATACTAGCTTCTCATCTGTAACATTTAGAATATTTTTCAGCTTAGTTTTAGATGCAGAAATTAAAGAGTTATTTAATTTTTTTACGGTAATATTTTTTTTTACATTAAATATAAATTCTATTAATGAAACATTTGGTGTTGGTACTCTCATTGCTATCCCTTCTAGCTTACCTTTCAATGAGGGTATAATCTCACCAATAGCTTTTGATGCACCAGTAGATGTGGGTACAATTGATTGACTTGCAGATCTCGCTCTTCTCAGATCTTTGTGCGAATTATCTAATATTCTTTGATCACTTGTAAAAGCATGAACGGTTGTCATAAAACCATTAAGAATTATAAAATTTTTATTAATTACGTCTGCAACTGGAGCCAAACAATTTGTTGTGCAAGAAGCTGCTGAAATAATTCTATCATTTTTCTTGATCTTTTTATGATTTATGCCAAAAACTATAGTTTTATCTGCCATTTTACATGGGGCTGATACAATAACTTTTTTTACTCCGTTTTTTATATGTGGCAGTAATTGATCTTTAGAATTAAACTTGCCTGTACATTCGAAAACATAATCAACACCATATTTTTTCCACTTTATGTCATTAATCTTAGAATGCCGAGTATAAGATATTTTTTTTGTATTTATTTTTATGTAATTTTCTCCAGATTTTACTAGAGATTTAAAATTACCATGAATTGAATCATATTTTAATAAATTTGCACAAATTTCAGAGCTGGATCTATTATTGATATGTTTGATAATTATTTTACTTTTGTGATTTTCATAAATCGACCTCACAATCATTCTGCCAATTCTTCCCATACCGTTAATGCCAACTTTTATTGTCATTTTTTTATAAAAAATTTAATTTTTTTACTAATTTTTTTACTACTTAAACCAAAATGATCATAGACTTTTTTATAAGGAGCGCTTTTACCAAAGTCTTCTATTGAAAAAGACAAACCTTTTTCAATATATTTTTCCCAAGACATTTTTGAACCTGCCTCAATTGAAAAAGTGTATTTGCTTTCTTTTAAAATTTTATTTTTATAGCTTTTGCTTTGTTTGTCAAAAATTTCTTGGCAAGGCATTGATATTACTTTCGAATAGACTTTTTGTTTGGCCAATTTATGACTAGTATCGATTGCAAGATCAACCTCTGATCCTGAGGCTAAAATAGTTAAATTTATGTTTTTTCCAGTCCTTATAACTTCGTAAGCTCCCATAGAGCATTGATTTTTTTTGCTAAAATTCTTTCTTATGGGTTTTAAGTTTTGTCTAGTTAAAGCTAATATGCTAGGTGTTTTGTTGCTGTTTAAAGCAATATCCCAACATTCAATTGTTTCAGTTTGATCTGCTGGCCTTAAAACATTTAAGTTTGGAATAGATCTTAAAGCAGCAAGTTGCTCTACCGGTTGATGCGTAGGCCCATCTTCTCCAAGTCCTATTGAGTCATGTGTCATTATATAAATTACCTTCTGTTTCATTATAGCAGACAGTCTTATTGAAGGTTTGCAATAGTCTGAAAATATTAAAAAAGTACCTCCATAAGGAATAAAATTACTATGAAGAGCTAATCCATTCATTATCCCGCTCATTGCGTGCTCCCTAACTCCATAGTGAATATAATTACCACCTAAGTTACTTGAATTAATAATTTTATGTAATGTAGTTTTTGTATTGTTTGATCCCGCTAAATCAGCAGATCCACCAATTAAAGTATTTCTCTCTTTTAATATAGCTGATAAAAACTCTTCTGAGGATTTTCTTGTAGCTATAGTCTTAAAATTTTTTATTGCATCTTTTTTTTGTTTTATAATTGAATTCGAGAATTTATTTTTTACAATATTTTTAAATTTTTGTTTGTGTTTGCTAAAAGTTTTATTCCATATTTTTTCTTTTTTGACACCTTTTTCTCCAATTTTTCTCCAATCAGTTAAAATTCTTTGAGGTATTTTAAATGGTTTATAATCCCAATCTAATTTTTTTCTAACCAACTTAATTTCATCTATTCCAAGAGGACTTCCATGAGAAGAGGCCTTTCCACTTTTATTTGGAGATCCAAATCCTATTTTTGTTTTACACGAAATCACAGTCGGTTTTTTTGATGTTTGTGCTTTTTTTAACGCATTATAAATTTCTCTGTAATTATGCCCATTAATCAAAATATAATTCCATCCATAGCTTTTAAATCTGTTTTTATAGTCATCTGAGACTGCTAAACTAGTAGGACCATCTATTGAAATAGAATTATTATCAAAAAGCATTATAAGATTACTAAGTCTAAGGTGACCGGCTAGACTCATAGCTTCATGACTTATTCCTTCCATAAGGCACCCATCACCAGCCAAGACATAGGTTTTGTGATTTATTAAATTACTTCCTAATTTTTTCTTTAAAATTTCCTCTGCAATTGCAAAACCCACAGAATTTGCAATTCCTTGACCTAAAGGACCAGTTGTTGTTTCAATACCTGAGTTTGGGTGATACTCTGGGTGTCCAGCACAAATTGAATTTAGTTGTCTAAATTTCTTGATGTCGTTAAGTGATACACTTTTATAACCAGTTAAGTACAAAAGCGAGTAAAGCAACATTGATCCATGTCCAGCTGATAAAATAAATCTATCTCTATTAAGCCAGTTTGGATTTTTTGGATTAAATTTTAGAAAATATTTAAATAAAATTGTTGCAACGTCAGCCATACCCATAGGCATACCTGGGTGACCAGAATTAGCGTTTTGAACCGCATCCATTGATAAAAAACGAATAGCATTTGATAAATTTTTTTCTATATTTTTCAAAAAGTATCCTATCTAGACTTAGGTGATTCAATTTATTAATATAGATATATATATGAAAAACATTGATGAAAAAGAAAAAAAATTAAAGGAAACTTTAAAAAAATTAGGAGAGATAAACATTCAACATAATGAAGAATTAGATAAAGTTGCAATTTTAAGAGATCAAAAAAATCAATTAGAAATTGAAAAAAAACAGATAGCCACATCTCTCCAAAGCTTAGAAGAAGAAAACTTAAAACTTAGACGTCAAATAAATGAATTAAAAAAGGATTATGAAACTTCAAAAAGAAAAGAAAATCAATTTAATGAAAAAATTGATGAATTAAATCAAGAAACAGATAATTTATTGGAAGAAATAGATAAATGGCAAATGTAAATATAAAATTTAATGGTAAAGAATATTTATTATCTTGTGAAGATGGTCAAGAGGAACATTTGGAAGAATTATCCTTGAGGTTAAATAAAAAATTTAATGATCTAAAATTTGATCTTGGAAATATCGGAGAGAATAAATTATTACTAATATCTTCTATAAAAGTCATGGATGAGTATTATGAAACCAAAAAAAAAGTAGATTCGCAAAAAAAAGAGCTTCAAGAATTAAAAGAAAAATTTAAAGAATTAAAATCTTTAGTTTATCAGTACAAAGACAGTAAAGAAAATGAAATTAAAAATTTAAGCTCAACACAAGAAGAACTTGAGAATGATATTGAAAACTACAAAATAAGTTATGAAAATTTAATAGACAAAGTAACTTTAGAAATAGAAGACTTTGTCAAAAAAAATAGCACAAATACTTCTGTTTCATAAAATATCAGTGTCAAAATTTAAATTAAGAAAAAAAATTATTAACTTAAGAAAAAAAAAATATTTTGAAATCAAAATAGGCAATAATACTATAAATAGTTTTCATAATAAAATTAATCTATCAAAAAATAAAATTATTGGAGGTTATTTTCCAATAAATTTTGAATTTGATTGTTTGCAAATAATAAAAAAGTATT
The DNA here is from genome assembly GCA_902519695.1 of uncultured Pelagibacteraceae bacterium. Classification (GTDB taxonomy): domain Bacteria; phylum Pseudomonadota; class Alphaproteobacteria; order Pelagibacterales; family Pelagibacteraceae; genus Pelagibacter. The sequence goes on along the minus strand of CABYKN010000004.1, from coordinate 30,438 downwards.
ATTCTAACGGTTATAGTATTTCGTTGCCAATTATAAAAAGAAATCATCAAATGGATTTTTATAAATGGAGTCCAAATGATCCTTTAACAATAAGCTCATTAGGAATTCCTCAGCCACTAAAATTGAAAAAAGTATACCCAGATATAATATTTGTACCAATAGTTGCCTTTGACAAATTCAGGAACAGAATTGGCTATGGTGGTGGATTTTATGACAGATATTTAGAAAAAATTTCTCAAATTAAAAAATGTACAACAATTGGACTGGCTTTTTCACATCAAAAAGTTAATAAAATTAATGTTAAAAATTTTGATAGAAAATTAGATTTAATTTTGACAGAAAAATTTATGTAAAAATGAAGATTTTATTTTTAGGTGATATAGTTGGAGACGCAGGCTTTAAATCAGTAAAAAAAAACTTGCCAAATATAGTCTCAAAAAAAGGTATAGATTTTGTTTGTGTTAACGCCGAAAATGCTGCCAGTGAAGGTGTGGGTCTAACTGAAAATATTGCTAATGAACTTTTTAATGTAGGTGTAGATGTAATTACAACAGGCAATCATGTTTGGGATCAAAAAGAAATTTATGAATATATAAAAACTGAAAAAAAATTATTAAGACCAATAAATATGAGTGGAAATTTACCTGGTAAAGGTTTTTCCATATTCAATTCAAAAAAAAATCTAAAAGTTGGTGTACTAAATCTTATGGGTAACGTTTTTATGAAAAAGTGTGATGATGTTTTTAAAATTGCTACTGCATTTATTGCAGAAAAAAAAAAATCAAAAGATTATGATTTTTTAATAGTGGATTTTCATGGAGAAATAACAAGTGAAAAAATGGCTATAGGCAATCTATTTGATGGATATGCAACTTTAGTTGTAGGTACCCATACGCACGTGCCAACAAATGATGCAAGAGTCCTAAAAAATGGAACTAGCTATATTACTGATGCTGGAATGTGTGGCGACTATGACTCGGTAATTGGTATGAATACACAAAATTCAATTAACAGATTTCTAAAAAAAGAAGCTGTAAAACATTTTCCTGCCAATGGAGAAGCATCCCTGAGTGGAGTAGTTGTAGATTGCAATGTAAGAAATGGATTAGCAAAAAATATAGAAAGTTTCATTTTTGGTGGGAGTTTAAATAACGTAAATTAATTATGGCTGGACACTCACATTGGGCGGGTATTAAACATAAAAAAGGCAAAGCTGATAAACAGAGATCAAAAATTTTTTCTAAACTCTCGAGAGAAATTACTGTAGCTGCAAAACTAGGAGATAAGAATCCCGATATGAACTCGAGATTAAGATCAGCAATACAAGCTGCCAGATCAGCTAACATGCCAAAAGAAAATATTGAGAGAGCAATTGAAAAGTCTTCTAACAATGATCAATCAAATTTTGAAAATATTAGGTATGAAGGTTTTGGACCTAGCAAATCTGCTGTAATAGTTGAAGCATTGACTGATAATAAAAATAGAACTGCTTCCAATATTAGAACAATATTTTCGAAAAATAACGGTTCTCTAGGAACCCAGGGCTCGGCATCACATAATTTTCAAAGATTGGGCGTAATTAAAATAGATAAAAATGAAATTGAACAAGATAAAATTTTTGAATTAGCTATCGAGTCGGGCGCAAATGATTGTATTTCTCGTGATGAATTTCATGAAGTGCACACGGATATCGATGAAATATATGAGGTAAAAAAAAAATTTGAAAAAGTTATTGCAAATTTCCTTTCTACTGAAATCGAGTGGCTACCCATAAATAAGGTATCTCTTAAAGGTGAAGAAAATCAAAATATGGTAAAATTTTTAGAAACTCTTGACGATGAGGATGATGTACAAAATGTTTATACAAATGTTAACTTTGACGATTAAATGATAATTGTTGGAATTGATCCAGGAATAGCAGGTGCCATTTGTTTTTTTTCTGATGGAAAAGTTATTGATGTAATCGATATGCCTACAATGGCTGAAGGAAAAAAAAATAAAAAACAAGTTAATGGTAGGCAAATTTATAATGAAATTATGCTAATAAAAAATAGATTTATAAATGATAAAATGAGCGTAATAGTTGAACAAGTATCTGCTATGCCAGGACAAGGTGTAACAAGTATGTTTAATTTCGGACAATCATTTGGAGTTATTAAAGGCATATGTTCTGCAATGGAGCTTCCAATTTTTTATGTTAGACCAGCAAAATGGAAAAAACATTTTAATTTGATTAATTCTGAAAAAGATGCAAGCAGAACTAAAGTAATAGAGATGTTTCCTAGAATTTCTAATAAGTTATCAAGAAAGAAAGATAATAATAAAGCAGATGCTATTTTAATTGCTCAATATTTTGAAAATACAAGGGAAAACAACAATAACTAGACTATTAGAGTTTTTTGAAGTCAAATTAATGACATATTTTAATGGGAAACGATTGAATGGAAGCAGATATTGCAACACAAAGCTTAGGTTTAGCAAGTAACACAGATTTTTCTTTAATTAGTTTATTTTTACGCGCGGATATAATTGTTAAGTCAGTAATCATAATATTAATTCTAAGTTCTATTTATTCATGGGCAATAATATTTGAAAAAATAAGAATGTTTAGAAAAATTAATAAAAGTTCAGAGGAATTTGAAGAGAAATTCTGGAAGTCAAAGTCTGCTGAAACATTTTATAACAGCCTGCCTTCAAACATTGAGGACCCTATGGCAAAATTATTTAAAAGTTCTATGCAAACAGTTATGAAAACTAGATCAAAATCAAATTTATCTGAGAGACTATCTAGTGTTTTAGATGTAAATATTGAAAAACAAATGGTGGCAGTTGAAAAGTATAATAGTTTTTTGGCAACTGTTGGATCGACAGCTCCATTTATAGGATTGTTTGGAACTGTATGGGGAATTATGAATTCATTTCAATCAATTGCAATTTCAAGAAATACAAGTCTAGCAATAGTTGCTCCAGGTATCGCAGAAGCTTTATTCGCAACTGCGCTTGGATTACTTGCTGCAATACCTGCAGTAATTGCATATAATAAATTTAATTCAGACTCTAGAAAATACGCCCAAAAATTAGAAAATTTTTCAAAAAGATTTTTATCGATAATCTAAATGGCATTTAAGGTAAAAAATTCAAGAAATGATCCAATGAGTGAAATTAATGTAACTCCTTTTGTGGATGTTATGTTGGTTTTGCTAATTATATTTATGGTAACAGCACCATTACTTACTGTTGGAGTCCAGGTAGATTTGCCCGAAACTTCTGCTGATACACTTCCAGAAGAAAATGAACCATTAACTTTAACAATTAATTCCAAAGGTGAAATTTTTATTCAGGAAACAAAAGTTGAATTTAACAATTTAATTGTCAAAATATTAGCAGTGTCAAATAATAGAACCGATACAAGAATATATGTTAGGGGTGACAAAGCTATCAACTATGGAAGGGTTCTTGAAATTATGGGAATGCTTTCAGGATCAGGCTTTACAAAAGTTGCCTTGATATCGGAACCAAATAAAGAGAGATAAAGATTATGTACCGAGGTCTCATTATCTCATCGGGCTTCCATGTTGGAGTTGTAATGATGAGTATTTTAGCGCTACCTTTTGTTGCAAAAAAACCTATAGATATACCGCCTCTAATATCAGTTGAATTAATACAAATAGCAGAAAAAACTAACATTCCTTACGCACCAAAAGCGTCTAAAATAATTGAGAAGGCAAAAAAAGAGAGTGAAAAACTTTTGTCTGAGCAGGCGCCTCCTAAAAAAGTGAAGAAAGATAAAAAAAAAGAAATTCAGACGGATAAGAAAAAAAATGAAATTTCAAAAGTTGCATCAAAAAAAACCCCAACCAGTGAAAATAAAAAAGAAAAATTAAATAAAGATAAGTTAAATGCAGTACCTTTGCCAGAAAAAGAGAAACAAAAAATTCAACCTAAAGAAGAAAAAAAACAAAAACCGTCAAAAGAAATTAATGACGAGAACATAAAAAAAATAGTTGAAACTAAAAAACCTATTTTAGATGAAAAAAAAGTTAAACAAGTCTCAGAATTTGAAAAAAAAGAAAAATTAGATTTGAATGAAATTGCTGCTTTAATTGATAAAAAAAAAGAAAATTTAGCAGAAACAAAAAAAGAACAAGATAAAATTTCACAATCTAATGACGAGACTATGGACTACTCAAAATTAACTTTAAGCGAGGAGGATGCGTTAAAAGCCCAAATATTTACATGTTGGAGCGTCCCGATTGGGTTACCTTTCAGTGAGGATTTATTAGTGAGAGTTAAGCTACAATTGAAACCTGACGGCACAATTGAAAAACTTGAAATGCTTGATCATGTAAAAATGAATACACCTGGTAAAGAAAAATTCAGAACTTTAGCAGATAGTGTAAGGAGAGCTATTCAGCTTTGTAATCCTTTGAAAGTTCCAACCAGTGGATATGAAAGATGGAAAAATATGATTTTAAATTTCGATGCTCGTGATATGCTTGGGGGATAATGATTAAAATATTTAATTTAACTCTTTTTGTAATTTTTTTTTCAATAACCAAAGCTAATTCCTTAATAGAAATTGATATTACTAGAGGTAATTTGGATCCTCTACCGATAGCTGTTTCACCACTTTTTCAAGATGAAATTTCAAATAAAAATTCTATTAGTGAACTTAAAATTGAAAATATTGGTTCTGAGATTTCTTCTGTTGTAGAAAACAACCTAAAAACCTCAGGTCTATTCAATCCACTTAGCAAAGATGCATTTTTGCAAAAGCCAGATATAGCCCATTTAAAACCAAGATTTGAGGATTGGGCACTCATTAAAGCACAAGCATTAATTACTGGAAAAGTAACAATTGAAAACAAGAAATTAAAAGTTGAATTTAGACTTTGGGACATTTTAGCAGGAAGAGAAATGATGGCTTTAGCATTTACGACAGTTCCAAGTAATTGGAGGAGAGTAGGTCATATAATTTCAGATAAAGTTTATGAGAGGTTAACCGGAGAAAAAGGATACTTTGATACTCGAGTTATTTATGTTTCTGAGGAGGGACCAAAAACAGCGAGAGTTAAAAAATTAGCTATAATGGATCAAGATGGTTTTAATACAAAATATTTAACTTTAGGAAATGAATTAGTTTTAACTCCTAGATTTAATCCAACAAGTCAAATGGTAACGTACCTATCATATTTTAAAAATCTTCCAAGAGTCTATCTATTAGATATTGAAACTGGCACGCAGGAAGTGGTTGGTGATTTTCCAGGAATGACATTCGCCCCAAGATTTTCACCTGATGGAAAGAAAATTATTATGAGTTTTGCCAAAGATGGTAACTCAGATATTTATACTATGGATTTAGAAAATAGAATTGTCGAGAGGATAACAAATCATCCGTCAATTGATACATCACCATCTTACTCGCCTGATAGTAAGTATATAACTTTTAATTCTGACAGGAGTGGATTTCAACAAATTTATGTAATGAAATCAGATGGTTCAAATGTAAAAAGAATTTCATTCGGCAAGGGTTTGTATGGGACACCTGTTTGGTCTCCGAGAGGTGATTTAATTGCATTTACAAAATTACATAAGGGTAAATTTTATATTGGTGTTATGCGAATAGATGGTTCGGGAGAAAGATTGTTAACTGAAAATTACTATCAAGAGGCTCCTTCTTGGTCTCCTAATGGAAGGGTATTGATTTTCTATAGAGAGACTAAATCTAATGATAAAGGAGAGGGATTTAGCGCAAAACTTTGGTCTATAGATCTTACCGGATATAATGAAAGGCAGGTACAAACAGAGACTGACGCCTCTGACCCATCCTGGTCGTCTTTATTAAGTAATTAGGGCTTTTTTATAGACTTTTAATATAAATTAAGTTGATTTTTATGCTTGAAACATTTAATTAGTTGTGAAAAAGTTCTAATAAATTATTAAGGAGCATGAATGAATTTTAGCAAATCGTTTAGAAATACTTTTCTAGTTATATTATTGAGTTTAATCGTATCAGCTTGTGCAACAAAAACAACAACGACAAAAGTTGAAGGTCAAATGCAAGGTGATGTTTATACAGGCACTGATACTGTTAAATATTTAGCTGACGGTGTTCCAGATAGAGTATTTTTTGCGACAAATGAATCTATTTTAACAACAAAATCAAGAGACACTTTAAGAAAACAGGCTAATTGGTTAAGAGAAAATTCTAATATCAATGTTGTAGTTGAAGGCCATGCCGATGAAAGAGGCACAAGAGAATATAACTTAGCATTAGGTGAGAGAAGAGCAAACGCCGCTAAAGATTACCTAATTACATATGGAATATCTGCTGACCGAATTTCAGTAATAAGTTATGGAAAAGAGAGACCAGTTGATTCAGGATCTAACCCACTTTCTTGGTCAAAAAATAGAAGATCTGTTACTGTAAAAGCTAATTAAATCTATTTGAAATATTTTAAAGACCCTACAATTATTAATAATAATTTTAGGGTCTTTTTTTTGCCATCATTATAATTAAAAAATAAATCAATGTTTAAAATGTACAATAGAATTTTTACTTACGTAATCTCTTTTCTTTTTGTGTCATTTAATGCATATTCTGAAGAGCTGAATATGAGAGAAGTCTTGGAAATTATTCAGAAAGATCTTAGAACATTAGAGAGAGCAGTTTACTCAGAGTCATTTCAAAAAAAATCAGCAGGAGAAACTTCTTTAACAGATAAAGAAACCGAAGATGTTTTGACAAGACATTTATTGAAGTTATCTGAAATTGAAAAGCAATTTCAAAACCTAACTAACAAATATGAAGAAATTAATTTTAAAATTGATAAATTATCATCAAGATTATCAAAGACACAAGCAGATAATCAATTAAGATTTCAGGATTTAGAGAATAATTCTAGCGTTTTACAAAAGAGCGAAAACAATCAACAGAATTTGACCACAAATGAAAATTCAGTGAAAGACCTAGCTAGCAAAAAAATTATGCCAGGCACATCTCAGCCTCAAGATTTAGGGACGATTTCATATAAAGATATGACAGATACAAATGAGAAGCAATCAATACAATCTGTTGAAACAACGAAGACCATTTTAACAGAAAATTTTATTAATGAAGAAAAAATTTTACCTGACGCATCTCCCTTGGAGCAATATGAATTTGCAACTAGTTTCTTGAAGGTAGGAGATTATAATATGGCAGAGAGAGCTTTTAGAGAATTTGTGGATACCAACCCTGAAAATGATCTTTCTGGAAATGCACAATATTGGTATGCAGAAACTTTTAGAATTAGACAGCTCTACACAGATGCTGCATCTGCTTATTTAGAAGGTTACCAAAAATATCCCAAGAGTGAAAAAGCGCCTATTAACCTTTTGAAGCTTGGAGTATCTTTAGTTCAAATAGGGGAGAAAGATCAGGGTTGCTTAATGATTGCTGGTGTAAAAAAGCAGTATCCAAATGCCACTCAATCAGTTCTTCAAAAAGCTAAATATGAAGAGAAAAAGTTTGAGTGCAACAAAGAAAACTCTTAATTTTTATTTAACAAAATTAAAGGATCCTCATATACAAAGATTATATAAAGATTTTTCAAATAATCTTATAAACTTAGATAATAAAAATAAGAAGATCATGGTCGGAGTTTCAGGTGGTTCTGACAGCCTATCCCTACTTTTTTTTGCCAAGTGTTATTCATTAAAAAATAAGGCTAAACTTTATCCAGTCATAATAGATCATAAAATGAGGAAAGAATCTACAAATGAGGCAAAAAAATTAAAGAATATACTTAAGAAAAATTTTGATATTGATTGTAAAATTCTTTCAAAAAAAAGGACTAAAATAGTTAAGAATATTCAATCTCACGCTAGAAATTTAAGATATGATTTATTTTTTAAAGAGTGCAATAAACAGAAAATAGGTCACGTTTTATTAGGTCATCATAGAGACGATTTGATTGAAAATTTTTTTATAAGATTTTTAAGAGGCTCAGGTTTAAAAGGACTAGTTTCTTTTTTTAAAAATCCAAGTCAATATAATGGTATAAAAATCATCAGACCATTTTTACATATCTCAAAAAAAGAATTAAGCATTGTAAATAAAAAAACTTTTAGCTTTTTTGTTGAAGATCCGAGCAATAGTAATGATAAATTTTTGAGGACTAGAGTTAGAAAAATGTTAAAACACCTAAATGATGAGGGTCTAAATTTTGAAAAATTCTTTTTAACTGTAAAAAACTTATCAAAAAGTGATCATGTTATTCAATTCTTTGTTGAAAAAAATATTTCCGAAAATTCAAAAATTTTTAATAGACCAAAAAAAGTGATCTTAAATAAATCTTTTTTCAACAATCCAGACGAAATTGTGTTAAGAAGCTTTACAGAAGTTATTCAATCTATAAGTAATAAAAAAAACTACATACGAGGCAAAAAAGCAATAGGTTTGTTGGATTCTTTAAAGTTTTCAAGCGAAAATGTAAAATTGACACTCTCTGGATGCATTATTGAAAAAATAAGTGATTCAGTGATGATTTACAAAGAAAAACGATAATTTTTTTTATTAAATGATCAAAATGACACTTGTTAATTTATGAATAATTCTTAATTTAGTATCTATGAATTTTAAAAACTTAGCTATGTGGGGAATAATCGTTATTTTAACGATTGGGTTATATAATATGTTTAAAAATCCACAAGGTTCGATTTCTCCAAAAAATAAAATTATATTTTCAGAATTCTTAACTGAAGTAGACAATGGAAGAGTTGTTAAAGTAGAGATCCAAGGAAAAAATATCAAAGGCGTTTTATCAAATGGGAACCAATTTACTACCTATGCTCCTGAAGACCCAAATTTAATCCAAAAGCTAAGTGACAAAGGTGTTAGCATTTCTGCTAGTCCGTTAGAGGAAAAAATGCCTTCATTATTAGGAATACTTCTTTCATGGTTCCCAATGCTTTTGCTAATTGCTGTTTGGATCTTTTTTATGAGACAAATGCAAGGTGGAAAAGGTGGAGCCATGGGATTTGGTCGATCAAAAGCTAAAATGATGAATGAAGTGAAAGGTAAAGTAACCTTTAATGACGTTGCTGGAGTAGAGGAGGCAAAAGAAGAAGTAGAAGAAGTTGTTGAGTTTTTAAAAGATCCAAGAAAATTTAGTAGATTAGGTGGTAAAATTCCAAGAGGTTGTTTATTAGTAGGTCCTCCAGGAACGGGAAAAACATTATTAGCTAGAGCAATAGCTGGTGAAGCGGGTGTTCCATTTTTCACAATTTCTGGATCTGACTTTGTTGAAATGTTTGTTGGTGTAGGAGCTTCTAGAGTTAGAGATATGTTTGAACAAGGAAAAAAACATTCTCCATGTATAATTTTTATAGATGAAATTGATGCTGTTGGAAGAAGTAGAGGAGCAGGTCTTGGTGGTGGAAACGATGAAAGAGAGCAGACACTTAATCAGTTGTTAGTCGAAATGGATGGTTTTGACACAAACGAAGGTGTGATTATTATTGCTGCAACTAATAGACCTGATGTCTTGGACCCAGCTCTTTTAAGGCCAGGAAGATTTGACAGACAAGTTGTTGTTTCAAATCCAGATCTAATTGGAAGAGAAAAAATTTTAAAAGTGCATTCTAAAAAAATATCAATGGCACCTGATGTAAATTTAAGAACAGTAGCAAGAGGCACACCAGGTTTTTCAGGAGCAGATTTAGCAAATCTTGTAAATGAAGCAGCATTACTTGCTGCTAGAAAAAATAAAAGAATTGTAACATATCAAGAATTTGAGGAAGCGAAAGATAAAGTGATGATGGGTTCCGAAAGAAGATCGATGGTAATGTCTGAAGAAGAGAAAAAATTAACTGCTTATCATGAAGCTGGACATGCAATTGTAACAATAAATGAGAAAGCTGCTTACCCAATACACAAAGCAACAATTATACCAAGAGGAAGAGCTTTGGGTATGGTAATGCAATTACCTGAAAGAGATGAGGTTTCACAAACTAGAGAGCAACTTCACGCTCAGATGGCTATTGCTATGGGAGGTAGAGTCGCTGAAGAATTAATTTTTGGAGATGATAAAGTAACAACAGGTGCATCCAGTGACATTGAACAGGCAACTAAAAGAGCAAGAGCAATGGTTATGAGAGCTGGTTTAAGCAAAGAAATGGGACCAGTTGCATACGGAGAAAATGAAGAAGAAGTCTTTTTAGGAAGATCAGTGGCTAGACAACAAAATATGTCAGAAGAAACTGCTAGAAAAGTTGATATCGAAATTCGAAAGTTTGTTGATATGGGTTACGAGAGGGCTAGAAAAGTATTAACAGAAAAGATTGATGATCTTCACAAATTAGCTAAAGCTTTACTTACCTATGAAACTTTAACAGGTGCAGAAATTGAGGATTTGATAAATAAAAATATATATCCAAAAAACAAAGAAGATCTTAAAGTTGAAGAAGATGATCAAAACTCAGCACTTGGTTCAATGGGTTTAAAACCAAAGATAGTGCACTAAGCACTAATGAATAAATATTACACTCGAGCGTGTAATTTTTATTATGGAAAGACTTCTAAAACAAATATCAAAAATAAAAATGCTATTCCTCTTAATGGAATTAACTCTATTTCTTTTGATAAAATAGAAATCATTCACAGAAAAAAAACTAAAATTATTAATCTTAATGATATTAGTAAACTTCCTATCAAACTAAAAAATAAAGTTAATAGAGATTTAAAAAATATAAAAAAAAAGAGAAAGTTTAAAAAATTAAATTTATCCAACAAACCAATTTTAATGGGTATAATTAATTTAACTCCAGATAGTTTTTCTGACGGCGGTAAATATAATAAAAAAAATTTAGCAAAAAAACGTGTGAGAAGGTTATTATCAAATGGTGCAAAAATAATTGATGTTGGTGGAGAATCTACAAGGCCAGGTGCAAGTGATATTCACCCAGCGAAAGAATGGGATAGAATTAAATTTATTTTAAAAATTTTAAAAAATAAAAAAAGTTTTATTTCACTAGATACTAGAAAAAGCTTTGTGATGAAGAAAGCTTCCAAAATAAAAATAGATCTTATTAATGATGTATCTGGACTAAGTTATGATCCTAAAACTATAAATTTTTTAAAAAAAACAAAAAAACCTTTTGTAATTCATCATATGAAAGGAACACCAAAGAATATGCAAATTAAACCAACATATAAAAATGTGCTGCTTGATATTTATGACTTCTTTGAAACAAAATTAAAATATCTGAGAAAAATAGGTATTAAACATAATAATATAATATTAGACCCAGGTATTGGGTTTGGAAAAAATTTGAAACATAATATTACCCTTATAAAGAATATTTCTATTTTTCATTCATTGGGCCTTCCTGTAATGTTGGGTTTATCTAGAAAGAGATTTATTAAAGATATTTCAAAAGAGAATGATACTAAAGATAGAATTGGTGGAACCATATCCTCTTGTATCCAAGCATACTTACAAGGAGTTCAAATCCTAAGAGTCCATGATGTTAAAGAAATCAATCAAGCATTTAAAGTATTTAAAGAATTACAAAACTAAAAATGATTAAAAAATATTTTGGAACAGATGGAATTAGAGGAAAAGTCAACGGCCCTAAAGTAAATGGTGAAATGTTTTTTAAATTTGGTTTAGCAGCTGGAATATATTTTAAAAATCTTAAAAAAAGTAAACAAACTGCTATTATTGCAAAAGACACAAGATTATCAGGCTATACGCTTGAACCTGCGCTAGTGTCTGGATTGGCATCAGCTGGAATGCATATTTATACTTTGGGACCGCTACCTACAAATGGTTTAGCGATGCTGACGAAAAAAATGAGAGCAAATATGGGTATAATGATTACAGCATCACATAATCCATACTATGATAATGGTTTAAAGCTCTTTGGACCTGACGGACTTAAACTATCTGATAAAATTGAAAAAAAAATTGAAAAGTTAATTGATTCAAAAATTACAAAAAATCTGTCTAAACCTATCGAACTTGGTAGAGTTAAAAGACTAGAGGATGCTAACGATAATTATATAAAAATTTTAAAACAAAATTTCCCATCATCATTTACTCTAAAAGGTATTAAAATTGCTTTAGACTGTGCTAATGGTGCTGGTTATAAAGCAGGCCCTAAATTATTTAAATCTTTAGGTGCTAAAGTGTTCAAAACAGGCACTTCTCCAGATGGATTAAATATAAATTTAAAATCTGGATCTACTTATCCAAGTAAAATTTGCAAAATGACAAAAAAAAATAAAGCTCACATAGGTATTTCTTTAGACGGCGATGCGGACAGAATAATTATCTGTGATGAAAATGGTAGAATTATTGATGGAGATAAAATTCTTGCCATGTTAGGAGAGAGATGGAAAAGAAAAAAGATTTTAAAAGGTGGTGTTGTTGGTACATTAATGTCAAATTACGGATTAGAAAATTTTTTTAAAAAAAATAAAATTAAGTTTTTAAGATCGGACGTAGGAGATAGATATGTAAAAGAAAAAATGAAAAAAAATAAATTTAATTTAGGTGGAGAACAATCAGGTCATATAATTCTTGGAAAGTTTGCAACAACTGGTGATGGATTGCTAGTAGCATTGGAAATCCTTTTTTCTTTAAGAAAAAGAAAGAAAGCAAGTGAACTTTTTAATAAGTTCAAACCCACACCTCAAATATTAGAAAATGTAGAAGTTAAAGATAAATCAATTATTAATACACCTAATTGTAAAAAAGCTATTTCTGAAGCAAACAAAATTATGAAATATAAAGGTAGAATATTGGTTAGAAAATCTGGCACTGAGCCAAAAATAAGAATTATGAGCGAGTCTGAAGACTCAAGTTTAAATAAATTGTGTGTTAATATTATAAAAAATTCTATTCAGTAAATTGAAAATCAAATCTAAAATATTAATAATAGCCGGATCAGATTCCTCTGGAGGAGCAGGCATTCAAGCAGATATTAAATCAGTTACTTCACTTGGCTCTTACGCAATGACAGCAATAACGGCGGTTACAGCTCAGAATACTACAGGCGTTATGTCTATAATACCAATTCATAGCAAAGAAATTTCTAATCAAATTGAATTTTCTTCAAAAGATATTAGACCAGACTCAGTAAAGATAGGAATGCTACATTCTACTGAAGTTATAAATTCAGTATTAAAATCAATAAAAAATTCAAAATTAAAAAAAATAATTTTAGATCCTGTTATGGTGGCTAAGGGTGGAACCAAGCTTATAGACAGTAAAGCAATTTTAGTTTTGAAAAAAAAACTAATAAAAAAAGTTGATTTAATAACACCAAATATTCCTGAAGCAGAAATACTAAGTAAAATAAAAATTAAATCTATAACGGATATGAAAAATGCTGCTAAAATATTATTAGATTTAGGTGCTAAGAATGTTTTAATTAAAGGTGGTCATTTAAGTTCTAAAACTTTGAAAGATATTTTTGTAAATAAAAAAGAAGCTGTAATATTTACAAATAAAAAAATTAAAACAAAAAATACCCATGGAACTGGATGTACATTATCAAGTGCAATTGCAACATATTATGGGTGTGGAAAAACTCTAAAGAAATCTTGTGAGTTAGGTATTAGATATGTAAACAATGCAATTAGGACAAGGCCGAATTTTGGAAAAGGAAATGGACCAATTAACCATTTAAATAGTTTTATAATAGAAAAGAAATTTAGATGAACAATGTTGTTGTAGTTGGATCGCAGTGGGGAGATGAAGGAAAAGGCAAGATAGTTGATTGGTTATCCAGTGAAGCAGACGTAGTTGTAAGATTCCAAGGAGGACATAATGCTGGTCATACCTTAGTCATAGATAGTGTTACTTATAAACTGAGATTGTTACCGTCTGGGATTGTTAGAAAAAATAAAATTTCTATTATAGGAAATGGAGTTGTTGTAGATCCTTGGGCGCTTTTAGATGAAATTGAAGAAGCTAAATCTAAAGGTGTAGAAATTAATGAAAATAATCTTATATTGTCAGAGGGTGCCACACTAATTTTACCATTTCATAGAGAGATGGATGAAATAAGGGAAGACTCTGCTGGTAAATCAAAAATTGGGACTACAAGAAGAGGAATTGGTCCAGCTTATGAAGATAAAGTAGGAAGAAGATCAATAAGAGTAATGGATCTTGCATCAAAACAAAATCTTGAAAATCGATTATCACTAGTACTTAAGCATCACAATGCAATCCGAAAGGGATTGGGTAAGCCAATATATGAAAAAGATAAACTAGTTGAGGATTTATTAAAAATAGCCCCAAATATTTTAAAATATTCAGCACCTGTCTGGAAAAAAATCGATCAATATAAATCAGAAAATAAAAAAATATTATTTGAGGGAGCTCAAGGTATATTACTGGATGTCGATCACGGAACATATCCATATGTAACTTCATCAAATACAGTAGCAGCTTCAGCAGCAACAGGATCTGGATGTGGTCCAAATTCAATAAACTATGTATTAGGAATTACAAAAGCATACACAACCAGGGTAGGTGAAGGACCTTTCCCAACAGAACTCACAGATGATATTGGCAATCATTTAGGAGAAAAAAGGACATGAATTTGGAACAGTAACTAGTAGAAAAAGAAGATGCGGATGGTTCGATGGAGTTTTGGTAAGACAGACAATAAAAATTTCAGGTATTGATGGAATAGCATTAACAAAATTGGATGTATTGGATGAACTTGATGATATAAATTTATGCATCGCTTATGAATTAAATGGAAAAACAATAGATTATTTTCCTGCTGCCGTAGAAGATCAATTAAATGTCAAACCAGTATACAAAACATTCAAAGGTTGGAAATCTAAAACTCAAGGAATAAGAAAATTTGAAGATTTACCTAATAATGCAAAGATTTATGTAAAAGCTGTTGAAGATTTCATTGAGACAAAAATATCTAGTATTTCAACAAGTCCAGAGAGGGAAGATACCATTCTCTTAATAGATCCATTTAATTAATATTAGAATTAATTTAATTAATTATAAAATCCATCATATACTACTAATATGATCAATAAATATATTCACATATTTATTATTTTTTTTGTCATTTTAATCAATCCTAAGCATGTATACGCTGTTGATTTATCATCAACTACTCCTGCAGATAATGCAACACAGATTGCGGTGAATACTGGAATAGATCTCGTGTGGCTAGCATCAGGGTCTGTATCAGCAAATAACGGAAATGTAATTTTAAAAAAAACATCAGATGACAGTACTGTTGAAACATTTTCAACTAATGGAATGTTTTTAGCTATGAGTTTGTCGGCTCCAGCAACAGTTACAGCTACATTTGTTTTATCATCAAATTTAGAAGAGGATACTGAATATTATATCCTAGTAGATAGTGCAGCATTTAATAATTTTGATGGTATTTCAAGTAAAACAGAATTAAATTTTAAAACAGTTGATAATAATAATCCTACTTTAACATCTTCTTCACCATCTGATGATGCTTCTGATGTAAGCGTATCATCAAATATAGTCCTCACATTTAATGAAGCTGTGGATGCAGAGAGTGGAAATATTGATGTTGTAAATACATCTACAGGTGAAGCTATAGAAATTGATGTAACTGGAGCTTTGTTATCTGGAAGTGGAACAACTGAAATTACTATTAATCCCTCATCTAACTTAGAAAATGACACATCCTATCACGTAAAAATAGACTCAACAGCATTCGATGATGCAGTTGGAAACTCTTATGCTGGTATTTCAAACACAACAACTTTAAATTTTACTACTGCAAAAGGACAAATTTTTAACGATACAGTAAAAACTTTAGTAAAAAATCAAACATTAGCTTCAATTCAATCAATGACACAATCATTAAATAGAGTAAATAGTCGTTTAAATTTTATAAGACCAATTCAAAATAGCAACACTTCAAAAAATAAAATAGCATTAAATTTTAACGACCCGTATACAAACAAATTAGTTGATGCTTTAACCGCCAACTTAATAAAATACGAAAAAAAACAGAGAAAATTTGCTTTTTGGAGTGAAGGCAATCTTTCTTTCGGTAGAATAAACAACAAAGATAAAGACTTAGGTCAAGATCTTAGCACCAAAGGTTTTACTGTAGGATTTGATAAAAAAATTACAGATCTAAAAACTATAGGTTTAGCTTTAAATCAATCTGAGCAAGAAACTCAAATTGGAAGTAATGATGCACATATGGACGCAACAGCAAAATCTTTATTAATCTATGGAAGCAACCAATTTTTTAAAAATCGATATTTCGAGGCTGCCATTGGATTTGGACAAACAGAAATCGATATCAATAGAAAAGTATCTGGAGGAAATAATAAAGGCCTCAGAGATGGAAAACAATTATTTGGAAGCTTCACTTACTTGTACGAACCATTAGAACAAAAAGAAAATAAAAACTTAAATTACTATTCTAGGTTAGATTTGGGTTACACAATATTAGATAATTATATTGAAAGTGGTGATGGTGATTCAATAAATTATAATGATCAAAATATAAAAAGTTCATCATTGTCCGTTGGGTTTAATTTTTCAAATATAATAGAGATAGATCAAGGATTTATTACTCCTTTAATACAATTTGAAATTGGTAAAAACAAAACAATAAATTCATTATCAGAAGCTTATTATGTAAATGATTCTTCAACTATTTATGCTAATGCAATATCCGATCAAAATACATCACATGTAAAACTTACCCTTGGAATAGGGGCTGCTCTGATAGATGGTTTAAACATAAGTTTCATGGTTGATCATTATAGGAATGATAACGAAACATTTAATAATAGTTTAAACGTAAATATTAGAAAAGAATTTTAATGAGCTTAGTTAGCCGGTAATAGATTTTTTGATTTAGCAGAGTTCAACATATGTTTTTGAAGTTTTTCAAATGCTTTATTTTCAATTTGTCTTATTCTTTCTCTGCTTATTTTGAATTTCTTACTTAAATCCTCCAAAGTTATTGGATCATCTGTCAATCTTCTTGAATAAAGTATTTCTTTTTCTCTTTCATTTAAAATTTTAATAGAATCTTGAAGAAGATCTTTTCGTTGTTCCATTTCTTCATTTTGTGCAAATTTAAGTTCTTGATCCATTTCATTGTCCACAACCCAATCTTGCCATTCATCACCATCTTCTCCAATAGGTGCATTTAAAGATTGCTCTTTTCCTGAAAGCCTTCTATTCATAGATACTACTTCTTGTTCACTAACTTTTAATCTGTTTGCTATATCCTTTACGTGTTCATCACGTAAGTCACCCTCTGTTCTAGGTGCAATTTGATTTTTTAACTTCTTCAAGTTGAAAAAAAGTTTTTTCTGAGCTGTTGTAGTTCCAATTTTTACTAAGCTCCATGATCTTAGAATATATTCTTGAATAGAAGCTTTAATCCACCACATTGCATAAGTTGCAAGTCTAAAACCTTTCTCTGGTTCAAATTTCTTAACAGCTTGCATTAAACCTACGTTACCTTCTGAAATCATTTCATTAAGAGGCAAACCATAGCCTTTGTAACCCATCGCTATTTTAGCAACTAATCTTAAATGACTTGTTACAAGTTTTTCAGCTGATTTAACATTTCCTGTAGTTTGCCAATTTTTAGCAAGCATGTATTCTTCCTCAGCATCTAGCATAGGAAATTTTTTTATCTGAGCTAGATAAGCTGCTAAGCCACCTTCATTTGAGAGAGTTGGTAAATTGTATGTATTATTACTCATCGGAAGTATTTATCTAATAGAGAAATTTTTTTTTACAATCGTTTTATTTACTTAATTTTCTTAGTTTTTTTAGTATATCAATCAACTCTTTTGGGATATTTGATAAAAATTCTAATCTTTCATCTGTCCTAGGATGGTCAAAACCTAACTGTTTTGCGTGTAAAAATTGTCTATCTAGATTTAAAATTTTATTATTAAGATCTTCATCAATATTTTTAAATTTTTTAAATTTCTTTTTATATTTTTTATCTCCAAGAATATTATTACCTTTGTATGACATGTGAACTCTTATTTGGTGTGTTCTCCCAGTTTCTAATTTACATTGTACAAAACTAAAAGTTGGAACTTTATCATTCTCAAAAACTTCTAATGTTTCATAATGTGTAATTGCTTTTTTACCTTTGCTAGATGACACTTCCATCATTTGTCTGTTTTTTGAACTTCTAGTTATGAAGGTTTCAATTTTTCCTTTTTGAGGTCTTAATTTTCCCCATATTAAAGTTTGATAAACTCTAGTTATAGAATGTTTAGAGAATTGAAGTGATAATTTTTCGTGGGTTAAATTATTTTTTGCAATTACAATTAATCCTGATGTATCTTTATCAATTCTATGAACTATACCAGGTCTAAGTTCATCTCCAGTATCAGATAAATTTTTACTATCATAATTCATTAATGCGTTAACTATTGTATTATCGTAATTACCAGCACCAGGATGCATTGAAATTCCCGAAGGTTTGTCAATTACTATTAAATCTTCATCTTCATAAATTATATTTAATTTAAATTTATAAGGTTTTAGACTTTGTTTCTTAGGTTCAACAATTTCAAGCTCAATTTTGTCATTTAATTTAGTTTTAATTGAAGGGTCTTGTATAATTTTCTCGTTAATTTTTAATTTACTATCTAATATTAAATTTTTTACTCTAGTTCTGCTTAAACTTTTATCATGATTTGCTAATACCGTGTCTACTCTCTTGTTATTATCATCTTCTTTAATAATAAAATTGATGATATTTTTCATAAATTATTATAATAAATTATTATGCGTTCGTAGCTCAACTGGATAGAGCGCCAGATTTCGGCTCTGGAGGTTCAGGGTTCGACTCCTTGCGGGCGCACCACTACTCACCCATATTAATAAGCGTTCCTTTATTTTTTGCGACATTGAAAGAATAATAGAATAATGCAATTGATAATACAAAGTAAACTCCATTCCATATGAAAGCATAATAGATATTTTGAATATCTACAGTTTGATTAATCAAAATATTTCTGGCCTCTTCAAATATATATACTAATGGTAGTAGATAAGCTATCTTCTGGAACACCTCTGGCAATATTTCAATTGGATAATAGATGCATCCAAATGGAGCTAATAAAAACATCGTAGACCATGCTATATTTTCAAAAGAAGGCCCATATCTCAAAAGACCAGCCGATACTAGGATGCCAAGTGTTATTCCAAATAAATATAGGCTCAAAAACAAAAAGAGTAAAAATATTCCTAAGTCTAAAATAGAAATACCGAACAATGGAGAAGTTAAAAGCACTGCTGGAATTAAACCTATTAGAGCTCTTATTAAAGCTGTAGCAACAAGTGAAGTTAATATTTCACTAATTTTCATTGGCGCAATAAATAAATTTGTAAAGTTCCTACTCCAAATTTCTTCAAGAAAGAGCATATTAAATCCAATACTGGTTCTAAAAAGAAAATCATAAAGAATTGCACATGTTAATATAACTCCTACCGCATTATTATAATATGTTGTATGTGTAGCAAAAAAATTTGAGATAAACCCCCATAAAGTAATTTGAATAGTCGGCCAATAAACAAGATCTAAAACTCTTGGGAAAGATCTTGTAATTAAATAAAAATGTCTTAAAAAAAGTCCATACATTCTAGTTAAACTCATTTTTACTCCTAGATAATTTTAAAAATACTTCCTCAAGGTTTTTTCTACCATGTTTATTGATTAATTCTTCAGGATTCCCTTTATCGATTATAACTCCGTCTTTCATCATTAGAATTGATTTACAAAGCCTAGTGACTTCATTCATATTATGAGAAGCAAGAAGTATAGATATTTTTTTTTCTTTTTTATAATCTTCCAAAAAGGACCTAACAAAATCACCCACTTCTGGATCCAAAGATGCGGTCGGTTCATCTAGTAGTAATACTTTTGGTTCGTTGATTAATGCTTTTGCAAGACTTACTCTATTTTTTTGTCCAGATGACAATTCCCCTGTAATACTATTAAGCAATCCTGCTAATCTTAATCTTTCTGATAAAAATTCTATCCTCTCATCAATATTATTTATTTTGTATAATTTTCCGTAAACAGTAAGATTTTGTTTAACAGTAAGTTTTTTTGGTAATTCAATATATGGAGATATGAAGTTAATCTGTTCTAAGATTTCAATTTTATTCCCCTCCAATTTTTGACCATTTATAAAAATTTCTCCACTAGTTGGTTTTAGAAGTCCCAACAACATGCCAATAGTAGTCGTTTTGCCTGAACCATTTGGACCTAATAGGCCTAAAATTTCGTCTTCTTTTATTCCAAAGCTTATACCTTTGACAGCCTCATTTTTTCCATAGTTTTTTTTTATATTTTTAACTTCTACTAAATTTTTCATTTTTTTGATGCTCTAAGAAGTCTATCGTTAATTACTAATCCAAAGTTTCGGTTTGGAATCCTTTGCACAGCTATTTTTTTGTAACCTAACTTCTTAATTTTTCTTAATGTTTTATATAAATTTTTAACACTCTCCATAAGATTATTTGTCTGACTTAAGTAAAAATAATTCTTATTATTTTCTTTTCTCTTTTTAATTAGAATAAAAGCCTCATCTTTTTTTATTTTAACTGCATTTAATCTAATTGGTATACCTGGTGAATAATGAATTCTTCCTCTTCCTGGAGAATTTATATTGCTTCTAGCATATAATTTAGTTTTTAAATTTGTTTTTAATTTTTTACTTAATATAGAAATATCTAAACCACCCAATCTTAAAATTTGGGGTTTTTTTACTAAACTTATTATCGTAGATTCAACCCCAACTTTTGATCTTCCTCCTTCTAAAATAAATTTAATTTTTTTGCCAAATTCATCATATACATCATCTTTTGTTACTGGGCTTATTCCTTCAGAGATATTTGCGCTTGGAGCTGCCAAAGGATATTTTAAATATTTTAATAATTTTCTAGTCGTTCGGTGGCTCGGAAATCTTACACCTAGCGTTTTTTTGTTATTAGTAACGTTTTTTGAAATTTCACTTTCATTTTTTAGTTTTAATATGAATGTAATTGGCCCAGGGCATAATGAATCATAAAGTTTATAAAATAAAGTATTAGTCTCACAATCTTTACCTAAATCTTTAATATTATAATAATGAACTATTAAAGGGTTGTCGGCAGGTCTTCCTTTTAATTTAAATATTCTTTTGGTAGCTTTATCAGAATAGGCATTAGCAGCTAACCCATAGACAGTTTCCGTAGGTATTCCAATACATTCATTATTATTTAAATATTTTACTGCTTTTTTAATATTTGAATCATTAATTTTCATATAATATTACAAACTATTATATGAATGAAAAAATTTTGCCAGATGATATTGAATCAAAATCTTTGAGTGAACTCACAGATATAGTGGATCGTTTAATTCAAAAATTGGAAAATAAAAAAAATTTGGAAGAATCCATAGAAAGTTATCAATATTTAATAAGGTTAAATAATTTAATAGAGAAAAAATTTCAAAAAGATTCAAAAAATATATCTGAAAGTACTAAGCTAAAAATCAAAGAATTAACAAAAAAAAAATGAAAAAAAAATTAGTGAAAACTGTCAATGATGTAAATAAATTTTTAAAAAATTACTTAGCAAAACAAAAAAAAACAGATCTAATTATACCTATTAAGTATAGTTTATTTCCTGGAGGAAAAAAAATAAGATCTAAGCTTATTTTAGATGTTGGAAAAATTTTTAATATAGAAAAAAAATATCTTTTATATTTAAGTTCAGCCGTTGAATGTATACACGCTTATTCACTTATACATGATGATTTACCTTGTATGGATGATGATGACATTAGAAGAGGCAAACCAACTACACATAAAAAATTTGGAGAATCAACAGCCATTTTAGCTGGAAACTCTCTTTTGACATTAGCTTTCGAAATTTTATCTGATCCAAAGTTCAACATAAAAAACAACAAAAAAATAACTTTAATAAATCTACTGTCTCAATCATCAGGACACCAAGGAATAGCTGGAGGTCAATTTTTGGATTTAAATTATGAAAGAAAAAAAGTTTCTAAACAAAAAGTAATAGATATGGAGATTAAAAAGACTGGAAAATTATTTTCATTCAGTTGTTTGTCTCCAGTTATTTTGACAAATAAAAAGGATCAAATAAAAAAGTTCTCACTTATTGGTGAAAAAATTGGTTTACTTTTTCAAATTGCAGATGATCTAATTGATTATAGCAGTACATCAAAAACTGCAGGAAAAAAAACAAATAAAGATTCTAAAAGAGGAAAAGCAACATTAATAAGTTTACTAGGTTATAAAAATGCTATTAAATATGCATCAAAATTAAAAAAAGAAATATTTAATAGTTTGGTTAGCTATGGAAATAATGCTAGTGATTTAAAAGAGACAATTGAATTTATATTAAGTAGAAATAAATAAATGCAGAAATATAGATATTTAAATAATATTAATTTTCCTTCAGATATAAAAAAACTGAATAATGAAGAATTAAAAGTTCTATCAGATGAAGTAAGAAGTGAAATGATTGATGCTGTTTCAAAAACAGGTGGTCATCTAGGCGCAGGTTTGGGTGTTGTAGAATTAACAGTAGCACTTCATCATGTTTTTGACACCCCTAAGGACAAATTGATATGGGATGTTGGTCATCAATCATATCCTCATAAAATTTTAACCGGAAGAAAAGATAAAATACGAACTTTAAGACAAGGAAGTGGATTATCTGGTTTTACAAAGCGATCAGAAAGTGAATTTGATCCTTTTGGTGCAGCTCATAGTTCTACTTCTATTTCTGCTGGACTTGGTATTGCAACAGCAAATAAATTATCAAATAAATCAGATCAGGTTATAGCAGTTATTGGTGACGGTGCTATGAGTGCAGGAATGGCATATGAAGCTATGAATAATGCTGGAGACTCAAAAACAAAAATGATCGTAATTTTGAATGACAATGATATGTCAATTGCAAAACCAGTTGGCGCAATGAAATCTTATCTCGCAAAAATTTTTTCAGGTAAAATTTATTTTAGCTTCCGAGAAACAGTTAAGATGATTATTTCGTCCTTTTCAAAAAGATTTAGCAAAAAGGCTGGAAAGGCTGAGGATTTTTTGAGATCGGCTGTAACAGGTGGTACATTATTTAATTCATTAGGTTTTTATTATGTTGGTCCAATTGATGGTCATGATTTAGATGTTCTATTGCCAATTTTAAAGAACGCAAAAGAAAGTAATCATAATGGTCCAATACTAATTCATATAAAAACTCAAAAAGGGAAAGGATATAGTTTTGCTGAGAAATCTGATGATAAATATCACGGAGTTACAAAATTTGATGTTCAAACTGGAGTTCAACAAAAATCAACAACTATATCTCCTGCTTTTACAAAGATATTTGCAAATACATTAATAGAACATGCAAAAAAAGACAGTAAAATTGTAGGTATAACTGCTGCTATGCCATCTGGTACAGGAATGGACGCATTTAGCAAAGCTTTCCCAGATAGAACTTTTGATGTTGGAATCGCTGAGCAACATGCTGTCACTTTTGCTGCAGGTTTAGCCACAGAAGGTTATAAGCCTTATGCAGCAATTTATTCAACATTTTTACAAAGAGCTTATGACCAGGTAGTTCATGATGTTGCAATTCAAAGTTTACCGGTAAGATTTGCAATTGATAGAGCTGGTTTAGTTGGAGCCGATGGAGCTACTCATGCGGGTTCTTTTGATATTACATATTTATCAACCTTACCAAATTTTATTGTCATGGCAGCAAGTGATGAAGCAGAATTAGTAAGAATGGTTAACACTTCAGTGGATATTAATAATCAACCATGCGCATTTAGATATCCAAGGGGAAATGGAGTAGGTTTAGAAATACCTGATATCAACGAAAAAATTAATATTGGAAAAGGTAGAGTTATAAGAGAAGGAAAGAAAGTTGCCTTAGTAAGTTTTGGAAACAGATTAAAAGAATGTTTAGTGGCTGAAGAAAGTTTAAAAAAAATGGGAATTAATCCCACAATTGTAGATGCTAGATTTGCAAAACCTCTGGACGAAAATCTCATGTGGCAAGTTGCAACTAATCATGAAGTACTAATTACATTAGAGGAAGGTTCTATCGGAGGTTTTGGAGCCCATGTAAATCATTTTTTAAATGAAAAGAATTTATTGGATAATAATTTAAAATTTAGATCAATGATTTTGCCTGATAAATTTTTAGACCAAGATAAACCAGAAGAGATGTATAAAGAGGCTGGTTTAGATGCTAAATCAATTGAAGTGAAAGTTTTGGAAACTTTAAATTCTAAAGTTGTAATTAAAAAGACAAATTAATTACCACATTGAGCTTTATTCATTAAGTAGTGATCAAGGATTACACAATGCATCATTGCTTCACCTATAGGCACTGCTCTAATACCTACACATGGATCATGTCTGCCCGTGACTGAAATTGAAGTATTTTTTCCAAATTTATTAATTGTTTTTCTTTGAGAAAGAATTGATGAAGTCGGTTTTACTGCAAATGAAACCATTATTTCTTGACCACTAGAAATTCCTCCAAGAATTCCTCCTGCATTATTTGATTTAAATTTTGTTTTCTTTCCTGTTTGAGACATTTCATCAGAATTTTGTTCACCAGAAAGTTGAGCAGAGTTCATTCCTGATCCTATGTTTACACCTTTTACAGCGTTAATACTCATCATAGCTGATGCCAAATCCATATCTAATTTAGAATAAATTGGAGCTCCCAATCCGACAGGCACACCTCTTGCTCTTACTTCAATAATAGCTCCGCATGATGAGCCAGCTTTTCTTATTCCAAGTAAATATTTTTCCCATAATTTTAAAACTGTTTTATCAGGACAAAATAAAGGATTTTTTGTAATAAACTTGTCATTCCATTTTTCTATATCACATCCTAGTATTCCTAATTGTGTTACTGCTCCAATTACACCGTATTTTTTTCCAATAATTTTTTCTAAAACTTGTTTTGCTATAGCCCCTGCTGCCACTCTTGATGCAGTCTCTCTTGCTGACTGTCTGCCTCCACCTCTATAATCTCTAATTCCATATTTTTTAAAATATGTGTAATCAGCATGACCAGGTCTAAATTTATCTTTAATATTTTTATAATCTTTCGAACGCATATCTTTATTGAATATGATCATTGAGATGGGTGTACCAGTTGTTTTGCCATCAAATATTCCTGATAAAATTTCCACTTTATCATCCTCTTTTCTTTGGGTTGTGAATTTAGACTGACCAGGCTTCCTTTTATTTAATTCTAACTGAATGTCTTTGATATTAAGCTTGATATTTGGAGGACATCCATCAACAACACATCCAATTGCTGGACCATGAGACTCACCCCATGTTGTAAATCGAAAAAATTTTCCAAATGTATTAAAAGACATTATATTATTATATAAGTTATTTTGGTTAAATTATGAATGAAAAAAATTCTTTAGGGTTAAATAAGTGCTTTCTAGAACTCGATAATCCAATATTATTATTCACTGAATGGTATAAAGAGGCAAAGAAAACTGAAATTAATGATCCAAATGCATTAGCCCTAGGTACTATTGACGAAAAAGGTTATCCGAATGTAAGAATGGTATTACTCAAAGACTATGGAGAAGATGGATTTGTTTTTTACACTAACTTTAATAGCAATAAAGGCAACTCTATTAAGCAGAATCCAAATATTTCAATGTGCTTTCATTGGAAAAGTCTACTTAGACAAATCCGTATAGTTGGAACTGCTGAAAAAGTTTCAGATGATGAAGCTGATAATTATTATAATTCCAGAAGTTATGGAAGTAGAATTGGTGCTTGGGCCTCAAATCAAAGCTCAATTTTAAAAGATAGAGAAGAACTAAACCAATCAATAAAAAAATTTAAAGAACTCTATAAAGATGAAAATAAAGTTCCAAGACCTGATCATTGGTCAGGTTGGAGGTTAAAACACCATGAAATTGAGTTTTGGTTAGATGGTGAAAATAGAATCCACGAAAGATTAAAATATATTAAAGAAAATAATACTTGGAAAAAAATTCTCTTATCACCTTAAAATTTTCTATTAATACTAAACGAAGTTAGATTTTTAAGTATAGTTTTTTCCTCACAATCTTTAAAAATACTTAACGAATTTGATGCTAAACTTATATAGTGTTCAGCTTTTTTGTAACAATCACTAATTATATTATATTTTTGCACCAGCTTAAGCACATATTCAAATTGTTCTTTAGATCTGATATTTTGGTCAAATATTTTTTTTAAAACTAATTTTTCATCTGAAGATAATTTTTGATTTAATAAAATAATCGGGAGAGTTACTTTGCCCTCAAAGAAATCTTTCCCTATCTCTTTACCAAACATTTTTAACTCCGAGTTATAGTCAAGAGTGTCATCTGCAATCTGAAATGTTAATCCAAGGTTTTTTCCATAGAATTCTAGTGCATCTTTAAATTTATTGTCTTTATCAGTAATTATCGACCCAACTTTTGAAGATGCTGAAAATAAAGCTGCGGTTTTAGAAGAAATAATATTCAAATATGTTTCTTCTAACATTTCAGAGTCACCTTTATGTTGTAACTGCAAAACTTCTCCTTGAGCAATAGTTGACGATGTAGAAGATAAAAGTTTTAATACTTCAATGCTTCCATCCTCAACCATCATTTCAAAACATCTACTTAATAAATAGTCCCCGACAAGAATTGACGACTGATTCCCCCAAATTTTGTTTGTAGTTTTTTTGCCTCTTCTTAAATCTGCGCTGTCAATTACATCATCATGCATAAGAGTTGCTGCGTGTATAAGCTCAACACATGCAGCTAGGTTCACATCTCTACTACCTTTTGTATATCCACACAATTTAGCACACTCCAAAGTAAGCAATGCTCTTAATCTTTTACCCCCACTGGTCATGTGGTAAGCTGTCATTTCTTTAACAAGCTCAACTTTACTATCTAATTTATAGGAAATTTTGTCTTCAACTAAACTTAGTTTTTCATCAACAGAATTTACTAAATCTGTATATGCATTAGTTATTTGCTTTTTTAATTGAACTACTGAACCCATAAATTCAAAATATTACATTAAGTTTATTAATATACTTATCAATTGACGCACCTATTTCTTCAACTATAAGTAGCTTTATAATTAAGTAAAATTTTTATAATCATTTGTATGTTTTCATTTTTTAAAAAAAAAAAAATTGTTAGTCATTTAAGACTTACCGGCGTCATTGGAAATGTTGGAAAGTTTAAACAAGGAATAGAATATTCCTCTCAAGAAGAAATGATAAAAAAAGCTTTTTCATTAAAAAAAGCAGAGGCTGTTGCAATTTCAATTAATTCACCAGGTGGTTCACCTGTTCAATCACATCTAATATATAAATTTATTAGAGAACAGTCTAAGAAAAACAAAAAAAAAGTAATTGTTTTTGCTGAAGATGTTGCTGCATCTGGAGGCTATCTGATTGCATGTGCAGGTGATGAGATCTATGCTAATGCAAGTTCTATAATCGGATCAATAGGAGTTATTTATTCTTCTTTTGGTTTTAAAGATTTAATTCAAAAAATTGGGGTTCAAAGAAGGGTTTATACAGCCGGAAAAAATAAAAGTACTCTAGATCCTTTTTTAGACGAGAAAGAAGAGGACATTCAAAGATTAAAAAATATTCAACTGGAACTTCACCAAGAATTTATTAATGTTGTAGAGGAAAGTAGATCAACAAAATTAAACAAAAATGATGTTGAACTTTTTTCTGGAGAATTTTGGTCTGGCAAAACATCCTTAAAACTTGGTTTGATAGATGGAATAGGGAATGCAGAACAGATATTGAGACAAAAATTTGGTGAAGATGTTGAAATTAAAAAATTTGAAAAGTCTAAAGGATGGCTTGCCAAAAAACTTTCGTCTTCAGAAGTCCATGCGGATAAATTGATAAGTGTTTTAGAAGAAAGATCTATTTGGCAAAAATATGGTTTCTAAGAAAAAAACAAATAATCCAAAATCATTTATTTCTTTTCAGGATACAATTTTAAATCTTCAAAAGTACTGGTCAAAAAAAGGTTGCGTTATTTTACAACCTTATGATTTAGAAGTTGGAGCAGGAACATTTCACCCAGCAACAACTCTAAGATCATTAGGTTCTAAATCATGGAAAACAGCTTACGTTCAACCATCAAGAAGACCAACAGATGGAAGGTATGGAGAAAATCCTAATCGTTTGCAACATTACTATCAATTTCAAGTTTTAATAAAACCTTCACCAAAAGATATTAAAAAAATGTATCTTAATAGCCTTTTATCAGTAGGTATTAAATACGAAGAGCACGATATCAGATTTGTAGAGGATGATTGGGAAAGTCCAACCTTAGGTGCTGCTGGTCTTGGATGGGAAGTGTGGTGTGATGGTATGGAAGTTACTCAATTTACTTATTTTCAACAAATGGCAGGGATGGAATGCAATCCAATATCTGTTGAAATTACTTATGGTTTAGAGAGATTATGTATGTTTATTCAAGGTAAAAAAAATGTTTTTGATTTAATTTGGAATGATGAGGGAGTTTTATACAAAGATGTTTTTCATCAAGCAGAAAAAGAATTTTCAGCCTATAATTTTGAGTATGCAAACACAGATAAATTATTTAAAATTTTTGATATGCTCGAAGAAGAAGCAAAATCATTAATTGAAAAGAAAATTTCTCTTCCAGCGTATGATCAATGTTTAAAATCAAGTCATGTGTTCAATATTTTAGATGCTAGAGGAGTTATAAGTGTTGCTCAAAGAGCAGAATATATTGCAAGGATAAGAGATCTAACAAGAGAAATTGGAAAAATTTGGGTAGAAACACAAAATTAAAATGTCTGAATTTTTCCTTGAATTATTTAGTGAAGAAATACCTTCCAGATTGCAAATCAATGCTAGAAATGAATTAACACAAATTTTTAAAAAATTTTTTGATGATAATGAAATTATAGTTAAAGATAAAATTAATACTTATTCAACTCCAAATAGGCTCATTGTTCATATAAATAAGATATCTAAAGATGTAATAAAAAAAGCAGAGGAAATTAGAGGTCCTAATATAAATGCTCCAGAAAAGGCTTTAAAAGGATTTTTAAAATCCAATAAAATAAGTAAAGAAAAAGTTTTCAAAAAAAAAACTGAAAAAGGCATATTCTACTTCTACAACAAACCATCACAAAAAATAAAAACATACGATTTATTAAAAGAAAATATTGCAAGTTTACTTTTAAAAATTTCATGGAAAAAATCAATGAAATGGGGCAATCATGATTTATATTGGGGAAGACCGTTAAAATCAATATTAGCTTTATTTGATAAAAAAATTATTGAATTCAAATTAAACCATTTACAAAGTTCAAATAACACTTTTACAGATAAAGATCTAGAAGATGAAGTAAAAAGTTTTGATGATTTTAAATCTTATATAAAATTTTTTAAACAAAAAGGAGTAACAATTGACCAAAATAAAAGGAAAGAATTTATAATTAAAGAAATAAATAAGGCAACTAATCAAAAAAAAATTCATATAAACGTGAATGAAAAACTTATAGACGAAATAATAAATATTGTTGAAAAACCAAAAATTTTAGTATGTGAGTTTAATAAGAAATTTTTAGAAATTCCACAAGAAATACTTATTATAACAATGCAGCATCACCAAAGATATTTTCCTACTTTTGATAGCAAAAACAAAATAACAAATAATTTTATAGTTGTAGCAGATTGCAAGGACAAAAAAGGATTAGTTAAATTAGGAAATCAAAATGTTGTAGATGCAAGGTTGGCAGATGCAGAATTTTTTTGGAATAGAAATAAGTCTCAAAATTTAGTTAAACAGGTATCTAGATTGAAGCAAATTAATTATTTTAAAGGATTGGGAAGTTATTTTGAAAAAATACAAAGAGTAAGAAAACTTAGCGGAATAATATCAGATGAATTTTTAATAAGTAAAGAAAAGATAGAAATTGCCTCCTCAATCTGCAAAGTAGATTTGATGTCGGATTTAGTTGGAGAGTTTCCTGAATTACAAGGCGTGATGGGTGGATACTTTGCAAGAGAGCAAGGTTTTGACGAAGAAATAAGTTTAGCTATTTCAGAGCATTACTTACCAAATGGCATTGATAGTAAAGTTCCAAAAAAACCATACAGTATAGCATTATCGTTAAGTGACAAAATAGACTCTTTAGTTGGATTTTTTGGAATTAATCTCAAACCAACTAGTTCAAAAGATCCTTATGCCTTAAGAAGAATGGCAATTAGTTTATTAAGGTTAATAATTGAAAATCAAAAAAAAATAAAATTAAGAGATCTAATAAATTATTCAATAAATTTATACAAGGAGCAAAATTACTCTTTCGACTCAAAATTGATAAACGATGAA
>CABYKN010000003.1 GCA_902519695.1 uncultured Pelagibacteraceae bacterium | reverse complement strand
TCAAAAAGAAACTAACTACTAAAGAAATTGAAGATAAAAATATTCTTAATTCAGAAACATTTATAAAATCTTTAAAAGACTTTATTTCAAAAAATTCTATTATAAATTTGGAAAGTTTAGCAAATATAAAGTGTTTTCCTGTATTTGTGAGCACTGAATTACCCACACTAAAATATAAAAATACTTATTTGAGTGGGGATGCTTTATTTGCTTTTCCACCTTCTTTTGCACAAGGCGCTTCTCAAAGTATTGAAACAGCTAATGGTATTTTAGAAAATATTACAAGTTCAAATAGTATTTATAAAGATAAGGTAAGTAAAATATTACTAGTAAATAAAAGATCAAAATTAAACCATTTTGCCTTCCATTTAACTAATCCAATAATAATATTAATTAGAAATATTGTTTTGAAATTTTTATCAAAAAATAAAAAATTTCTAGAGAATTATCTTGGAAAAATTTATAGAAATTAAGTAGTTGGCCTTAGTCTTTGCCTCAAATCATCAATTGGTTTGAGTGAATTACCTGATTTATAATACCAAAAAGTCCAACCGTTACAGCTCTCAGCACCTAATATTTGTGCAGCGACTTTATGAATTGATCCTTCTGACTTCCGATATTTTATACTACCATCAATCATAATTTTCGCATTGATTTGTTTTTTTTGATCAAAAATTTCAGTACCAGGTTTAATAATTCCTAATTCAACTAAAGATCCAAATGGTACTCTTGGTTTGGATCTATTATTTTTAATAGTATCTAAATATTCATCTTCTATAATTTTTGTATTTTTAATTCTTTTACTTGCAGCTTCAAAATAGTTTTTTTCTTTTTCTACTCCGAAATAATTTCTACCTAACTTTTTTGAAACTACAGCAGTTGTTCCCGTACCAAGAAACGGGTCCAATATTAAATCACCTTTATTCGAGGATGCTAATATAATTCTGTGCAATAAAGACTCTGGCTTTTGTGTCGAGTGAACTTTATTACCATTATTTTTAAGTCTTTCTTTTCCATTACATATAGGTAAATTCCATGTAGATCTCATCTGCAGATCATCGTTTAAACATTTAAGTGATTGATAATTAAAAGTATATTTTGAGCCTTCACTTTTTGATGCCCATATAAGTGTTTCGTGCGCATTCGTAAAACGTGTTCCTCTAAAATTTGGCATAGGGTTATTTTTATTCCAAATCACATCATTTAGTATCCAAAAACCTAAATCTTGCATTTTTGTACCAACTCTAAAAATATTATGATAACTTCCTACGACCCATATTGATCCATTTTTTTTTAAAATTCTTTTACATTCTTTAAGCCATTGAACTGAAAACTCATCATAACTTTTAAAACTATCAAATTTATCCCACGCATCGTCTACAGCATCGACTTTAGATCTATCAGGTCTACTTAATTCTTTTTTTAGTTGAAGGTTGTAAGGTGGATCTGCAAATATCAGATCAAAACTTTCAGCCGGAATTTTTTTTAATTCCTTAATACTATCTCCATTAATAATTTTATTTTTTATGTCTGAAATGGTCATTTTTTATTTTCGAATTAGACTCTAGTCAGGAGTCTACGTCAACTTGTGATTGAATTTATTGATTGATAATTGTTATGATTATTTTTTAAGACTCAATATCTTGTGTATTGGTTGGAAGGTTTTTCTATGAAATCTAGTCACTCCAAATTTTTTAATAGCTTTAATATGATCCTTAGTTCCATAACCTGCATTATTATCCCAGCCGTATTTTTTAAAAGAAAAAGACATCTTTTTCATTAGCTTATCTCTTTCAACTTTAGCAATAATCGATGCAGCTGAAATTTCAGGAATTTTTTCATCTCCTTTTACAACAGTTTTAATAACATAATTTTTTAAATCTGGTGGTTTATTACCATCTATTAAAACTTTTTTAGGTTTCAATTTGAGTTTCTTAATTGCTCTTTCCATCGAAAGTAGACTAGCATTTAAAATATTAATTTTTTCAATTTCCTTTAATGATGCAGATCCTAACGCCCAAACTGAATTTTTTTTTATATATTTAGCTAAAGTTTCCCTCTGAATTTTATTAATTTTTTTTGAATCTTTAAGAATTTTTCTATTAATTTCTTTATTTAATATAACAGCAGCTGCGTAAACTGGTCCTACAAGGCTTCCTCTTCCAACTTCATCAACTCCGGCAATAATTTTTTTCATATAAAATATTATTAAAAATTTAAATCTCTAAACCAGTTTCATCTATTTTTTTTTTAATTTCTTTAAGATCTGCCCAAGAATATTTTTTTTGTTCTGCTTGTCTTAGCAGATATGCTGGGTGAAAAGTTATCATTGTTAAATATGTTTTATTATTAATTATTACTTCTTTCCATTTTCCTCTTTCTTTAGAAATTTTAATTTTATTCCCGAAGAGCGCTTCCATTGCTGTGCTTCCCATTAAAATAAGTATCTCTGGATTTATAATCGAAATATGTTTTCTTAAATATTCAGAATATCTATTTATTTCTGATATTTCAGGCTTTCGGTTATTTGGAGGTCTATAATTTACAACATTAGTTATATACACGTTAGTTCTATCTAAATTAATAGCTTTCAACATTTTATTTAAAAGCATTCCTGCATCACCAACAAAAGGTTTTCCTAATTCATCTTCTTTTTGTCCAGGTCCCTCACCTACGATCATTATTTTTGAAGATGAATTTCCATCACTAAAAACAAGATTTTTCGCACTATTTTTTAGTTCACAGTCTTCAATCTTTTCTATTTCAACTCTAAGTTTTGCTAATTCTTCAGATTTTTTCTCATTAGAAGCATTATTTTTAAATCTATTTATTGGCTTATCACTAAATTCATATTCAATACCTAGCTCGCTTAATAAATCATTATCAAATATGTCATTTTGATTTTTTTCATTTAAAGTCATAAAGTAAAAAATGTTCTTAAAAATTTTTTGTTTTATAATATTAATTCTATATCAAACAAATCTCTATTCAAAAGCAGTGAATGAAAAAGAATTCAACCAGAAGTATCTATCAAATTATCTTTCAGCATTATTATCATTTGATAACCAGAAAAATAACGATGCTCTTAAGTTTTTTGAAAATTCAAAAATATTAATTCAATCACATGATAGTTTTTTGCGAGAATATGTATTTTCTTTGCTTTTGGATGGACAGGTTAAAAAAGCAATTAAACAAGTAAAGTATTCTAATACCTCAATAGGAGGAGATTTTTTTGAAGGAAATTTATTATTAATTTTAGATAGCATTAACAAGAAAAAGTTTAAACTAGCAGCTTTGAAGTTAAAAAAATTGGAAAAGTTCAAAGAGGACGACTCATACAAATTTATAATTTATTCTAGCTTAAAAAGTTACATTGATCTTTTTATATATAAAAAATCTGACATTGTTGAGCAATTTGGAAAATTAGATTTGATAAACATGGCTTTTCAAAATTGTTATTTGAATTCCAAAAAAACTGAGCCTCATTTTTTAAATTTAATTAACGATCCTCAAAGCGATTACTCTAGATATACTTTTTTTTATTTGAGTAACGAAGTGTCTAATAATGACTTTGCAACAGTTGATAACTTTGCTGATACAATAGATCCTTTAAGAAGTAGTTTGCTTATTTCTCAAGTAAAAAAATGGATAGATGAAAAAAAATATAAAAAATTAACACAGCATTTTTCATGTCAAAATGAGAATGATATTTTGGCAGAATTCTTTTTCCTTATATCTAATTTTTATTCATCTCAAAGTAGATTTGATTACTCAAACATATATTTAAATATTTCAAATTATTTAAATCCAAAATTTTATTTTAATTTATCACTAATAGCTGAAAACTATCAGTCTAATAATAATTATGATCTAGCAAAAAAAACTTTCGAAAAATTTGATGATAAGGATGAAATATTTTTTTGGTACAAAACAAAGAAGATTGCCAGAATCATAGCAGAGGAAGAAAATTATGATGCAAGTTTGAACTATATATTAAAAAATCTTGAAAAATTTAATAATAAATCGACAAAGATGATTTATGATTTGGCAAATATTTACAAGAACTTTAAAAAATATGATGAGGCTATAAATTATTATACTTTAGCCTTAAAAAATTTGGATAAAAATTCTATGGCCTATGCAGATGTTCTTTATCGCAGAGGTGGAGCGTATGAAAGATTAAAAAATTATGATTTGGCGGATAAGGATTTGCTAAATTCAATTAAAATTAGACCTGACGAACCCTATACACTTAACTATCTCGCTTATAGTTGGTTAGAAAGAGGATATAAAATTGAAGAAGCAATAGAAATGTTAAATCAAGCTTACAAAGGGAAAGAAGAAGACCCCTACATAACAGACTCAGTTGGTTGGGGTTATTATTTGACAGGAAATTATATTGAAGCAGAAAAATATTTAAGAAAAGCTGTTGAATTGTTACCAAGTGATCCTGTTGCAAGTGATCATTATGGAGATGTTCTTTGGCAATTAAATAGAAAAATCCAAGCTAATTATTTTTGGAAAAGTGCTTTAAATAGCGATGAAGCAGACGAAGAATTAAAAATTAAAGTTAAGGAAAAATTATATAATGGCTTAAATAATAATTCTTAAATGAAGTTTCATAAAATAAAATCTTTTGCAAAAGTTAACCTAACTTTAAAAATTCTAAATAAATACTCAAATGGTTATCATAAAATTGAAAGTTTAATATCTAAGATCAATTTGGCTGATGATATTTTAATAAAAGAAATAAAAGGTTTAAAAAATAGAATATCGTTTAGTGGGAAATTTTCCTCAAATATTTCAAATACAAATACAATTTCAAAACTATTAAAAATATTAAATAATCATGATTATATTAAAAATAAAAAATTCAATATTAAAGTAAAAAAAAATATACCCCAATCCTCTGGTATGGGAGGAGGATCAATGAATGCAGCATCCATTTTGAAATATTTATTAAAAAAAAAAATAATTAAAACTACAAAAAATAATTTAATAAAAATTGCAAATAAAGTTGGTTCAGATGTAATTTTGGGTCTTTATGAAAGTCCAATGATCCTACAAGGGCAAAATATACGTAAAATTAATAAAAAATTAAATTTTCATTTGTTAATAATAAAGCCTAATTTTGGATGTTCTACTAAGATGATTTATGCAAAACACAAAGGATTTTCAAAGAGCCTATTCAATAAATCAAACAAGATTGACAGACAAGATCTATTAAAAGTTTCAAATAACGATTTAGAGAGAGCAGCTTTTAATAAATATCCAATTTTAAGAAAGATCAAAAGTTACTTGCAAAATTTAGATAATATTTACTTTGCAAATATGACAGGGTCAGGTTCTACTATAATTGGTTATTTTTTAACCAAAAATGCGGCAATAAAAGCTCAAAAAAAATTAAAAAATAAATATAAAAACTATTGGTGTATTTACTCTAAAACTATATAAAGCTTTTTTTTTGTGTTATACGAAAAACATCTTGGGGTGTAGCCAAGTGGTAAGGCAGCGGTTTTTGGTACCGCCATTCCTAGGTTCGAATCCTAGCACCCCAGCCATTTATGAAAGCTTTACTTAAAAAAATTTTTCAAGACAAAAAAATTTCGAGCGATAAAGATCTCAAATTTCTAGATTTAAAAAATAATAAGGGAGTAAATAAAATATTTGGTGCAATAAATAACTACAATGAAACCAGCGAGATTAGATATGTTGGTGGTTGTGTAAGAAAAATTTTAAATGATGAAAAAACAGATGATATCGACCTTGCAACTAATTTAACTCCTGATCAGGTAAAGCAATGTTTAGATAAAAACCAAATAAAGTTTTTTGAAACAGGAATTGAACATGGCACAATCACAGCAGTGATTGATGATCAAAATTTTGAAATTACAACATTAAGAAAAGATGTAAAAACAGATGGAAGGCATGCTGTTGTAGAATATACAACTAATTGGAAGGAAGATTCATCAAGGAGAGATTTTTCAATAAATTCTATATATTCAGATTTAGACGGGAATTTATATGATCCAAATTCTGGTCATAAAGATTTAAATGTTGGAATAATTAAATTTATAGGTGATCCAGAAACTAGAATAAAAGAAGACTATTTAAGAATTATTAGATATTTAAGATTTTATACTGAATATAGCAAAATCGATCATGAGATTAATATTATAAAAATCATTAAAAAAAATATTGAGGGTTTAGGAAAAATATCAAAAGAAAGACAATTCAATGAATTAAAAAAAATTCTCAAGTTGGATAACTTTTTAAAGTTATTTAAAAATAAAATCTCTTGTGAATTATTTTCATTAATTTTTCCTCAACTAAAAAATTTTAAAAAATTGAGCAAGTTATCAAAACCACAAGAAAAGATATTAAAAAATAAAAGTTTAAATTTCGTCATTTCTTTTCTTGTAATCGATGAAACTGACAATTCTGACTATTTTGTATATAAATATAATTTACCCAATGAGTTAAAAGATAAAATTAATTTTCTAAAAAATAATTTGCTAAATAAAGATAGTACTAAAATTTTAAACAAGAAAGATTTACAAAAAATATTTTATTATGAGGGTAAATCTAGCACAATCGATTTAATTGATTTCAATTTGTTATATTTTAAACAAAATAAAAAATTTTCAGAATTAAAAACTTACTTTGAAAAATTAGATAAACCAGAATTTCCAATAAAAGCCCAGTTATTAATAAATGATTATGGATTAAAGGAGGGAAGGGAATTGGGTCAAAAATTAAAAAATTTAGAAATGAAATGGATTGAAAATAATTTTAATTTATCAAAAAAAGATATGGAAAAAGTTTTATCAAATTAAACGTATTTTACGTCTACAATCTCAAAATTTTTTGTCCCTGCTGGTGTATTTATCTCTACAAGATCCCCTTTATTTTTACCTATAATACCTTTCCCTATTGGTGATTGAAAATAAAGAAGCTTTTGTTTTAGATCTGCCTCGTCTTTACCAACAATTTTGTAATTTATTTTTTCATTTGTATCTAAATTTTGAAGGTAGACTGTAGATCCAAATACCACTTTTCCATCATTACTAATCTTGGTGATATCAATTACATTTGCTCTCGCAATTAAATCCTCAACTTCTTGAATTCTTCCCTCATTATGTGATTGCTGTTCTTTTGCAGCATGATATTCAGCATTTTCTTTCAAATCTCCATGTGATCTTGCTTCAGCAATGGCTGCAACAATTTCGGGTCTCTTTTTTTCTTTTAAAAAAATTAATTCACTTTTTAATTTTTCTAATCCTTCAGTAGTAATTGGTTCTTTATCCATAATTTACCATTTGGCTGTTGGTGGTAATGACATAAGTATAGCTTCAACATTTCCACCAGTTTGTAAACCAAATTTTGTCCCTCTATCATGTAATAAATTAAATTCAACATATCTACCTCTTTTTTTGTATTGGATTTCTTTGTCTTTAATTGTCCATTTTAATTTATTTTTTTTCTCAATTATTTCATTAGAAATGTTTTTAAAACTTATTCCCACCTCTCTAACAAAAGAAAAATCTTTTTCCCAATTATTTTTTTTATAATCAAAAAAAATTCCGCCAATACCTCTAGGCTCTTTCCTATGCGGTAAATAAAAATATTCATCACACCACTTTTTATATTTTTTGTAATAATTTTTGTTGTGTTTATTACATGATTTTTTTAGTTCTGAATGAAACCAATTTTCTAATTTCTTATCTTTCATACAAGGTGTAACATCCATTCCACCTCCAAACCAACCAAATGAAGTAACTATATACCTCGTGTTAAAATGCATTGCAGGCACATGAGGATTTTTCATATGCATAACAACAGATATTCCAGATGCCCAAAATTTAGAACTCTTTTTAGTGCCTGGAACTTTATTTTTAAATTCATTTGAAAATTTTCCATAAACTTCTGAAAAATTTACTCCAACTTTATCAAAAATTTTACCATTTTCTAAAATTCTGTATTGTCCGCCACCTTCATCATTGCTTTTACTTCTATTCCAATTTGTAATTTTAAATTTGGTTTTATTACCTTCTTTTTCCTCAATTTCTCTACAAAGCACTTCTTGTAAAGTTTTAAACCAATTTTTTGCTAATTTCTTTTTTATGTATTGATCCATTTATCCTAACTGTCTTATAAATTCTGAAGCTGCTATGGCTACTGATATTGCAATATTTAACGATCTTTTATTTTTTAGCATTGGTATCTTAATTCTTTCATTGACCTTAGAATGTACATCTTCTGGAACACCTGCACTTTCTCTGCCAAAGAGCAATATATCATTACGTCTAAATTTAAACTTTGTATAAACTTTGCTAGCTTTTGTTGTCATTAAAACTACTCTATTTTTACTATTTTCATAAAAGAATTCTTTAGGGCTCTTGTAAAATTTAATTTCACTGTAATCTAAATAATCCATAACAACTCTCTTGAACCTTTTATCGCTAAATAAAAACCCACAAGGTTCAATGATTTCTAAACTAGCCCCTAAGCAAGAACAAGTTCGAATAATTGAAGCTGTATTTTGAGGAATATCTGGCTGATATAGAGCTACTTTTGGACCTTGTTTCAAAGGTTTCTGTGTCATTGTTACCATAGAAATATCTCTTTTTTATTATATGAAATCATATATTACCAAAGATATAAAATATTAAAGATGTCAGATCAAAAAGACGAAAAAAAGACCAACAGAAGAGATTTCCTATTTACTGCTACTGCCGCCGCAGGTGCAGTTGGAGTAGGCGCTGCTGTTTGGCCATTAGTCGATCAAATGAACCCAGATGCCTCTGTAAAAGCATTAGCAAGCACAGAAGTAGATGTGAGTTCGATGCAACCTGGTCAGTCTTTAACAGTTCTTTGGAGAGGTAAACCAGTTTTTATTAAAAGAAGAACTGAAGATGAAATTAAAAAAGCAAGAACAGTTGATATTAGTGATCTTAAGCATCCTGAAAAAGATGAAGATAGAGCAAAAAATCCTGAATGGTTAGTGATGCTTGGAATTTGTACTCATCTAGGATGTGTTCCATTAACAGATAAGGGTGATTATGATGGTTGGTTTTGTCCTTGTCATGGTTCTCATTATGATACATCTGGAAGAATTAGAAAAGGACCAGCTCCAACTAATATGGAGATACCTAAATACGAATTTGTAAATACTAACACGATAAAGATTGGATAAATATGAGTGATCACGAATACACACCTAATTCAAAATTTGGTAAATGGTTTAATGATAGACTACCTTTGCTTACATTGGCAAATCACTTAACAGATTACCCTACACCAAAAAATTTAAATTACTGGTGGACATTTGGCGGGATATTAACTTTTTGCTTAATTACCCAAATAGTTACAGGATTAGTTTTGGCTATGCATTACATTGCTCATGCAGATATGGCATTCAGCAGTGTCGAACATATAATGAGAGATGTGAATTATGGATGGTTGTTAAGATATGTTCACGCAAATGGTGCTTCTATGTTTTTCCTAGCGGTTTATATTCATATTTTTAGATCATTATTTTACGGGTCTTACAAATCTCCTAGAGAAATAATTTGGATACTTGGAATTATAATTTATCTTCTAATGATGGCAGCTGCATTTATGGGCTATGTTCTTCCTTGGGGACAAATGAGTTTTTGGGGAGCAACAGTAATAACGAATTTATTTAGTGCAATTCCACTTGTCGGGGAGAGTATAACAACTTGGTTATGGGGTGGTTACTCAGTTGACAATCCAACTCTAACAAGATTTTTTACTCTTCATTACTTGATACCGTTTTTAATACTTGGGCTTGTGGTACTTCACATATGGGCATTACATGTTCCTGGAAATAACAATCCAGTTGGTATTGATATTAAAAAACCTTCTAAAGATACAGTTCCGTTTCATCCATACATCGTAATTAAAGACGCTTTTGCGTTATTAATGTTTTGTATTGTTTTTGCGTTGTTTGTATTTTATCAGCCAAATATTTTAGGACATGCTGATAATTATATCGAGGCGGATCCACTTGTAACTCCTGCTCATATAGTTCCTGAGTGGTACTTATTACCTTTTTATGCGATCTTAAGATCTGTTCCTGATAAACTTATGGGTGTTGTTGCAATGTTATCAGCTATTTTAATTTTAGCTGCTTTACCATGGTTGGATACGTCAAAAGTTAGATCAGCGGTTTTCAGACCGTTATTTAGACAGTTCTACTGGATCTTGGTAGCTGATGTTTTAATTCTAGGATATGTAGGGGCGATGCCAGCTGAAGGATTGTACTTGTTAATTGCAAGAGTTGCTACAGCGTACTACTTTGCGCATTTTTTAATTATTCTTCCAGTTTTAGGATGGAAAGAAAAAACTACCCCGCTGCCTTTGAGTATTACCGAGCCAGTTTTAGGAGGCTCACCAAATTTAGCTGCAGCAAGGAGTGATGAAAAAATAGAAAAAACAATAAAGTGAGAAAGTTAAAAAATATTTTTTTTGTATTAATATTCTCAGTTATAGTAATAAATTCATCTAACTCTGCTGAAAAATCACATCCCTTTTTAGAGACTAAATGGACTTTCAAAGGTCTATTTGGAAAATTTGATAGATCATCATTACAAAGGGGATATCAAGTATATACAGAAGTATGTGCATCTTGCCATTCTATGAAATATTTAACTTATAGAAATTTAGCAGAAAAGGGTGGACCAGAATTTTCTGAAGCAGAGGCCAAAGCAATAGCAGCAAGTTTTGAGGTAACAGATGGTCCGGACAGCACTGGAGAAATGTTTGTAAGACCAGCCAAATTATCTGATAAATTTGTGATGCCATATGCTAATGAGCAAGAAGCTAAAGCTGCTAATGGTGGTGCTTATCCACCAGATATGTCTGTTCTAGTTAAGGCAAGAAAAGGCGGAGCAGATTATATTTATTCCTTATTGTTAGGATATTCTGAACCACCAGAGGGTGTAGAACTTGATGATGGTGTTTATTACAATAAGTATATGTATGGTAATAAAATTAAAATGCCAGCTCCTTTATCTGATGATTTAATTGAGTATACAGATGGAACAAAAGCTACAGCTGAGCAAATGTCGAAAGATGTTACAAATTTTCTAATGTGGTCAGCAGAACCACATTTAGAGCAAAGACATAAAACAGGATTTAGAGTTATAGCTTATTTGATAATATTGACTGTATTGGTTTACTTTACAATGAAGAAGATATGGTCACGTGTTGAACCTAAAGTTTAGAACATCCCCATCTTTAACGATATAATCTTTACCTTCTAATCTCATTTTGCCGTTTTCTCTTGATTTTAACCAACCGCCACTACCAACGAAATCTTGATAAGACACAGTTTCTGCTCTTATAAAACCTTTTTCAAAATCTGTATGAATTATACCTGCTGCTTGAGGTGCCATGCAATTTTTGTTAATTGTCCAAGCCCTTGTCTCCTCAACTCCTGATGTAAAAAACGTCTCTAAAGATAAAAGGTCATATCCTTTTTTGATTAATAAATTTAATCCTGTATCATCTACGTTGATCATTTTCATATAGTTTTTTCTTTCTTCATTTTCTAGTTCAT
The DNA here is from genome assembly GCA_902519695.1 of uncultured Pelagibacteraceae bacterium. GTDB lineage: Bacteria > Pseudomonadota > Alphaproteobacteria > Pelagibacterales > Pelagibacteraceae > Pelagibacter. The sequence continues at coordinate 59,550 of CABYKN010000003.1, read as the reverse complement.
TTAATTGATTTTCTATTTCAGCTGAAATAGTTAGAGTGTTTTTAGAACCATATTTTTCAATAAAACTTTTTGTATAATCATTGCCTTTATCAATGCTATTTTCGTCAACATTACAAACATAAAGTTTAGGCTTTATTGACAATAATCCTGATAATTTAACATCCTTTTTATCAAATTCTTCGTATAATTTATTTATATCATCGTTATTATTAATTAAATTCTGAGCTCTTTCTAGAATTTGGTTTTGATTTTCATCATTATTTTTTTTATTTTTCTTATCTAGTCTTTTTTGAATAGATTCCAAATCTGCTAAAGACATCTCTGTTTCAATTATTTCTAAATCTCTAATTGGATCAACTGTTGGATTTACATTTTGAATATCATCTGAATCAAAACATCTAATTAAATGAATAACAGCATCTACTTCTCTTATATGGGATAAGAATTTGTTACCTAATCCTTCACCTTTAGAGGCTCCTTCGACTAATCCTGCTATATCAACAAAAGATATTGTGGTATTAATTTTTTTTTTTGAATTTGAAATTTTAACCAATTCATCTAACCTATAATCTGGTACAGGAACTACACCTATATTTGGATCTATCGTACAGAAAGGAAAATTTGCTGCTTGAGCTTTACTTGAATTTGTAAGTGCATTAAATAAAGTAGATTTACCAACATTTGGTAAACCAACTATACCACACTTAAAACCCATTTAATTATTGTTAACTTTGCTTGAGAATAAATCTAATTTTTTATCTATCAAAATAGCGATAGAGTCTATTATATTGTGAGTAATTTTTTCTAAGTGTTCTTGTTCATCATCAGAAAAATCATTTAAAACAAAATCTGATACAGACATTTTATTCTCTGGCTTTCCAATCCCGATCCTTACTCTAGAATAGTCTTTTCCAATAAATTTATCTATTGAAGCAACTCCATTGTGACCTGCACTTGATCCACCAAATTTTGCCTTTATTTTTCCAAATTCTACATCTAGATCATCATGAAAAACAATCACATCTTCTGCATCAATTTTAAAATATTCAAGCAATTCTCTGATACATATTCCCGAGTTGTTCATGAAAGTCAGAGGCTTGATAGCATAAATTTTCTTTTCACCGATATTACCTGTTGTAAGTAAACCCTTAAATTTTGGCTTTTGTTTTGAAAGACCAAATTTTTGATTTATCGCATCTAAAACTTTAAAACCTATATTATGTCTATTATTATGACTGTTTGGGGTTGGATTGCCCAAACCTACGAGTAACAACATTTTATTTTATTATTATTTTCACAGATTATTATTTTTTCTCTGCTGGAGCTTTTCCTTCTTCTTTTCCTTTATCACCATCTGCAGCTTTTTCTGCACCTTCTTCAGGTTTAGCATCTCCATCAGCAGCTGCCTCTGCAGCTTCTCCACCTTCTCCCTCAGCTTCTGCTGGTTTTTCAGGCTCTTTAACAACCGTTGGTGCTGCTACAGTCGCGATTACAAAGTCTCTTCCTTGAATTGTAGGTGTTACATTTTCAGGTAAATTTATAAAAGATATTTTTATACTTGCTCCAATATCTAAGTTATTTAAATCTACAACTAACTCTGTTGGTATATTTTCTGTAGGACATCTTAATTCAACTTTACGTCTTACGATATTCAAAACCCCACCTCTTTTTAATCCTGGTGACAATTCGTGGTTTATAAATTTAACTGGAATTTCTAAAATTACTTTTGCACCTTTAACAATTCTTAAAAAATCTAAATGTATGGGCTCATCTGTAACCGTATCAAAATCAATAACTCTTGGTAAAACTTTTTGTTCTTTTCCTTCAATATTAATTGAAATTATATTTGATAAAATATTTTCTTTATTTAATAAATTTTTTACTTCTTTAACAGAGACAGAGATTTTTTGATTTGGCTCTTCTCCTCCATAAATAATTCCTGGAACCATACCTTTACTTCTAAGTGATTTTACTTCACCCTTAGTTTTTGTCTCTCTTATTGTGGCTGCTAATAAACTCATAAAGTGTCGGGTTTTTAACTTATGAAACTAAATTTTACAAGTAAATTATTTAAATAGATCTGATACTGAAGTAGAATTTGATATTCTTTTTATAGCTTCTCCAACCAAATTAGAGATTGTTAATACCTCAATATTCTTAGCTTTTTTAACTTTCATTGAATTATCTATTGTATCAGTTACAACTAAATTTTTTATCGAAGATTTCTTAATTTTTTCAACAGCATTACCACTTAATACTCCATGTGTTACATACACGTGAACATCTTTAGCTCCTCTTTTTTTTAATTCAGAAGCTGCATTTACAATTGTTCCACCAGAGTCGATTATATCATCAACTAATATACAAGTTTTATTTTTCACATTTCCAATTACATTCATTACTTCTGACTTTCCAGGAGCGGGTCTTCTTTTGTCTACTATTGCTAAATCTACATTTAACAATTTTCCTAAAGCCCTTGCTCTTGCGGTGCCACCGACATCTGGAGCAACACAGATTATATTATTTTTTTTTAATTTCTTTTTTATATGTCTAGCAAATATTGGAGTTGCAAATAAGTTATCTACAGGAATATCAAAAAATCCTTGAATTTGTCCCGAATGTAAATCAACTGTAACGACTCTGTCTGCACCTGCCTTTGCAATAAGATTAGATACAAGTTTTGCAGATATAGATGTTCTAGGAACCACCTTTCTATCTTGTCTTGCATATCCAAAATATGGGATCACTGCAGTTATGTTTTTGGCCGATGATCTTTTTAAAGCGTCAATCGATAGTAGTAATTCCATTAAATTGTCATTTGCAGGAGATGAAACGGATTGAATTAAAAAAATACTATTGCCTCTAATATTCTCATTAATTTCGACATAGATTTCTCCGTCTGCAAATTTTCTTATATTTGAATTTACTAGTCTATTTTTTAAAAATTTAGATATTTTTTGACTAAGATGTTTATTACTGTTTCCTGTGAGAATTTTCATCCGAGATAGCTTATTTAATCATAATTGCAGAAATATTTCTACCATAATCGTTATGCTTATTTTTTTTTGATCTTCTAGAACTAAAATAGTTATTTTCTATAGCGTAGGTATCTTTCCTTATTATATCTATTTTTTTAACTCCATTTTCATAAAATTGAGATTTTATATACTCGCTTAAATCAAAATAAATTTTTTTCTTTTTAAATGTAAAGAAATTCACATTTTTTTTATTCTTATCCTTAAATAATTTAAAAAAATCATTTTTTACTTCGTAGTTATTTTTTTTTATACATGGCCCAATGCAAGCAATCATATCTTTCTCTGAGCATCCATTTTTTTTTAAAAGTTGGATTGTTTTTTTTATTATTCCTTTAAAAGCACCTTTCCACCCAGCATGTATTGCACCAACAAATTTTTGCTTTTTTTCTATAATTAGAATTGGTGCGCAATCTGCACTGAGTATACTAATCGCAATATTTCGCTTATTTGTAATCATCGCGTCTCCAGTCAATCTTTTTTTTGGAATACCACTTATTTTGTAAACTTTATTACTGTGAATTTGATTAAGAGAAACTAGATTTCCACTTGTGCAGCCTATTTTTTTCGAAACTATTTTTAAATTTTTACTTATATTAGCAATTTTATCTTTTGAACCTTTTCCACAATTTAAACTTTTGTAAATTCCTTTTGAGGTGCCACCCAATCTATTAAAAAAATAATGTGAAATGGATTTTTGATCTCTAAAAATTTTTGACTTAATCACTTAAAACCCAAATTAAAATTATTTTTGGATTTGCTTACAAATAATACTTTAAACAAAGAGCCCATATATTTTGCATCAATTAATCTTTTTATTCTATAAAATATGTCAGCTTTCTTACTAAATTGTAAATTTTTACTTATAATCTCAGCTCTTTTTAATATTCCTAATTTCATTAAGAAATTACCTTGGGTTGTTATTAAAGATTTCAAATTAGAATTTGCAAACTCTTTCTCGTACATTTTAAAATTTATTAAATGAGTAATATCTGAATTATAGGGATTTTCTAAAAAACTAATTTTTCTATGCTTCTCAACACTTTGCAAAGTATTTTTCATTTTTCCACTGGTAAAGCCATAGTCTATCATTAATAAACCACCATTATTTTTGAAAATAAAATTCCCTAATTCGTTAACAAATTTCATTGCTGAAGGTGAATATTCAACAAATTTTTCTTTTTTTATATCCTTACCTAAATATCTCTCAATTATTTTTGACGACACTTTTTGATCACAAACTTCAAACTTATTTTTTTTGTATGCTACATATTTTTCATACCAATTATTGCTTTTCTTTAAAAACTGCTTGATAGGAAATGCATCAAAAAATTCATTAGCCAAGAATATAGTTGGAGCTTTTGGAATTTCTCTTAAATTTCTAATCCAACTTGCTTTTTTCTTATCTATTTTACTTTTCTGAATTTTTATCAGCAATGGACTTTTTTCTAAAATTAAGAAATTGGCAGATAAACTAATTTCCTTAAAATTATTTAAAGTTTGTATAATTTGCGACATCATCTCACCATTACCTGCACCCAGCTCTACAATATTTATTTTTTTTGGCTTTTTTAAATTCTCCCAAAATGAAATTAACCAAATAGATATCATTTCTGAAAAAAGAACAGAAATATTCGGAGATGTTATGTAATCACCTTTTTTTCCGAAAGGATTTTTTTTAATATAATAACCGTTATCCTTGTCATACAAAGATTTGTAAATAAATTTATCTAATGAGATTTTTTTATTCTGTCCTATTAGCATTTTTATAATAGATGATAATTAATCCGCAAGTTAGTGCTATACAACTTATTATTTGCCCCATACTCAAGTTGAAGAATAAATAACCTAGTTGCTGATCTGGTTCTCTAAAGAACTCGATAACAAATCTAAAAAAAGAGTATAAAATTAAAAAATACCCCGAAATAATCCCAGGTATGTTCCTTAATCTATTAAACAACAAACTTAAAATAATAAATAGAACAACTCCCTCAAATATTGCCTCATAAATTTGTGAAGGATGTCTATTTAAATCATCAATTTTTATAAACTTTACTGACCATGGCACATTTGTTTCTATGCCATAAAGTTCTGAGTTTATGAAATTTGATATTCTTCCTAAAAAAATTCCTATAGGAGAACAAACAGCAACCACATCTAAATAACTAAAAATATTTTGATTTTTATTTTTGCAGAAAAAATAAGTTCCTATAATAATTCCAATTAGTGCACCGTGAAAAGACATGCCACCTTGCCAAATTTTTATAATCTCAATTGGATTGCTGATAAAATAAATAGAGTCATAAATAATTACATATCCAAGTCTTCCACCAAGGATGATACTTATGATCAAATAGGTTATATAATCATCAAAATATTCTCTCTGAGCATTATCTTTGATTAATTTGTTTTTTGCAAAATACCAGCCAAATAGTAAGCCAAATATATAAGACAAGGAATACCATCTAATTTCTAATGAAAAGATCTCAAAAGCGACTGGGTCAAAATTATTAATAAACATTTAATTGTAATATTATAAATATTACTTAAACTTTGATAAGAAATTATTATGTCAAAATCAAGATTCGTATTTGATAAATTTGCAAAATTTTTGGAAGAAGGACTGGTCAACTACAAAGATTTTAGTGATGAAGTCGTAAATATTTTACGCTCAAAAAAAGAAGAAATTATCCTTAAAATGAATTTAGTAAGTAAAGATGAAATTGATATAATAAATAAAAGAATTGAAAAATTGGAAAAAAAAATTGCTGAAAAAAAAATAAAAAAAAAAACTAAACGGGTAAAGAAATAATAACTTTTAATCCACCTAAACTAGACTTATCGAATTTAAGATCTCCACCATGTGATTTTACTACATCAGATGATATAGCTAAGCCAAGGCCAACACTTGACTTTGTTTCTGATCTACTTTTGTCAATTTTATAAAATGGCTTCAAAACATTTTGATGTTCTTTTTGCGGTATTCCTGGACCATCATCTTCTATTGAGATATTAATAGTTGATCTTCCTTTTTTTAGATACAATTCAACATTATCAGCAAATTTTAAAGAATTATCTATAAGGTTATTGATACATCTACTTATTAAATTTTTTCTTCCATCAAAATAAACCTTTTCTTTTAAAAAATATTTTATATTTGGTTTCTCATATTTTTTGCATATATCTTCAAGGAGGACAGATATATCAAACGTTTCAGTTTTATCTTTTGCTCCAGATCTTGCGAATTGAAGATATTCATTTAACATTTTTTCCATTTCATCAACATCTCTTGATAATTTTTCAACAACACTTTTGTCTTTAATCATCGCTATTTGAAGTTTTATCCTTGTCAAAGGTGTTCTTAAATCGTGGCTGATACCTGATAGCATCTCAGATCTTTGATTAAGATGTCTAATTATTCTTTTTCTCATTTTGTCAAACTCTAAACCAGCTTTTCGGATTTCGAGTGCTCCAGAAGGTCTAAATTCGTCAATATCTTCTCCTCGACCAAATCTTTCAGATGCCTCTGCAAGTTTAGTTATGGGTCTAGTTTGATTTTTTAAAAAAATTATTGCTACTGCTATCATTAACAATGCTGGCAATGTTATCCAAAGACCAAATAATCTAGCCGAACTTGTAGTTAGTCTGTCCCTTGGAATATAAAATTGAAAATATCCTTTTGAATACCCTATTTTCAAGTCAACAACTTCTTTGAAGTTTGTTGTATCAAACCAATAAGTTAAATTTTTTTTCTTTAATTCTCTTCTTAGTGATCGATCAACTGGACTGAACCATCTTTCTGGTATTTTATCTGGTAAGATTTTATCTTTTTCATATTTGATATTAAAACCCAAGTGTTCTTTGAATAAAATTATTATAAAATCTTTGTTAGTTTCGTCGTTATCATAAGCATCTACAAAAGTTTTGACTTCAGAGACCAATGCTCTTGTCATTCCAGAATTAGTTTTGATCCAAAGACTATCAAAAAAAACTAAAGAGATAGTTATTTGCATAACTACTATTGGAACAGCGACTATGAGTAAACCTCTATAAAAAAGTCTTTTAGGCAAGATATTTTTTATGTATTTATTCAATCCATAAAACATAACCTTCACCTCTAATTGTTTGTAAATAATTTGGGCTTTTGGGGTTTTCTTCAATTTTCTTCCTAAGTCTTGTAATGATTACGTCAACTGATCTTTCTTTATCAATTTTTATAAGATTTCCAATCTCCTCTCTTTTAAAAATTTTTCCAGGGGAATTAACCATCTTATCTAAAATTATTTTTTCTGTATTATTGATTTTTATTGATTTATCATTTTTCAAAATAAACTGCTTATTAAGATCTATTTCAATTTTACCAAATTTAAATTTTCTATTTGTATTTTTATATTTTGTCTTATTTAAGATATTATTAATTCTAAGTATTAATTCTTTAGGCTCAAAAGGTTTTGGAAGGTAATCGTCTGCACCAATATCCAATCCCTCAATTCTCTCTGAAGCTTCACCCTTCGCAGTTAAAAGAATTATAGGGGTCGAAATTTTATCTTTATTTTCTTTTGTAAATTCTAAACCACTCTTTCCTGGCATCATTATATCAAGCACTATTAAGTCAAATTTTATAATTTTAACCTTCTCAAGAGCATCTTCGGCACTATTCGAACTAGTTACAAGATATTCATTTTGGGAAAGGTATTCTTTAACTAATTCTCTTATGCCATCATCGTCATCTACAACTAAAATATGTGCTTTAAATTTTTCCATTAATTATTTTTTTTAAAACATTATCAAAACTAATAACCTCATTTGATTTTGATGCGGAGAATGCTTGGTAAATTCTTTTCTTTTGAGCTGAGAAAATTTCGTTAAATAATTTTTCTCCTTCCTCTGTTAAGAAGACATGTTTTATTCTCGTATCAACTTGATCTTTTTCATATTTTATAGCTTTTAAATTTATTAAATCTTTCAAAACTCTATTCAAACTTTGCTTTGTAACTTTCAATTTTCTTAAAAGTTCTGATATTGTGATACCCTCATATAATGAAATTAGATGAATAACCTTGTTATGTGCGACACCTATGGAGTATTTATTCAACACATTTCTAGCATCTGAGACAGTCTCTCTGTAGCCAAGAAATATTTTTTCAATATATTGTTTGAGATCATCATCTTTTAAATATAAAAGTTTTTTCATATTGGTAAGTTATATTGACATATTATATATACAAATATATTTTTTTATAAAATTAAATAATGATACCTTTCGATAAACGATCAGGAAAAATTTGGTACAATAATGAGCTTGTTGAATGGCAAGATGCAAAATGCCATGTAATCAGTCATGGACTACATTATGCAAGTTTAGTTTTTGAAGGTGAAAGAGTATACGACGGAGAAATATTTAAGCTAGAAGAGCACACAGATAGATTATTTTATTCTGCAAAAAGATTAGACATTAATATTCCTTATACAAAAGATGAAATAAATGAAGCCTCTAAAAAAATAGTGGCGGTTCAAAATATTCAAAATGGATATGTAAGACCATTTGCATGGAGAGGAAGCGAAATGATGGGTGTGTCTGCACAGAAAACTTCAATTAATGTTGCAATAGCAACATGGGAATGGCCTGCATATTTTGATCCAAAATTAAAAGCTGAAGGAATAAGATTAAATATTTCTAAATGGCGAAGACCAGCTCCAAATACTATTCCTTGGGATGCAAAAGCAGCTGGATTATATATGATTTGTACTCTTTCAAAACACGAAGCTGAACAACAAGGGTATTCTGAATCATTAATGTTAGATTTTGAAGGTAATGTTGCAGAAGGAACAAGTGCAAACATTTTTTTTAAAGATAAAAATAATGAATTACATACACCAACACCAGATTCTTTTTTAAATGGTATTACAAGACAAGCTGTAATTGAATTAGCCAAATCAAAAAATATTAAAGTTCATGAAAGAAAAATTTCTCCAGATGAACTAGGTAATTTTGATGGATGTTTCTTAACTGGCACTGCAGCTGAAATAACACCTGTTGCAAGCATATCAGATCATAAATACAAAATTTGTGATGTTATATTAGGATTATCAAAAAGCTTTGATCAGTTAGTTAGACAAAAAAAAGCTGCTTAATCCTTATTATCTTCAGATATTGCATGGTCTATTCCTTTTCTAAGATAATCATATCCAGTATAAAGTGTTAAAAACGCAGATAGCCATAAAATAATAATGCCAATTGTTTGAGCATTATAATCTTGAAAATTTATTAATTTATTACCCGTTTCCCCAGTCAGAAGTATTGCTATCGAAAACATCTGCAAGAATGTTTTAAGTTTTGCTAAATTAGAAACTGGAAGCTTTATTTTTCCTTTCGCTAGAAATTCTCTTAAACCTGAAATTAATATTTCCCTTGTAAGAATTATAATGGCTGCAATAACTTCATAATTTTTTATTGTTTGGTCCATAACTAATAAAATTAACGCAGTTGCAACAATAATTTTATCTGCAATAGGATCTAAAAGTTCACCAAGTTTAGACTCTTCTTTAAACATCCTCGCCAAAAGACCATCTAAAAAATCTGTAAATGAGGCAATTAAAAAAAGAGCAAATGGAATAACGTCTCCATAAAATCCAGGAAGGTAGAATGTAAAAACAAATATTGGAACAATTATTATTCGTCCAATTGTTAAATAATTAGGTATTTTAAATTTCATTCGTGAAAGAAGTTATATATTTTTTTTGCAACTTTTTCCTCAACTCCATCAACTGATTTTATTTCGTCTAAACTAGCTGATTCCACAGCTCTAGCTGAACCAAAATGATTTAATAATGCCCTTTTTCTGATAGATCCAATACCATCAATCTGATCTAATAATGATTTGCTTATACCTTTTTTTCTCTTTGCTCTGTGAGCACTTATAGCAAATCGATGAGACTCATCTCTTAATCTTTGTAAAAAGAATAATGTTGGATCATTTTTCTCAAATTTGAACTCTTTTCCATTATGAAAAAATGTTTCATTTCCACTATTTCTCATCTTACCCTTTGCTATTGCAACAATAGGAATTTCATGTAGACCTAGCTCATTCATCGCTTCTCTTGCCACTGAATATTGACCCTTCCCTCCATCAATTAAAACTAAATCGGGGAAAGTTAAATAATTATCTTTCTCTTGAACTGCTCTTTTAAATCTTCTGTTAAGAACTTCTTTCATCATTCCATAATCATCTTGAGCATTTTTTTGAATTTTTATATTGAATTTTCTATACCTTTTTTTAACAAACCCTTCATCGCCATAAGTAATTAAAGCGCCCACACTATTTGTGCCTTGAATATGGCTATTATCGTAAACCTCGACTAAATTAATATTAGTTTCAAGATTGAATTTTTTTGATACTGCATCAAAAAGATCTCTATTATTCTGACTCTCGTAAAGTTTTCTATTCAAACTATCTTTTGCATTATTTATTGCTTGATTAATAACTTTTAGTTTTGTTCCTTTTTTTGCAACAGTAATTGTGATTTGTTTACCTTCTTTTTGTGTAAGTGTTTTTTCAATTAATTCTTTCTCTTTAATTTCATTTGATAAAATTATTGAAGATGGCACACTTTTATTTTCATAAAATTGAGAGACAAAAGAATTAATGATATCACTTAGATTTTCTTCTGGATCATGCTTTGGAAAAAAAGCTTGATTACCCCAATTTTGTTTTGACCTATAAAAAAAAACTTGAATACAAGTTTTTCCAGACTCTTTATATCCCGCGATAACATCTGCTTCGACTAAATTTGCTTCATTAATTCTTTGAGAAGATTGGATAATATTTAATGATTTAATTCGATCTCTTAATATTACTGCTTTTTCAAAGTCTAAATCCTCACTAGCCTTTTCCATTTGGTTAGATAAGCTTTTCTGAATTTTTCTAGATTTACCTGACACAAACTCTATTGCATCATCAACAGTTTGTTTATAATCACTCTCAGTTACGTAACCAACACATGGACCTGAGCACCTTTTAATTTGATAAAGTATGCAGGGTCTTTCTCTATTTTTGAAAACAGTATCATCACAAATTCTGAGATGAAATATTTTTTGGATCATTTTTATAGTCCAATTTGCAGATCCAGCTGATGCAAACGGTCCAAAATAAAATCCCTCTTTGCCTTTTTTCCCTCTGTGTCTTTTGATTTGTGGCCATTTGTCTTTGTCACCTATAAAAATAAAAGGAAAGGATTTGTCATCTCTTAGTAAAATATTAAATTTTGGTTTAAATTTTTTAATTAAATTTGCTTCTAAAAGTAAAGCTTCACTTTCATTTGAGGTGGTAGTAATTTCGAGTCTTTTTGTCTGAGAGAGCATTCTCTCAGTTCTAATGATATGATTTTTCTCTGAAACATAACTTTTAAGTCTGTTTGGAAGATTTTTTGCTTTACCCACATAAAGGATTTCTCCTTTTGAATTAAGCATCCTATAAACACCTGGCAACTTAGGAACCAAGGGCAATTCTTTTTTAATTACTTCTTTCCCTATATCAGAGCTGATCATGGCTTCTTTTTTTAGAAATTTGGATCCCAACTGAGCTACAATCCCTCATTATTTCTAATTTTTCGATTTGAAGAGTAATTTTATCTATTCTTTTATCTTTGAATAGTTCATCAAAAACATCTTCTGCCAATGTTTCAAGAAAATTGTAATGTTTGTTTTTTACTAGTTTTTTTATTAATTTTACTATTTTAGCATAGTTAACTATCGATTTAATATCTTTATCATTCGATGGCTGTTTATCTTGATAATTTACTTCTAAATTAAATTTTACTTTTTGAGGCTTTTCTTTTTCAAAATCAAAATAACCAAGTTTTAAGTCCAACACTAATTCTTTTATTAATACTTTTTTTTCGTAATTAAATAAGCTCTTCGTTTTATCTATTTTAACAATCTTTAAATTATTTTTTTTCATTATAATAAATTTTCTTTAAAGAAATTTATGAATTGAGGCATATATTCATCCATGTGATCACCACCGATCATTACTCCTCTATCAAGACATTTTTCTTTTTTTAAAACCTTAAACGAATTTTTCCAGGTTTTTTTTGGTTCCTCTTGAGCTCCTTTGTAAAATTCATCAAGTGAAGAATATAATTTATATTTTTTTAATACTAAATCTGGCCATTCACTTCCAACAACAAATCCATCATTATCAACAAAAAATGCTGGACACTTACTAACTGTCATTGCTTTATATTTTTTAGGTTTTTGGCCATAATGAAAACCATGATACCAACCATCTTTCATATCAATCTCAATCTGTCCAGGCTCAGATTTAATCTTATTTACATAGTCCTCACAAGGTTTTGGCAATGTATAGTCATCAGCAACCCCATGAACATAAAGTAATTTAGTATTTGATGTTAGTTCTGGTTTATTAAAGAAACCTGCAAGCTTACATTCTGCTGCTTCAGGTAATATTGCATCAAAACCACTAGTCCCATCTAAAAATTTAGATGTGAACTTTACATCTGCTAAATAAAGACTGTTATTCCCACCCCTTGAATGACCTGTTGTTCCAAACTTTCCGTTAGACCTCGGATGAGATTGTAACAACTTGTAAGCCATAATAGCGTCTATTGCTCCATTAATTAGTGGTACTTTAGATTGATCTCTCCATGTATCTTTCGCACCTCTATGACAGAAATTGTCAACATACATTACACCTATACCAGCATCTATTAGATTTCTAGTTCCATGGTAAACAAAATCATTCCACACATACTCGCCTGGACCTCCACTACTATGTGTCCATATAACTATAGGAACTTTACTTGAACCCTCAGGCAATTGTAGATAACCAGTAATTTCTATTGGATTTTTTTTATGACCATCGGTCAGAACAGTTCTTTGATCAAAACCAGAAAAAGATTTAAATTTTATTAACTCACCACCTTTTGATAATTTATTTTTAGAAACCCAGTTTAAAACTGATTTTGATTTTTTACATTCTGCTCTAATATCAATATTTATATTTTTTGTAGAATGAGCCAAAACACTTGTTCCAAAAACAAAGTAAAAACAAATTGTTAGTATTTTTTTCATTCCTTACCACCCATTATATCTGGAGTTTGCCAGTTTAAGTTTTGGCCATTATCAATTGCTAAAACTTGACCTGTAATAGATCTATTTTTTATAAAAAAGTCAACAGCATTGCAGATTTCTTGAACATCCGTCTGTTTTTTAAGAGGTGTTGCCATGTATTGTTTTTTAAAATGTTTATCAGACTGTCTTTTATTTTTAATAGTTGGACCTGGAGCAATTCCATTTACTCTAATATTTGGGGCAAGACTCATAGCGCTGGTTTTGGTTAAAGTGTAAAGACCAGATTTACTTAATGTATATGAAAAAAAATATGGAGTTAACTTGAATACTCTTTGATCAATTATATTAATAATATTATTGTTTTTGCCTCTAATATTTTTAGCAAAACCTTTTGATAATAAAGCTGGCGCTTTTAAATTCGCTTTTAAATGGCTTTCCCAACTTTTTGTTGTGAAATTTTCAAGTTTATCGTTCTCAAATAATGAAGCATTATTAATCAAACAATCAAAATATTTCAACTTTGATTTTGAAAATTTAAGCATTCTATCTATTTCTTTTTCTTTAGTTAAATCTGCTTTTACTAAATAAATTTTTGTACCACCTTTAGTTAAATCTTTTTTAAGATTTTCTGCTTTAGATCTAGATTTGTTATAATGGATAACAATTTCAATATTAGGTCCAGATAATTTTTTAGCTATGGCAGCTCCCATTCGAGTTGCTGCTCCAGTAATTATTATCTTCCGTGCTTCCATTTTTTATCTCTTTTTTTTGTAACTCTTGTGCCAGGCATACCTAGTGTTGATCTGCCTTTAGGATAAATTTTATTTTTAACATCGTACTGTCTAATTTTGGGGTTTAAAGTAATTTCTAATTCTGTACTTTGAAGTTTTCTCATCTCATCTCTAATTTTAGCAGCTTCCTCAAATTCCAGATTAGATGCAGCTTCTTTCATCTTTTTGTCTAATCCTTTTAAATGTTTTTTAAGGTTACCACCAATATTGGAACCCTCACTTATTTTGACGTAATCTTTCTCGTAGACACTTTCTAAAATGTCACTTATTTCTTTTTTTACAGATTTAGCGTCGATTTTATTTTTCTTATTGTACTCTAATTGAATCTTTCTTCTTCTCTCAGTTTCTTTAATTGCTTTCTTTATACTTTTTGTTTCCTTATCGGCATAAAGAATAACTTTTCCATCCACATTTCTTGCAGCTCTTCCTATTGTTTGAATTAGTGAAGTTTCTGATCGCAAAAATCCTTCCTTATCAGCATCTAGTATTCCAACTAATGCACATTCTGGAATATCTAAACCTTCTCTTAATAAATTTATTCCAACTAGAACATCAAATACACCCATTCTAAGATCTCTCATAATCTCTATTCTCTCAAGTGTATCTATATCAGAATGAAGGTATCTTACTTTTATCCCATTTTCGTGAAGATACTCAGTTAAATCCTCTGCCATTTTTTTTGTAAGTGTTGTAACCAAAACTCTATAATTATTTTCAACTACTTTTTTGCATTCATGCATAAGGTCGTCTACTTGATTTTTTGCTGGTCTAATCTCAACTGGTGGATCAATTAAGCCTGTAGGTCTTATGACTTGATCAATAAACTTGCCTTTAGTTTGTTCTAACTCCCACGGTCCAGGAGTTGCTGAAACAAATACAGTTTGTGTTCTCATCAAATCCCACTCCTCAAATTTTAAAGGTCTGTTATCCATACAAGAAGGCAATCTAAAACCATACTCAGCCAACGTGCTTTTTCGAGATCTATCTCCCTTAAACATCCCATTAAGTTGGGGAACTGTAACATGAGACTCATCTACAAAAACTAATGTGTTATCAGGAAAATATTCAAAAAGAGTAGGTGGTGGCTCTCCTGGTTTTCTACCAGATAAAAATCTTGAATAATTTTCAATTCCCGCACAAGATCCAGTTGCCTCAATCATTTCTAAATCAAATTTAGTTCTCTCCTCTAATCGTTGCGCCTCTAATAATTTGTTTTCTGATTTGTGTTTTTTTAAAGTTTCCTCTAATTCTTTTCTTATTTTTATAATTGCTTGTTCTACAGTTGGTTTAGGAGTGATGTAATGAGAATTAGCATAAACTTTTACTAGACTAAGATCTCTAACCTGATCTCCTGTCAAAGGATCAAATTCCTCAATCTTCTCAAGTTTATCACCAAATAAACTTAGCCTCCATGCTCTATCCTCTAGATGAGATGGAAATATTTCTAAATATTCTCCCCTTGCCCTAAATGTTCCTCTAAAAAAATTTTGATCATTTCTCTTGTACTGAAGAGCAACAAGAGATTTTATTATTTGTTCTCTATTATATTCATAGTTTTTCTGAAGAGTTAAAGTCATTTTACTGTAAGCTTCGACTGATCCCAAACCATAAATACAGGAAACACTTGCAACAATTAAAACATCGTCTCTTTCAAGAAGGGATCTTGTTGCCGAGTGTCTCATTCTATCAATCTGCTCGTTTATAGATGCTTCTTTCTCTATGTAAGTATCTGATCTTGGCACGTAAGCTTCTGGAGTGTAATAATCATAGTAAGATACAAAATACTCAACAGCATTATCTGGAAAAAAAGTTTTCATCTCACCGTAAAGTTGAGCTGCCAAAGTTTTATTTGGTGCCAATATTAACGCTGGTCTATTCGTAGCTTCTATAACTTTTGCCATTGTAAAAGTTTTTCCAGATCCAGTTACTCCTAATAATACTTGATTAAACTCATTTTTTTTAGCTCCTTGGACAAGCCTTTTAATTGCATCTGGCTGGTCACCAGCCGGTGTAAAATCTGACTTTATTTTGAATTTTTTTCCACCTTCAAGTTTTCCACCGATTTTTGGGTTTTTGCTCTGAATGTCTGTAATTAGGTCTTGATATGTATTCTCCATATATTAAACAACGTAATTGAATAATTTCATAATTCAATGAGCATAATATCTAATAATTTAAAAAGAATTAAACCATCCCCAACTATTGCAGTTACTCAAAAGGCAAGAGAATTAAGAGCTGCAGGAAAAGATGTAGTTGGACTTGGGGCAGGGGAACCAGATTTTGATACTCCTATCAATGTTAAAAATGCAGCCATTAAAGCAATAAGAGACGGAGACACAAAGTATACTGCAGTTGATGGAACTCCAGCATTAAAAAAAGCAATTTTAAAAAAATTTAAAAGAGAAAATAAACTAAATTATAAACTAGATGAAATCACTGTTGGAACTGGGGGGAAACAAGTTCTCTATAACACTTTATGGCAACTTTAAATAAAGGAGATGAAGTTATTATTCCTGCACCATTCTGGGTTTCATATCCGGATATGGTTCTCCTAGCAGGAGGAAAACCAAAAATAGTAAAATGTGATGAAAAAGATGGATTTAAAATTACACCTGCAAAATTAAAAACTGCAATTACAAAAAGAACGAAATGGATAATCCTTAATTCTCCATCTAATCCAACTGGATCTGGATACAGCAAATCAGAAATTCAAAAATTAGCAAAGGTTTTAATAAAAAACAAAAAAGTTCATATTTTAAGCGATGATATTTATGAGCATGTTAAATATGATAATTTTAAATTTTTTACAATTGCTCAAATTTCAAAATTAAAATCTCGAACTTTAACAATGAATGGAGTGAGCAAATCTTATGCAATGACTGGTTGGAGAATTGGTTATGCCGCTGGACCAAAAGAAATAATTTCTGCAATTAGAAAAATTCAATCTCAGTCTACTTCGAATCCATCATCAATTAGTCAAGCAGCAGCTGTTGAAGCTTTAAATGGCAAACAAGATTTTATTAAAAAAAGATCTAAATCATTTAAAGAAAGAAGAGATTTTGTTGTAAAAAGTTTAAATAATATTGATGGTATTAGTTGTTTAAAACCTAATGGTGCATTTTATGTATTTCCGAATTGTAAAAAACTTCTAAATAAAAGAACTAAACTTAAAAAAGATACTGATTTTGTTCAAAAGCTATTAGAAAAACAAAATGTTGCAGCTGTTCAGGGCTCAGCATTTGGTTTAGATGGATATTTTAGAATTTCATATGCAACTTCAATGGCAAAACTTAAAATTGCAATGTCTAGAATTAAAAAGTTTTGTGAGGATTTAGGATAAACCTATTTTTTTTTATTTAGTCCAATTAGAGAAGAATTTCTAAATCTTAAAATTACAATTGCTAGAGCAATTAAAACAATCGCACCAGCTTCATAAAGTAATATCTCTGGATTTAGAGATTTTCCTTGTAAAATAATAAATCTAGCGAGTGCTGTTATAGCTATAAATAAAGGTAAAGTAATTTGAATTGATTGGCTTTCCCAAAATACTCTAACCATTGCAAGCACCTCAAGATATAGAAAAAGCAAAAGCAGATCAGCTAAAGTAACTCTTTGCACGAGTATCATCTGATACATCTCTTGCCCAAAAGCAATGACTGTACTAACTAAAATGATTACTAATGCTACAAGCTGTATTTGCTTTACAATGTTTTCCATTAATAATCTTTTATAAGTTAAAATAACTTTTTATTCTAGACTGAAATAACAAATAAATCGCAGATATATGAATAATTGAGTTAAGAGTAAGCACAGATTTCACACCAAAATCATTTAAACCTAATTCTGGAATCGGTTCATATGGAACTAAAATACTAGTTGTTATGGCCTCATATAAATCAAATAAACCAACAAAGTTCCAAGCTAATAAAATACCCCAAAGTACTGCAGATGGTTTTTTATAAATAAAGTAAACTAAAAATAAAGCAGTTATTCCAATTATAAAATCACCAGTCAAAGATACAATCCACTCGTATGGTGCTGCTCTCTCATTTTCTGTGATTGTCCAAAATAAAATTAAACTTGACCCAATAGCCCTGAATGACATCCAGCCAGTTGCAAACATAATCCACTTTATTCCTTTTGTCATATTATACTAATCCAAGTCTAACTACTGATTTTGCTGCATCCTCAATACATCCTCTAGCCGGCTGAAATTTAAATCCTAATAAATCTTCAGCATATGAAGCATCAGTTTGCATTTGTATCCCTAAATCTGGAACCATCATTTTTGCACTCGTATCCAGATGACTAATTATTCTAACTAAAAAGTTTGGCAACACTCTTTTTGGAAGTTTTTTTGAATATTTAGGTAATGCTTCAGCCATAATATTAGAAAAATCTATCATTCTTTTGACCTCAGAGCCAATTATAAGTCGTCTTCCACCAACATCTGGTATTGTTAAAGAATTGATGTGAGCTTTCACTACATCTTTCATATCTGAGACTAAAATACTAAAATCCGGAGCACCTGGATATTTACCTTCTAGAAATAATTTAACATAACTTATCGAAGTTTTTTCTTTAGTATCTAAAGCGTCTCCAAAGACACCTCCAGGACATATACATACCAACTTATTCTTTAAACCTTTATTCTCCATAAATTCCCAAGCTGCTTTTTCAGCCTTGATTTTTGAAACAAAGTAATCATTACAACCTTTCCAATTAGCATCACTCCAATCATTTTCACCAAATGTATATGGATTTGTCCTATTAGGCTTTCTAAACATTGTTGCAATGGAAGAAGTTTTAACAATACGTTCAACTCCCGCATTAACAGCAGCTTTTAAAACTCTTATAGTTCCATCTTTAGCTGTTGGAACAAGACTTTCACGATCTCTAGAGGTCTTTAAAGGGAAAGGAGAAGCCACATGCATTACATACTTACAGCCTTTTAATGCCTCATCCCAACCTTCGTCTTTTAAAAGATCTAATTCGACAAATGATAATTTATCAATTGATGCATATTCATTTATGGTTTTTTTTGTTTGCTCTATTAAACCAGAATCTCTAACTGTGCCTAAAACTTTATATCCCGATTTTAATAATTCAATTGCAGTGTGTTTAGCGATCCATCCACTTATACCCGTTAACAATACTGTTTCATTCATTTATTCGGATAAATGTTTTTCAGCTTCTAATGCTGCCATACATCCCATACCAGCAGCTGTAACGGCCTGTCTAAATATTTTATCTTTTACATCACCAGCAGCAAAAACTCCCGGTATATTTGTTTCTGTGGATTCTGGTTTTGTTATTAAATAACCCTCATTATCCATTTCTAGTTGGTCTTTAAATATTGACGTTGCTGGATCATGCCCTATAGCTATAAACAAGCCATCAATTTTTAGTTCGTCTATTTTATTTGTTTTAACATTTTTAATTTTTAATCCAGTTACATTTTTAGGATCATTATCCCCAATAACTTCATCAACAACAGAGTCCCAAATTATTTCAATTTTTTTATTTTCCATTAATTTCTTTTGAAGTAATTTTTCTGCTCTCAAACTATCTCTTCTGTGTATAAGTTGAACTTTTGAAGCAAATTTTGTTAAAAACATAGCTTCCTCAACTGCAGCATTTCCACCTCCAACAACTGCTACAGTTTTGTCTTTAAAAAAAAATCCATCACATGTTGCACATGCAGATACACCAAAACCTCTGAAGCTTTGTTCTGAGTCAATATTTAACCATCTAGCTTGAGCTCCTGTTGAAATAATTATTGAGTCTGCTTCATAAATTTGACCGCTATCTCCAACAGCTTTAAATGGCTTAGATTTTAAGTCCACTGATGCAATATGATCTTGTATCATTTCAGTTCCAACTACTTCTGCCTGACCTTTCATTTGATCCATAAGCCATGGCCCTTGTATTACGTCTTTAAATCCAGGAAAGTTTTCAACATCAGTTGTTGTTGTTAATTGGCCACCAGGTTCCATACCATGAACTAATATTGGTTTTAACATTGCTCTTGCAGCATAAATTGCTGCTGTATATCCAGCGGGACCTGACCCAATTATTAACACTTTTGTGTGTTTAGTTGGATTTTCACTCATATGAAAGCTATATAATGATTAATGACTAAATTGAAAGGTATATTATTAACAGAAGGTATGCATGGGATGATTAGCCAAGTAGAAGGTTTGGCTAAAGCTTTAGATATAAATTATTCTCACCACACAGTTGAAACAAAAGGTTTCTGGAAAGTTATACCGCCAAAATTCACTCCAATATCCGACTCGGTTTTTAAAAAAATTGAATGCGAAGATGTTGATTTAATAATTTCATGTGGAAGAAAAAGTATTATTCCGTCATTATTCTTAAAAAAAAATTCAAAGAAAAAAGTATTTAACATTCATATTCAAAACCCAAAGATAAAACTTGATAATTTTGATCTAGTTGTAGTGCCTGAGCACGATAATCTTGATGGACATAATGTATTAAAAACAAAAGGAGCTATTCATTATTTAACAAGTGAAGAAATTGAAAAATACAAAGAATATTTATTTAGTATTTCAAGCAAATTGATGGATAAAAATATAATTTCGTTAATAATTGGTGGTCCTACCCAGTATTATGATTATTCAGATAGAAATATCCAAGAAATTTTTTCAAAAGTAAATTATTTAGTTAAAGAAAATAATCTTAATTTAGTAGTCATCCCTTCTATGAGAACGCCAAAGGGAACTATAGAACATGCAAAAATATATTTTGGAAATGATCATTTAGTATTAGATGGTGTTGATAAAAAAGCCTATTTAAGCGCTCTTTCACAATCAAAACATTTAGTTATTACTTGTGATTCCAGCTCTATGATTTCAGAGGCAGCTTTAACAGGTAAGCCAATTTATATTGCCACTATTCCACCTAAAAAAAGCGATAAAAGATTTAAAAATTTTAGAAAATTATTTCAAGAAATGAAAATTGTTAGAGAATTAGGAGAAAAATTAGAAAATTGGAACTATGAAAAATTAGATGAAACGAATAGAGTAGCAAATATCATTAAAGATAAAATTCAATTATAATGGCATTTTTAAATTCAATATTAGAAAA
The DNA here is from genome assembly GCA_902519695.1 of uncultured Pelagibacteraceae bacterium. Lineage (GTDB taxonomy): Bacteria > Pseudomonadota > Alphaproteobacteria > Pelagibacterales > Pelagibacteraceae > Pelagibacter. Next base: position 38,521 of record CABYKN010000003.1, on the reverse strand, counting down.
TTCATCAAATCACAAAACTCCTTTTGAACATTGGGAATTAAATCAACCACTAACTGATGGCCAAGTTCAGGAAATTGTAAACGCTGATATAGCTAATCCGATAGAACATAATTTAAACTATGATGGTACAAGAGCAATCGATGGAGGTGAAGGTAAGTTTAGAGAAGGTATATCAGACGGAGGCAAGGCATTAAAATTTAGATGTTTTGTTACAAAAGAAAATTCAAATCAATTTCCTAATCTAGTTGAATTTATTAAAGAACTTCAAAATCCATCAACTTATAAAAAAATTTCTGAAATGATAAATAAAGATCTTTCAAATTCATATGTAAGAGTTGAAGTTATCTGTGACAGAAAAGGATTCTGGTTAAAACCACATTGCGATATCAAAGAGAAACTGATGTCATGTTTATTATTCGTAAATAAGCATAATGAAAAAGAAGATTTAGGAACAGATTTTTATGATGAAAATCTAAAATTAGCAAAAACTGTTCCTTTTAAGGATAATTATGGCTATTTCTTTTCAAGTGGCCCTAACACATGGCATGGTATGGAAAAAAAAGAAATAGTAAAAGAGAGAAGATGTCTTCAAGTAAATTATGTTACATTCGAGACAGATTGGAAAGTCAATTAAATTAATTATCTTGTAGAGATTTAACTCTTAATTTTGTTGTTTTTAAAGATTTTATTGCTTCCAAGAATGAATAGGCTGTAGACATATTCGTACAATAAGGAATTTTGTTTGCAAGAGTTCCTCTTCTTAATGCTCTAGCATCACTAATCCTGTGCTCTGAGTTTCCACCTCCAGTATTTATTACCAATGATATTTTTTTTGAATTTAAAACATCTACTATATGTGGTCTCCCGCTACTTACTTTATTAATTTTTTTACATTTCAATCCATTTTGTTTTAAAATTTCAGAAGTTCCTTTGGTTGCAGAAAGTGTGAATCCAAGTTTTATTAATCTTTGAGCAACACCTATTATTTCCTGTTTGTGAGAGTCTTTTACCGATAAGAATGCCATTCCTTTAGTTGGCAATGAATTTGAAGCAGCAATTTGACTTTTTGCAACAGCCATTCCAAAATCATCATCAAAACCCATTACCTCACCAGTAGACTTCATTTCAGGACCAAGTAATAAATCACTATCTGGAAATTTATTGAATGGAAATACAGCTTCTTTTACAGCAAATTTTTTATTTGTTTTATATTTTAATTTATATTTACTTAACTTATCTCCAGACATTATTCTTGATGCAATTTTAGCAAGCGGAATACCATTCGCTTTTGAGACAAATGGAACTGTCCTACTTGCTCTGGGATTGACTTCAATTACAAAAATTTCATCATTTTTAATTGCGAATTGAATATTTAAAAATCCTTTAACTTTTAAAGCCAAGGCCAGTTTTCTTGTTTGTATTTTTATTTCTCTTAAAAGGTTCGCCTTTATTGATACTGGTGGCAAGCAACAAGCAGAGTCTCCTGAATGAATTCCAGCTTCCTCGATGTGTTGCATTATCCCAGCTACATAAACATCTTTTCCATCAGAAATTGCATCTACATCTACTTCCATTGCATTATCGATAAATTTATCAATTAAGATTGGATTTTGTTCTGATGCATTGAAGGCCTCATTTATAAATTGTTTCAATTGACTTTTATCATGAACAATTTCCATAGCTCTTCCACCCAAAACATAAGAAGGTCGAACAACTACAGGCAATCCAATTTTTTCAGCAACATTCATAGCTTGATCAAACTTGTAGGCTATTCCACTTTCTGCTTGTTTTAATTTAAGTTTTATAAGCAACTCTCTAAATCTGTCTCTATCTTCCGCAAGATCAATCGATTTATATTGTGTCCCTAAAATAGGCAATTTATTTTCATCTAAAAATTTAGCTAATTTGATAGGAGTTTGGCCTCCAAATTGTGCAATAATCCCAATTAGATTTCCTTTTGATTTTTCTTTTAAAATTATATTCTCAACATACTCTTCAATTAAAGGTTCAAAGTATAATCTATCACTTGTATCATAGTCTGTAGAAACAGTTTCCGGGTTACAATTTATCATTATTGTTTCAAAACCTGCTTCTTTTAAAGAAAAGCTTGCCTGACAACAGCAATAATCAAATTCTATACCTTGACCAATCCTATTTGGTCCTCCACCTAAAATTATTATTTTCTTTTTAGTGCTTGGTTCAGCTTCGCACTCAGTTTTAATAGAAAAATTTCTTTGATATGTAGAATACATATAAGGTGTAAAAGATTTGAATTCAGCAGCACAGGTATCAACTTTCTTAAAAACAGGAATAACTTTTAATCCTTTTCTTCTTGATTTGACAATTGCTTCTTGTTCTCCAGTTAATTGTGATATCTTTTTGTCAGAAAAACCTATTGATTTTATTCTATTAAATTCCTCAAAAGTTTTGGGCAGTCCTTTTAAATTTAGTACTTTTTCTTCATCAACTATTTCCTTAATTTGATTTAAAAACCAAGGATCTACTTTTGATAATTTATATATATTATCTAAAGAAATTTTTTTTCTAAAAGCTTCAGCAATTAATAGCAATTTATTTGGAATATTGATTTTTAAATTTTTTAGAATTTCTTTTTTTGAATAGTTAAAAATATTATCTAATCCTGACAAACCAGTTTCAAGTGAAACCAGAGCTTTTTGAAAAGACTCTTTGAAATTTCTCCCAATTGCCATTGCTTCACCAACTGATCTCATGGATGTACCTAAAATTGCTTCGGTGTCAGAAAATTTTTCAAACGTAAACCTTGGAATTTTTGTTACAATGTAATCGATTGTTGGTTCAAAAGAAGCTGGTGTTACTTTTGTTATTTCATTTTGTAGTTCATCAAGAGTATAACCAACTGCTAATTTTGCTGCCACTTTTGCTATTGGAAAGCCAGTTGCTTTAGAGGCTAACGCAGATGATCTTGAAACTCTAGGGTTCATTTCAATAATTACCATTCTTCCATTTTTTGGATTTATTGCAAATTGAACATTTGAACCTCCAGTTTCAACACCTATTTTTCTTAAGCAAGCAATAGATGCATTTCTCATTACTTGGTACTCTTTATCTGTTAATGTTAATGCTGGAGCTATTGTAACAGAGTCACCTGTATGAGTTCCCATTGGATCAACATTTTCTATTGAGCAGATAATTATACAATTATCATTTTTATCTCTCACAACCTCCATCTCAAATTCTTTCCAGCCATCCAAACATTCCTCAACCAAAACCTGATTTTGAGGAGACTCGTTCATCCCTTCTTTTACAATCTTAAAAAAATCTTTTGTTGTTCTCGCAATACCTCCACCCAATCCTCCTAAAGTAAATGAAGGTCTAATAATTGCAGGTAGTCCTATTTTATTTAAACATTTTTTTGCGTTTGAAAATTTATTCAAAACCTCTGATTTTGGTAAATCGATACCAATATCTGACATATTTTTTCTGAATTTTTTTCTATCCTCAGCATTTGCTATTGCTCTAGAGTTTGCTCCGATAAGTTCAATTTTATACTTTTTAAGCAAACCAATTTTTTCTGCATTTATTGCAAGATTTAATGCAGTTTGACCTCCCATTGTCGGTAGAATAGCATCAGGCCTTTCTTTTTTGATGACTTCCTCGAGTACTTCCAAAGATATTGGTTCGATATAAGTTTTATCAGCAACACCAGGATCGGTCATTATAGTAGCAGGATTTGAGTTGATTAATATTACTTTATAACCCTCATCCTTTAATGCTTTGCATGCTTGTGTTCCTGAATAATCAAATTCACAAGCTTGACCAATGATAATTGGACCAGCTCCAATAACTAAAATTTTTTTAATGTCTTTTCTTTTTGGCATATTTTTTTATGTCTTTAATAAAATTACTAAATAAATATTTACTATCTTGTGGTCCAGGATTAGCTTCAGGATGATATTGGACTGAGAAAACCGGTTGATTTTTTAATCTTATTCCTTCTATAGAATTATCAAATAATGACAGATGCGTTATTTCTGTGTTTTTTTTTAAGCTTTGCTTAACAACCTCAAATCCGTGATTTTGACTGGTGATTTCGACTTTCTTGGTAATTAAATTTTTGACTGGATGATTTGCACCTCTATGTCCTAACTTCATCTTTTTGGTTTTTGCATCTAAAGCTAAAGCTAATATTTGATGACCCAAACATATCCCAAATAATGGAATTTTTTTTTTTATTAAATTTTTTATAACTTTAATTGCATACTTTCCTGTTGCAGCAGGATCTCCAGGACCGTTTGACAAAAAAATTCCATGAGGTTTTAGATTAAGTATATTATTTGCATTTTCTTTGCAGGAAACGACTTTAACTTCACAATCAAAATCAGAAAAATACCTAAGTATGTTTTTTTTAATTCCATAATCTATCGCCACAACCCTAAATTTTTTCTTTTTATTTTTTTCATATCCCTTATTTTTTTTCCAAGTTTTATATCCTTTCCAAATATAAGTTTTATTAGTTGTGACCTCTTGAGCAAGGTCCATACCATTTAAACCAGGCCATTTTATTGATTTATTTATTAGTTTATTAATATTAAATTTACCATATTTATTGTTTGATATTGTTCCTTTTGGAGCTCCTTTATCTCTAATAAAATTTGTTAAACTTCTAGTGTCTAGACCAGTTATGCCTACTATTTTATTTTTTTTAAGCCATTTATTTAAATTTTGCAGAGATCTATAATTAGAAGGACTTGTTATCTCTGAATTAAAAATAACTCCTCTTGTCCATATTTTATCAGACTCTATGTCCTCTTTATTAGCCCCAACGTTTCCAATGTGTGGAAATGTAAAATTTATTATCTGTCCGGCATATGATGGATCAGATATAATTTCTTGGTAACCAGTTAATGATGTATTAAAACACACCTCTCCGGTTACCTCTCCTATATGTCCCAGACCGACTCCTTTAAAGACTGATTTATTTTCAAGAACTAAAATAGCTGTGTTATAATTTGTGAGATGTGAAGTTTTGTTTTTTCGTTTTAAAGTCAATTACAACTCATGAGTTAAAGGTTAATACAATAAAACGTATTTATCCGCAACAGATCTATAATAATTTTTTAAAAATACAATTTTTCTTTTGAACAATTTTGTCTATGAAGTACATTCTAGTATGTCTCTAAGAGATAAAATAGAAAACAATTACAAAAATGCTTTAAAATCGAAAGATAAAAATAAGATATCAACTTATAGGTTAATTTTATCTGGAGTTAAGGACTTAGATATTAACAATAGGTCTGGTCCAAATAAAAAAGAGACAGATGATGAGGATATTAAAAAGCTCTTAAAAAAAATGATCAAACAAAGATCCGAATCAATTGAAATATATAAAAAAAATAACAGATCAGATTTATTAGAAATTGAGCAAGGAGAGCTTGATGTTTTATCCGAATATTTACCTAAACAATTATCTGAGACAGATACAAAAAAGATTTGTGAAGAAATTATAAAAATTTCTGGAGCCTCTTCGATAAAGGATATGGGCAAAGTCATGGGAGAATTGAAAAAAAATCATGCTGATACAGTTGATTTCTCTAAAGCAGGTCAGATAATAAAAAATTTGCTTAATAGTTAATGAAATATCCAAAAGAATATTTAGATGAAATTAAAACAAGGCTGAAAGTTTCAACAGTTGTCTCTAAAACTGTGAAGCTTAAAAAAAGAGGCAAGGAGTATGTTGGTTTATCTCCGTTTAAAACAGAAAAAACCCCATCATTTACGGTTAATGATGAAAAAGAATTTTATCATTGTTTTAGCACTAGCGAGCACGGAAATATTTTTGATTTTGTAATGAAAACTCAAAATCTTAGATTTGGTGAAGCTGTTAAAATGCTTTCCAATATTGCAGGAATGCAACCTTATACATTTTCAAAGCAAGATGAGGAAAGAGAAAATCAATGGAAATTATACAAAGCTATATACAAAGAATTTTCTGAATTTTATAAAAACGAATTATTTAAAAATGAAAAGTCATTTAAAGCAAAAAATTATTTAAAAAAAAGAGGACTATCTGGTGTTGAAGTCAAAAATTTCAATCTCGGTTTTGTAACTGAAGATTTAGATTACTTCGAAAAATTAAAAAAGAATTTTGACGAGGATGTAATTAAACAAACTGGCCTCTTTTATTTTGATGAGAAAAAAAAGAAATTTATATCAAGATTTAGAAATAGAATTATCTTTCCTATAAACAATATTTCTGGGAATATAATAGCTTTTGGAGGTAGGATTATAGAAGATAATAAAAATTTAGCTAAATATATTAATTCACCTGAAACACCTTTTTTTAAGAAGGGTTCAAATTTATATAATCTAGATAAGGCAAGAAAGTTATCAAATAAATTAGAAGAAGTTTATTTGGTCGAAGGATATATGGATGTTATTGGTTTATCTAAAAATGGAATAGAAAATACTGTTGCAAATTTAGGAACAGCTTTAACAAGTAAGCAGACTCAAATTTTGAACCAGTTCTATAATCATATTATAATATGTTTTGATGGTGATCAAAGTGGTTATAAGGCTGCATTAAGAGCAGCAGAGAATATTATATATGAATTAAAACCAGATAAAAAAATTTCATTTCTTCTTTTAGAAAATAATTTGGATCCAGATAATTATGTAAATAAATTTGGTAAAGATAGGTTTTTAGAAATTTCTGCACAGAGATCTATTCCCATACATAAATTTATATTCGAACATTACATGAGTCAAACAAATGAAAGTCCAAGTTCAAAAGCTATTTTTGAAAAAAAACTAAGAGAAATTGCTTCCAACATTAAAGACACATTTGTAAAAAAATACACACTAGAATATTTCCTCGAAAAACTTTCAGATTTAACACCAAATATTAATTTAAAATTTAAGAAAAATTATAAAATATTTCCAAAATCTTTAGCTAAAACTAAAAGTTATTATAATGAAACAAAATCACTAAAATCTTTTGAAATTAAAGAGTTTTCATTCTTGTATATATTAATTACTAAATCAAAATTAATTCATAAAAATTTTCATTTGATAGATAATGTAAAATTATATAGTGACGAAAATAAACAATTATTTGAAGAAATTTTAAATCAATCAGAAAATTTATTAAACTTAGATGTTGAAAAATTAAATGTAGATGAAAATCTTATTAAAAGAGTTATGAATTATGCATCTGTAAAACACATAATCTCAAAATATTTAAACGATGATGACAAAATTATAGAAATTTTTAGTGAAATTATTCAAGATCTAAAAAATTACGAATTAGAGCAAAGAATATCAGATTTAGAATCGAAGTTTTCTCAGGATATGAGTGAAAAAACTTTTAATGAGATAAAAGAGTTAAAAAAACTGCAAAAAATCAACTAAATTTAAAAAAATTCGCATAGATTTTTTTAATAAAGATATTATATAGATCCTTCAAACTTTAGATTGTGGAAAGAATAATTACAAAATCATTTGCAAGATTAATGGGCAGAGGTATTCACCGAGGCTTCATAACTCATGAAGAATTAAACAAATCTCTTGGAAAAAGAAATTTATCAAGTGAAAATTTATCTCAAGCTTTTATCCATATGTTGGATGAAAGTATAGTTCTTGTTGAAAAAAAATCAGATTATAAAGTTTTAAGGAAAAAAGATTCTTCATCAAAAGAGGAAGGCAAGACTTTAGAAAAAAGTGATGATCCCATAAGAATGTATTTGAGAGAGATGGGTGGAGTAGAACTTCTTTCTAGGGAGGGAGAAATAGCAATAGCAAAAAGAATAGAAGCAGGAAAAGATGTTATGTTAAACGCATTGTCACAAAGCCCAATAACCGCCCATCAATTTTTTGAGTGGGATCAAAAATTACAAAATGATGAGATACTTGTCAGAGAAATCATTGATATTGATACAAATTACATGGATGATGATGAATCAAATGGATCAAAACAAAAAAAGCAAGATGAAGAACAATCTACAGAAGAGAATAGCAATACAGAAGATGATGAATTTAATCCAACTCTTGCCGCCATGGAAACGGAAATAAAACCAAAAGTCTTACATACAGTAAAAACACTTACAAAAGAATATAATAAATTAATAAAATATCAAAAAGAAAAACTAGATTGTGTGTTAAAGTCCATTAAGTTTTCATCTTCCAAAGAAAAAAATTATAAAAAAATAGTTAACGATATACTAGATCATATTAAATCCCTCCAACTTTCGCCATCCGTTTTAGAGGAACTTGTTCAAAAACATTATGCGGAAAACAAAAAAATAATTTCACTTGAGGGTAATTTGCTTAGATTGGCCATAGAATCAAAAATCTCTAGAGATGAGTTTATAAAATTTTATGTTGGAAATGAAATAAACCCAAATCTTAAGGAGTTTTTAGACACAAATGATGTCTGGAAAAAGTTTTTTCAAAAAAATAAATCTGAATTTAAAAACATTAGAGATAGATTAGTTGAAACAAGTAACAAGCTTGGTATATCTGTTACGGAGTATAAAAAACTTGTAAGTAGAGTACAAAAAGGAGAAAAAGAGTCAAGAATTGCAAAAAAAGAAATGGTTGAAGCTAATCTAAGATTAGTAATTTCTATTGCAAAAAAATATACAAATAGAGGTCTTCAATTTTTAGATCTAATACAAGAGGGAAATATAGGTCTGATGAAAGCTGTTGATAAATTTGAATATCGAAGAGGATATAAATTTTCTACTTATGCAACTTGGTGGATAAGACAAGCTATAACAAGATCAATAGCAGACCAAGCAAGAACCATTAGGATACCTGTTCACATGATAGAAACTATAAACAAAATTGTAAGAACTCAAAGATTGATTTTGAGTGAATTTGGAAGGGAGGCTACACCAGAAGAACTTGCGAAAAAATTAAGGATGCCATTAGAGAAAGTTAGAAAAGTTTTAAAAATTTCTAAAGAACCAGTTTCGCTAGAAAAACCTGTAGGAGATGAAGAAGATAGCAGCCTCGGAGATTTTATAGAAGATACAAAAGCATTAGCTCCACTTGAACAAGCAATTAAATCAAACTTAAGTGAGGCTACTACTAAAATTTTATCAACTTTAACGCCAAGAGAAGAAAGAGTGCTAAGAATGAGGTTCGGTGTTGGAATGAATACAGACCATACGCTAGAAGAGGTTGGATTACAGTTCTCAGTTACTAGAGAGAGAATTAGACAAATAGAAGCTAAAGCTCTAAGAAAATTAAAACATCCAAGTAGATCAAAGCAACTAAAAAGTTTCTTAGAAAGTTAGGGCCGTTAGCTCAATAGTAGAGTACTGCATTGACATTGCAGGGGTAGTTGGAGCGTAACCAACACGGCCCACCATTTTTAATTATCTTTAATTGCTAACATAAAAAAAATGGTATATTTAAGAATTCAATTTAGGGCCTGTAGCTCAGTTGGTTAGAGCAGTACACTCATAATGTATTGGTCCCAGGTTCGAGTCCTGGCGGGCCCACCAAAACCTTCAAAATCAAAGATTAAAATTATAATTTTTTAAATTTACTTGAAAATTGTAGTATTATTATAATTAAAATGAAGTTTAAAATAAAATTTAAACCCAAGATATCTTACTATGTTTCTATATTTGTCTCTTCTGTAATTCTATTCTATTTCGCTTATAAAGGAGTGGTTGCTTATTTAATTCATCGAGAATTGTATGGAGGTGGACTAGACACATTAGTTTTATTAAGAGCATCTATTTCAGGAATAATGCTTCTTTTAATACTTTTATTTATTCAGTTTATAAAAATACCCGATTTAAAGAGTCATCGTGCGATTTTAAGAGGAATCTTTATTGGATGGACAAGTGTATTTATTATACTGATAGTTGTTAATTTAAGTTCAATTTACTTTGTAATATTAACTGGTTTAGTTTCTTTTTTTTCATTAATAACTCTATTTAGTTTGGAAGACCAAATTAAAGAAGAAAAAAACACTCTAACAGAAAAAGAAATTTATCTTCTTCAACAGCTCGCAAAAAAAAAATAATCTTTTGAAAAAAATAATATTTTTAGTTTTATTTTTAATATATCAAGACAATAGCTTTTCAAAAGTAATGATTTTAGATCAATTAAAATACCCAAAATTAACTAATCAATCTCAAAAATGGAATTTCATTACAGATCAAGTAATGGGAGGTGTCTCAACAGGAAAATTTATCGTCGATAAAATTAAAGGAGTTAAATGTTATAGAATGATGGGAAATGTATCTACAAAAAATAATGGAGGTTTTATCCAAATCAGAGCAAAATTAAAACCTGAAATTAATAGCAAAGATTATAATGGAATATACGTAAAAGTTTATGGTAATGAAAAAAATTACAATATTCATTTAAGAACTGGTTTGACCTTAGCCCCTTGGCAGTATTATAGTTACACTTTTTCTACAAAAAAAAACTGGACAGAAATTAGAGCACCTTTAAAAGAATTTAAAAAATCTAATTTCTATCAACCACAAAGTATATTTGGACAAAATATAAAATCAGTAGGTTTAGTTGCAGGTTTCGATAACTTTAAATCAAATATTTGCTTAAGTGAAATTGGATTTTATTAAACTATTTAATTAAAAATTCTTCAAGTGTTTTAAATAATGCATTAATATTACCATCATTATTTTGTATAATTGAGTTAAATTCCTCTTTTTGTGTTCTGGCTAAACTTAATCCTTCTACTATTAGATCTCGTATTAAGGGTCTATCGGGATTTTTTGTATAAATTCTCCAATCTATTTTTACTTGTGGTCTTTTTGATGTAGCCTCTAAAATGCTATTAACTATTGTATATTTATCATTAATCTTTTTTTGAGACACAACATTAATTTTTGGGTTTGTATAATCGACTAGTCTGCTGGAAAAACTTTTTAAAAAATAACTTCTAAATAGTTTTTGATACTTAGATTTTTGCTCATCATCGATAGATTTTCTGTATTTTCCAAGGGTGTACATGCCTATTCCATTTATATCGACACTTCTTTCCGCAATAGCATTTAATTTTATAATTTTTGACTCCACAGGATCTTCGCTAGATAATATTGATGCAGCGTTATCAACTATTTCATTTATTAATGCACTTGGATCTTTTGCATATAAAATATTATTTAAATTTAATAAAAATAAAAAAATAATTAAATGTTTAATTAATTTCATTTAAAGATTAGTTATTGACTATCTAATTCTTCCCAGTCGTCGTCACTAAGTGTTTCAGTTGTTTTATCAATATTTCTTATTTTTCGGTATCTATCTTGCAAATAAAGACTTCTGACAGATGCATAAAGATCAACAGAATTATTTTCAAGACTATCAAAAGATTCTAAATTTTTTGCTCTAAAGTCAATTCCACTTAATACTCTCGATGCATAATAATCAGCTTCTGAAAAATATTGAGTATCATTTGCAACTGTTACATTATACCATGCGTCTCCACCATACATATTAGCTAGCGATCCAATAGAATCCCTAACTGTAGTTGGACCTAGTATAGGTAGTACAAAATAACAACCTGGGCCCGCACCCCAAACACCTAAAGTTTGCCCATAATCTTCTCTGTCTCTTTTTTTTAATCCATAATAAGATGCAACATCAAAAATTCCACCAATCCCCAGCGTTGTGTTTATGGCAAATCTTGCTGTATTTACTCCTGCATCTTTAAATTGGCCCTGTAGAATATTGTTTGGAACAGTGACTACATTGCTTATATTACTAAGTGCATTACTCGTTCCTGATCTAATAGGTTGTGGAAACATTCTGTAGCCTTTGGCTAGAGGTTTGAATATTACTTTATCCAAAACTTGATTAAAAGAGAATATACCTCTATTAACTTTTTCAAAACAATCTTTCACCTCAATGTATCCGTTGTTTCCATTTCCATTAACTTTCAGTTTTCCATCATCTCCTCCAATAGCATGCGTGTTTATAAATGAAAATATTAGAATAGTTAATGCTGTTATTAGTTTATTCATAGATTAGTTATATTATATTAGATAATTATATAAAGATAAATTGTTTGAATTAATGCCAAAAAATGTTGATAAAATGTCTTTAAATTACTCTCCAAATTTTAATGAAAAAAAAAGAGCCAGTTATAAAGTGAAATATATAATATTTCATTACACAGGAATGAAATCTGAAATTGCAGCTTTGCGGAGACTTACTAATGTTAAATCAAAAGTAAGTTGTCATTATTTTATAAAATCCAACGGACAAATTGTTAAGATTGTCCCAGATTTATATATTGCTTGGCATGCTGGTATCTCATCTTGGAAAAAAGATAATCTTCTAAATTCAAAATCTATAGGTATTGAAATTTCAAACCCAGGACATGATAATGGTTATAGAAACTTTAATAAAAAACAAATTAATTCAGTTATCAAACTTTCAAAGTTATTAAAAAAAAAATACAAAATTAAAAAAGAAAATATACTTGGCCATTCAGATATAGCTCCCTTAAGGAAAAAAGACCCGGGTGAAAAATTTCCATGGAAATTACTCTATAAAAATAAAATATGTTTATGGCATAAAATAAGTAAAAAAAAATGTCGGAGATTTCGTGGAATAAAACTGCAAGATAAAAATACTTTTGATAGTCTTTTATTTAAGTTTGGTTATAAAGGTACGAAAAATTTATCTGATAAAAATAAAATTATAAAAAGTTTTCAAAGAAGATACAGGCCAGAATTAATTACAGGTGAAGCAGATAAAGAATGCTATGCTATTTTAAAATCCTTAATTTAATTGAATTATTATTAGTTGAAATTTATTAAAAAAAGAATAATTTTTCACTTGCCAGATAAATGACTTATCGCTTTATTTTATTAAAGAGGAAAGTCCGGGCTCTACAAAGACACAGTGCCAGTTAATAGCTGGCGGGGGAAACCCTAGGGATAGTGCCACAGAAAATAAACCGCCTTATCAAGGCAAGGGTGAAAAGGTGTGGTAAGAGCACACCGGCTCAGTTGGTAACAACTAGCGCATGGAAAACCCCACTGGGAGCAAGACTGAGTAGAGATGACATTGTTAGAAATAACTAAAAGCAGTCTTTGGCTAGTCATCAGGGTTAGTTGCTTGAGCTTTAAAGTGATTTAAAGCCTAGATAAATGATAAGTTTAAATGACAGAACCCGGCTTATAGTTTATCTGGCATTTATAAAAATAAATCTTAATAATCAATAAATTTAACTATAAGAGTTTCATAATATTAGCTATTGACGCTTTGTTGTAAAACCCATAATATCCCATAAATACCCAAATTAGGGATAATATGGTTTATGTTTTTATCAACTTACGAAAACAAATTGGACAAAAAAGGAAGGGTTTCAGTGCCTGCATCATATAGATCTTATTTATCAAACTTAGGCTACAATGGTATAATCTGTTATCCATCTTTTAATAACCAATCTATTGAAGCATGGCCACAAGATCGAATAGAAAAAATTTCAAATGCAATTGATAATTTAAATCCTTTTGAGGAAAAGAAAGATTATTTTGCAACATCTATATTATCTGAAAGTATAAATCTTCAATTTGACAGCGAAGGGAGAGTTCAAATAACACCAAAATTATTAAAACATGCAAAAATTAAGAGTAGCATGTTATTTGTTGGTCAAGGTAAAACATTTCAAATCTGGGAACCAACACTTTTTGAAAAATTTAGGGCAAACGCTAGAAAAAAATCAAATATTAACAGAGCAAGTCTTAAATGGGAAAAACAATTTAATAACTAAAAGGGGAGAAAATGACAATAAACTTCAAAACACCAGATATAAAAGAACTGAAACCTAGAATTCTAGTATTAGGAGTAGGAGGAGCGGGTGGAAATGCAATCAATGGAATGATTGAGGCCGGCTTACAAGGCGTTGAGTTTATTGCCGTTAATACAGATGCTCAAGATTTAAGATTAAGTAAGGCACAAACAAAAATACAAATGGGATTAAATTTAACCAAAGGACTAGGTGCAGGTGCAAAACTGGACATTGGACAAGCTGCTGCAGATGAATCTCTGAATGAAATTGTTAATATTTTACAAGGTGCAAATATGGTTTTTATAACAGCTGGAATGGGTGGTGGTACTGGAACTGGATCTGCCCATGTAATTGCTAGAGCTGCAAAAGAACTTAATATCTTAACAGTTGGGGTTATAACTCTACCTTTCTTATATGAGGGCCCTTCAAGAATGAGAAAAGCTCAACAAGGCTTAGAAGAACTTCGAAAACATGTTGATACTATTATAGTTGTTCCAAATCAAAATTTATTCAAGATTGCAAGTGAACAAACAACTTTTGAAGAATCTTTTGCTTTATCAAATGATGTTTTGCTTCATGGTGTTCAAAGTATAACTGATTTAATGGTTAGACCAGGGCTTATTAACTTAGATTTTGCTGATGTTGAAACCGTAATGAGCTCAATGGGTAAAGCTATGATGGGAACTGGTCAGGCAGACGGAGAAGGAAGAGCTGTTAAAGCCGCAGAGTCAGCAATTAACAATCCTCTAATCGATGATTATTCATTAAAAGGTGCAAAAGGGCTCTTGGTTAATATAACTGGTGGAAAGGATTTAAAATTATTTGAAGTTGATGAAGCTGTTAATAAAGTTAGAGCTGAGGTCGACCCAGAAGCTGAATTAATTATCGGAGCCATAACAGATGAAAGTTTGGATGGATTAATGAGAGTTTCAATAGTTGCTACAGCATTAGATGGACAACAACCTGAACCTAAATCAGTAATAAATATGGTGCATAGAATTCAAAATAGAAATCCAGGTTATTCTGATTTTTTAAATTCTGGATCGACTCAATCTTTCCAATTTACAAATAATAACTCAATAATTACTAACGGAGCTAATGCTCTTAAAATAGAGGAAGAAGAAAAAAATGAAGAATTGAGCTCTGAAAGTATAGCGAGAAATTATGAAAATGAGGCATCAAGCACTATAAATGATAACGATTTAGAGAAAACCGAAGCACCTGTAGCTAGCTCAGTAAACTCTGAATTTGAAAGCAATATAGATAAGCAAGTATCTGAAAATAATGGTTTGGAGAATTTTGAGTTGAGCGAAGATGATGCTCCCGAATTATTTAATTCAGATGCTAACGAGGAGTTATCAACTTCACCACAAGAGATAATTTCTGAGGAAGAAGAAGATTTAGAAATTCCAGCATTTTTGAG
This sequence comes from uncultured Pelagibacteraceae bacterium, assembly GCA_902519695.1. Classification (GTDB taxonomy): domain Bacteria; phylum Pseudomonadota; class Alphaproteobacteria; order Pelagibacterales; family Pelagibacteraceae; genus Pelagibacter. The sequence goes on along the minus strand of CABYKN010000003.1, from coordinate 23,333 downwards.
AAGACAAAAGAATTAATGGTCTTCAAAAAAATAAATGAATGCCACCATAAATCTGGAAAAACATTTTCCAGTATTACTAAACGAATTAGTTAGTATTATTTCCCCTCTTTATGGTGGCACATTTATCGATTGCACATTTGGTGCAGGTGGTTATTCAAAAAAGATTTTAGAGTATAACTTAAATAATATTGTAGCACTAGATAGAGATAATTCTGTCAATAGTGTAGCTAATCAATTCCACACAAAGTATAAAAAAAGATTTAAATTTTATAACAAAAAATTTTCAGATATCGATCAAATAAAGGAAGATAATATTAAAGCAATTATTTTTGATCTGGGATATTCATTAAATCAGATTTCCGATCTAAATAGAGGCTTATCTTTTAATAGTAAAGGCAAACTAGACATGAGAATGGGATTAAATGATTTTTCTTGTGATGATGTAATTTCAAAAATGAGCCAACAAAGTCTATATAAAATTTTCAAGTATTTCGGTGATGAAAAATATGCAAAACCAATTTCAAAAAAAATAATACAATTAAGAAAAAATAAAAAAATTAAAACTGAAAATTTAGTAGAAATCATTGAAGGTGTAAAAAAAAAGAAAAGTGGAAAAAATAAATCTACTAAAGTTTTTCAGGCTCTTAGAATTTTTGTAAATAAAGAGATAACAGAGCTGATATGCGGTTTAATAAAAGCCTATAACATTTTGCCAGTTGGAGGAGCAATAGCAGTTGTTACTTTTCATTCTATCGAGGATAAAATAGTAAAGTTTTTTTTTAAAGAATACTCAGAAGTAAAAAATTCTTCTAGATATTTACCAAAAAGTATTTCAACAAAAAGATATTTTAATTTAACCAGAAAAAAACCAATAGTTCCATCATCCGGTGAGATTAATATTAATCCTCCCTCAAGGTCAGCAAAACTTAGATTTGCATACAAATTAGAGAATGGATGTAACTTTAAAAAATTTATTAGTAATTTTAACTACTTAAAAGATATAGAAAATTTGAACTTTGATGCATAAAAAATTTCTTTTATTTATACCAATTATTATTCTTATAATTTCAACTGCTTTTACAAAAAATTCGACAAAAAAACTTGATAAACAAATTTTTGAAACTCAAGAAGATATCAGAGCTCTCAATGATATTTATGAGTTAGTTTTATTTGATTACAACTATCTTACATCACCAAATAAATTAATGGAATATTCCAAAATATATTTTGATAAAGAATTAAAAAAAAAAAAAATTACAGATTTAAAAATTTTTAAATTTAATAATGAATAATATTGACGAAAATTTTAAATTTGAAGAAAATAGATCAAATTTAAAAATATCTTTTGAACGTATATCATTTATTTTCTTCATCTTTTTTATAATTACAATAATTTTTACGTCTAAAACTATCTATCTAGGATTTAAAAAAACAAACCAAACTCAAACTTTAAAAGAAAAAGAAAAATATAGAGCATCTATCATGGATAGAAATGGAAATATTATTGCTAAAACAGTGCGTGTGACCAATTTAGGTATAAATCCAAATCAACTAATTAACAAAGAAAAATTATTAATTTCTTTAAAATTAATATTTCCTGACAAGAATTTTGAAAAGGAAATCAATGGAAAAAAGTTTTTTTATGTCGAAAAGAAAATATCTCCAGCAAAACTAGAAAAAATAAAATTACTGGGAGAAAAATCGTTTAAAGAGGAAGAAAACATTGCTCGTGTTTATCCTAACGGTAATCTTTTCAGTCATATATTAGGACAGATTGATACAGATAATAATGGTGTGTCTGGTATAGAAAAATCTTTTGACTATGAATTAACAACTTCAAATAAACCATTAAAACTATCTTTAGATACCGAAATACAATATTTGGTAAGAGAAGAATTGTTAAAATTTCAAGAAATTTTTAAAAGTTATGGAAGTACAGCTATTTTAATGAACGTTAACAGCGGTGAGATTATATCGATGGTTTCTTTGCCAGATTTTGATTTAAATAAAAGAGAAGATATTTCTGATAAAAAATTTATAAACAGATCCACAAAAGGTGTTTATGAACTTGGATCAGTTTTTAAAACATTTACAATGGCTGCTGGACTTCAACAAAATGTTATCCAAGAAGATACCCTTTTTAAAAATCTACCAAAAAAAATAAAATGTGCTGGAAGGTCGATCTCCGAATATGATATGGATATTCCATCTAGTCTTACTGCAGAAGAAATATTAATTAGATCTGGAAATATTGGTTCAGTTAAAATTGCTCAGAAAGTCGGTTTAGAAAATTTTAAAAATTTTCTAGAAAATTTAGATTTATTAAATAAAATACAATTTGATATTGAAGAAGTTGGAAATCCAATTCCGTTTAAATGGGGAAAATGTAAATTAGCTACATCAGCATATGGTCATGGTATAACAACCACACCACTTCAACTTGCAAAAGCCTATGCAATAATTGCAAATGGTGGATATAAAATAAAACCAACTTTAATTAAAAAAGAGAAAAATTTAAAAAGAGGTGAGCAAATAATTACACAAGAAAATTCGAATAAAATTAATGAAATATTGAGAAAAATTGTAACATCCGAACAGGGCACAGCTAATTTAGCAAATATTGCTGGTTATGAAATTGCTGGAAAAACAGGAACAGCTCAAAAATCTATAAATGGTAAATATTCTAAAAAAAAAATAAATACTTTTGCTTCAATTTTTCCAATATCTTCTCCAAAATATGTTTTAATTGTTTTGTTAGATGAGCCAAAATTGAGTGAAACTTATATTTATCAATATAATGATGGTAAAAAAAGGAAGATAATAGGTACACCTTTTAATACTGCTGGCTGGACTTCTGTTGAAGTTGCCAAAAATATAATTGAAAAAATCGGGCCTATTTTAGCCATAAAATATTAAGAAATTTCATAATGATATTAAAAAGCTTTTTTAAAAATCTTAAAAAAGATTTTAATAATAAAAGTTTTGATGGATTTGAATTTAATTCAAAAAAAATAAAAAAAAATTATATATTTTTTGCAATACAGGGTAGTAAATTTAATGGAAATAATTTCATAAATGATGCCATTAAAAGAGGAGCCCGAATAATTGTATCAAATAAATTTAAAACTGGAGTCAATAAAGGTGTATTATATATAAAAGTAAGCGATCCTAGATTAGCCTTATCAAGTTTTGCAAATAAATATTATAATAAAAAACCAAATAATATAATTGCTGTAACTGGTACAAACGGTAAATCATCTATAGTCAATTTTTATTACCAGATATTAAAACTTAATAAAAAAAGAGTAGCCTCAATTGGAACTTTAGGCGTCAAATCAAATGGTGTTAGCTTAAAACTTAACAATACAACTGTTGATGCTATTACAATAAATAAAATACTTGCAAATTTAAAGAAAAAAAAAATTGAAAATGTAATTTTAGAAGCATCAAGTCATGGCCTTCATCAAAAAAGGTTACATGGTATTAAATTTAGCACATCTATATTCACTAATTTAAGCAGAGATCATTTAGATTATCACAAAAATTACAAAAATTATTTTAATTCAAAATTAATTTTATTTAATGAGTTGACAAATAAAAATGGAAATTTGATATTTGATAATGATTTAAAATATTCACAAATCTTTAAAAAAATAGCCATAAGAAAAAAATTAAATTTATTAAATATTGGTACATCAGATAGCCATTTAAAAATTAATTCAATTAAAATTTTAAATAACTACCAACATATAAAGTTTACTTTTCAAAATAAGGAATACCAATTTAAAACAAGCCTAATTGGAAAAATACAAATTAAGAATTTGATGATGGCTATTGCAGCAGCAATTAAAAGTAATCTAAAAATTGATGATATTGTTAAAAAGCTTAAGTATATTAAACCCGCAAAAGGAAGGCTCGAGATAATCGGAACAACCAAAGATAAATCAATTTTTATTTTAGACTATGCTCATACTCCAGACGCTCTTAAAACAAGTATAGAAAATATTAAAGAACAGTTTGGTTTAAGAAAAATTAATATTGTATTTGGATGTGGCGGTGAAAGAGATAAAGAAAAAAGACCAATAATGGGCAAAATTGCTAACAAACTATGTAATTATATTTATCTTACAGACGATAATCCTAGAAGTGAAAATCCTGAAAATATCAGAGCAAGTATTAAGAAATCAATTTTACCATCTAAAATGATTGAAATACCATCAAGAAAATTAGCTATAAAAAAAGCAATCTTAAATAGTAAGTCTGATGAGGTTTTAATTATTGCAGGAAAGGGACATGAAAACACTCAGGAATATATTAAAAAAAATAAATTTTCTGACAAAGATAATATAAAAAAATCAATTATTTTAAAAAATAGAATTTTATCAAATGATTGGAAATTAAATATACTTAGAGAAATTATTAATAACAAAAAATTAGATAGAATAAAAAATTTAAAAATTAGCACTAATTCGAAAAAACAAAATAAAGGTAAAATTTTCCTTGGAATTAAGGGGAAATCTTTTAATGGAAATGATTTTGCAGATGAAGCTCTAAAAAATGGAGCAAAATTAGCAATACTTCAAAATAAAAAAAATGATAGTAAAAAAAAGATTAATGTTAAAAGTACTCTAGAATTATTAATTAAATTTTCACAAAAGATAAGAATTTCTTCAAATGCATCTCAAGTTGCAATTACAGGATCTTCAGGCAAAACTTCGCTGAAAGAATTGTTAGGACAATGTCTTCAAAAAAATTACTCCACAATATTTTCAAAAAATTCATTCAATAATAAATTTGGTTTACCGATTTCATTAATAAATTTAAATAAGGATACGACTTATGGAATATTTGAAATTGGAATGGATAAAAAGGGAGAAATAGACTATTTGTCAAAAATAATTAAACCAGACGTTGGAGTTATTACAAATATTAGTTATGCGCACGCCAAAAATTTTAAATCTTTATTAGATATAGCTAAAGCCAAATCAGAGATTATTTTCAACATAAGAAAAAATGGTACAATTGTATTGAATAAAGATGATAAATTTTTTGATTTTTTTTCAAATTTAGCGAACAAAAATAATTTAAATATCATTTCTTTTGGTAAACATAAAAATTCTAATATTAGATTATGTAAATTAAAAAAATCTACGAAATCTTATATCATTTACATTGACGTAGATTCTAAACCTTTTAATTTTAAAATTAATAATAACTTATTACCTTATCTGGATAATATATTGGCTTCCATAGCAGTTTGTAAAAGTTTAAATATCATTGATAAGATAAAAAGTAACTTTTTTTCTAATTATAAAATACCAAGTGGTAGAGGAAATATCAAAAAATTCAATGTCGGCTCTAAAATAGTTAATATAATAGATGAAAGTTATAACTCAAATCCATTATCTCTTAATTTCTCAATTAAGAAATTTGATAATTTAACAGTAAATCCAAATAAAAAATTTATGCTACTAGGTGACATGTTAGAATTAGGAAAATTTTCAAAAAAACTTCATATTGAAGCTGCAAAAGATATCAATAAGGCAAAGTTCAAAAAGCTGTTTGTTTATGGGAATTATATCACAGAAACATTTAACAAAATTAGAACACAAAAAAGAGGAAAAATACTTAAATCAACTAGTGAAATTTTTAATATAATTAAAAATGATTTAAATAATGGTGATTTTTTAATGATAAAGGGCTCAAATTCTACAGGACTAAATCAAATAACCAAACAAATTGGATCAAAATCTTAATGTTGTTTGAACTTTTTTCAATACTAGTAGATCAATTTAGTTTTTTGAATGTTTTTAAATATTTAACAGTAAGAACTGGTCTTTCCATGTTTACAGCTATGGTTGTTGTTTTTTTAGTTGGAAACCCATTAATTAATTTTTTTTCTTCAAAACAGATTCATAATCCAATCAGAGAAGATGGACCTAGCGATCATATAATTAGAAAAATTGGAACACCTACAATGGGAGGACTAATAATATTACTAGGTGTTTTTTCAGGAGTATTGCTATGGGGTGACTTATCAAATCCTTACAATTGGTTTTTAATATTTATTACAGCTTCTTTTGGATTATTGGGAGCTTATGACGATTATAAAAAAATAAAGTTAAAAAGTTCGAATGGAATTTCTTCTAAACTAAAAATTTCTCTACAAATTATTTTAGCTTTGATTGGTATATTTATACTTTATATCACAAATGATTCTGATCAAATAAACAATCTATATTTTCCTTTTTTCAAAAACTTAGTAATCAATCTTGGCTGGTTTTTTATACCTTTTTATATGTTCATATTAGTTGGAGCTTCAAATGCAGTTAATTTAACGGATGGTTTAGACGGATTAGCAACAGTCCCTGTTATGTTAGTTGCCGCTTGTTTTGCATTTATTAGTTACGTCTCTGGTAACATAATTTTTTCTGATTATCTTCAGATCGCATATATAGAGGGTGTAGGAGAAGCTTCGATTTTTTGTGGATCAATAATCGGGGCTTGTTTAGGTTTTTTATGGTTTAATGCACCACCGGCAAAAATTTTTATGGGAGATACTGGATCTTTATCATTAGGTGGTTCACTGGGAGCGGTTGGTATAATAACTAAGCACGAAATCGTGTTAGCAATAACAGGCGGATTGTTTGTTTTAGAAGCTGTTTCTGTAATAGTTCAAGTTATTTCCTATAAATTAACAGGTAAAAGAATATTTAAAATGGCTCCAATACACCATCATTTTGAAAAAAAAGGATGGCCAGAGTCAACGGTAGTAATTAGATTTTGGATAATTTCTATTATTCTAGCGATGATTGGATTAGCAACTTTGAAACTTAGATAATGAAATTAAAAAATGAAACGCTAAGTAAAAATTTTTTAATTTATGGTTTTGGAAAATCTGGAATTTCATCATTAAAATATTTAAAAAAGGAAAATAGGTGTTTTATTTTTGATGACGATAAGAAAAAAATTAAAAATAAATATAAAAAATTTTTTATTTCTAAATCAAAATTATTAAATAATAATTTTGATTATATAGTTATAAGTCCTGGTATTAATATAAATAGATGCCAGTTATCAAATTATTTAAAAAAAAACCAAAAAAAAGTTATTACTGATTTTGATATATTTTATAAATTTAACCCTGAAATTTTAACAATTACGATAACTGGTACGAACGGAAAGTCAACCACAAGTAAGTTGCTTTATGATATTTTAAAGAAACACCATTATGATACTAGGCTAACTGGAAATATTGGAAATCCTATTTTAGAGGAAAAAAGAGTTACCAAAAATACTATCTTTGTTATTGAAGCTTCTTCTTATCAGCTGGCTTATAGTAAATATTTCAAATCAAAATTTTCTATAATCATTAATATTTCCCCAGATCATTTAGAAAGGCATAATACAATGAAAAATTATGTATTATCAAAATTAAAATGTGTAATAAGACAAAACGAAAATGATGTAGCAATAATAACAAACACTAATTTATTGAAAGACTTATTAAGAACTAAAAATATAAAATCCAAAATAATATATGTAAGTAAAAATAAGTATGCATATTTAAAAAATAAATTAAGTAATGATAATTTTAAAAATTCAACAAATTTTCAAAATTTAAATTTTTTATTTGAGCTATCGAAACATATGAAACTTAATTTAAAAACTGTAATAAAAACTATTAATAAATTTAAACCTTTGAAATTTAGACAGGAAGTGATCCATCAATCAAAATATTTAAGAATAATAAACGACTCTAAGTCAACCACATTATCCTCTACCGTTCCATTTTTAGAATCTAATGAAAAAATTATATGGATCTTGGGAGGATTATTTAAAAAGGGTGACAAATTTGATTTAAATAAAAAGTACTTTAAAAATTTAGAAGCATATATTTATGGAAAAGATAGAAAAGTTTTCCTCAAACTATTTAAAAGTAAAATTAAAGTTAATCTATCAAAAGATCTTAGAAATACTCTTAAATTAATTCCAAACCTTAAGAATATAAAAACAAAAGTTACAGTTTTATTTAGCCCATCAGCCGCATCATTCGATCAATACAAAAATTTTGAAGAAAGAGGTAGACAATTCAATATTTTAATTAAAAGATATTTACCAATTGAATGAATAAATATTTTGATACATTTTATGATTGGTGGAAAAACATCGATAAAACAATTTTTTTGATAATAAGTCTATTATTTTCACTAGGATTGTTCTTCTCTTTAGTTTCAACTTCAATAATCGCATCAGATAAATTAAACACAAATTCTTACTATTTTTTTTTAAAACATTTAATTTTTGTTTTAATAGGAATATTTTTAATTTTATTTTTATCTCTACTAGATCAAAAAATTTTAATTAGGTTATCACTCGTATTATTTGTTATCACATTTATAAGTTTATTCTTAGTTCCCTTAATAGGAGTGGAGGTCAAAGGGTCAAAGAGGTGGCTAGACATTGGCTCATTACCCAGGTTTCAACCTATTGAAACTTTAAAACCTTTTTTTGTTATTGTTATTTCACTAATAATTTCATTAGAAAAAAAAAACCTTTATATAAAATATCTCTTGAGTTCAGTCATTTTAATGCCAATTATAATTTTACTCTTATCTCAACCAGACTTAGGACAAACATTATTAATAATATCTGTTTGGCTTGCCATTATTTTTGTTTCAGGAATAAATTTATTACTTTTCACAATTTCATTATTAGCTGTGGGTTCATTAACTCTATTTTTAGTCTTTTTGGTACCAAAGTTTGAGTACATAAGAATAAGATTAATGTCATTTTTAGATAATTCTAGCGGTAATAATTACCAGGCTGATAAAGCAAGCGATGCAATATCCAGCGGAAGTTTTTTCGGAAAAGGGATAGGTGAAGGAACTTTAAATTCAAGAATACCAGAAGCACATACAGATTATATAATTTCTGTAATTGCAGAAGAATTTGGAGTAATTATCTTAATAGGTATAATATTACTTTATTTAATATTATCTTATAGAGTTTTAAAAAAAATAAATTTTACAAAAAATAATAATTTTAAACTTATATTAGTAGGAAGTATTTCAATAATACTATTGCAAACTTTTATTCACATTGGTGTAAATATAAGAGTGCTTCCTACTACCGGCATGACTATGCCATTTATTAGTTATGGTGGTTCTTCAATAGTTGGAACATCAATTTTAACTGGAATAATATTAAATTTGACGAAGAGAAAATTAAATTAGTATGAAAAATATACTTATAGTAACAGGTGGTTCTGGTGGCCACGTAGTACCATCTACCTCTTTGTTTGAACATTTGAAAAACAAATTTTCTGTAAAAATGGTATCTGATTTAAGAGGAAGCAAATATATAAATACTGAAAAATTTAAATATGAATTAATTGATGTACCTAATTTATTTTTAAAACCTTATTTACTTCCAATAAATATTTTTAAATATTTTCTAAACATTTTTCAATCTATTAGATTTTTAAAAAATAATAAGACAAATATTGTGATTAGTACTGGTGGGTACATGACTTTTCCATTCTGCTTAGCTGCATTTATATTACAAAAAAAAGTTTTCTTGTTTGAGCCTAATAGTGTTTTAGGTAGATCTAACCGTTTTGCTTTGAAATTTTCAACAAAAATAATTTGTTACGATGAAAATTTAAGAAACTTCCCAATAAAATACAATTCTAAAAAAGTTATAGTCAATCCTATTTTAAAAAAAGAAATATATAACATAGAAAAAAATATAATTAATTTAAAAAAAGAAATAAAAAAAATTCTTATTATCGGTGGCAGTCAGGGCGCATCGTTTTTTGACGAAAATATTACTGAATTAATTATCGAAATTTCAAAAAAACGAAATTTCGAAGTTATACAACAAATATCAAATATTAATAATTTATCTTCAATAAAAAATAAATATGACAAAACAAATATAAACTACAAATTTATTGATTTTACCAATGATAGTCATGAACTCTACAACGGTATAGATCTAGCAATTACCAGAGGAGGCGCAAGTACATTAAGTGAACTTTCATTCTTAAATATACCATTTATTTCAATACCCCTCCCATCCGCAAAAGATAATCACCAATTCTATAATTCAGAATTTTACTATAAAAAAAATTGTTGTTGGTTAATAAAACAAAAGGAATTCGAATTTAAAAAATTTTCAAAGATGATATTTGAAATATTTAACGATTATAAAAATTACAACGAAAAATTAAATAATCTTGAGGAAATTACTAAAAAAAATACTTGGAATAATATAAACAATAAGATTATAGAAATTATAGATGAAAATTAATATTGGAAAAACCGAACTAATTCATTTTGTTGGAATTGGTGGTATTGGTATGAGTGGCTTAGCATTAATAATGGATAGTTTAGGCTTTAAAATACAAGGAAGTGACAAATCAGATAATAAAAATCTTAATTTACTAAGAAAAAGAAAAATTCCAATTTATTTAAATCATAATAAGCAAAATATAAAAAATTGTACTGTATTAGTAGTTTCATCTGCTATAAAAAAATCAAATCCAGAATATAGGTATGCTAAAAAATTAAACTTACCGATATATAAAAGAGGAGAATTGTTAGGTCATATAGTGTCTTTAATGAAAAATATTGTTGTGACAGGATCACACGGCAAAACAACAACAACATCAATTTTGTCAAACATTATGAACTACGCAAAATTAGACCCGACAATAATTAACGGAGGTGTTTTGAATTCAATAGGAAGTTCGGCAAAATTAGGAAAAAGCGACTGGAGTTTAGTTGAATCAGATGAGTCGGATGGAAGTTTTCTTCAAATACCTTTTAATTATTCAATAATAACTAACATTGACAATGAACACTTGGATTATTACAGAACTATGAAAAATTTAAAAAATAAATTCATAGAATTTATTGATAAAACACCTTCTTTCGGAAAGGCTTTTCTGTGTTTAGATGACAAAAATGTAAAAAATATTTTACCAAAAATTAAAAATAACAATTACTATACTTTTGGTTTAAATAAGAAATCAAATTTTCACATTTTCAATATAATTCAGAATAAAGATTACTCAAAATTTAATATTAAAATAAAAATACCGGGTAAAACAAAAATTATAAAAAATATTTCAATACCTTTGTTAGGTTTGCATAATATAAAAAATGCAACATCTGCATTGGCAGTAGCTTTTTCAATTGGTGTATCAGATAAAATAATTAAATTAGGTCTCAAAAACTTTAATGGAGTCCAGAGAAGATTTAATTTCTTATTTGAAATTAATAAAGTGCCATTTTTCGACGACTACGCTCACCATCCAACTGAAATTTCATCAGTGTTAGATGGTGTCAGTAAAGTATATAATAAAGAGGAAATAGTTTGTATTTTTCAACCGCATAGGATTTCAAGAGTAAAAAATTTAAAAATTGAATTTTCTAAATGCTTTAAAAATGCAAACACAGTTTTACTTTGTCCAATTTATAAAGCTAGTGAAACTATAAAATTAGGATTCTCATACACTTCATTTGCAAAATTAATTGCAAAAAATTCTAAAGTTAATCTGATAATGCTTAAAAATGAAATAGAATTAAAAAAAATTACTAAAAATATTGCATTCGGAAATAAAATTTTTATTGCTATGGGTGCAGGATCTATAACAAATTGGGTAAGAAATCTTAATTGATATGGAATTAAAAGATATTGAAGATTTTAAAAATAAGTATAATGCAGATCTGTTTTTTAATACTGATATCAAAAAACTTAATTGGTTTAATATAGGGGGTAAATCAAAAATTTTTTTTAAACCAAAAAATCTTATAGAATTAAAGGAATTCCTAAAACTGTATAATAATAGAGGAAAAATGTTTATATTAGGAATGGGTTCAAATGTGTTATTTAAAGATAATACTTATGAAGGAGTAATAATCAAACTTAGCAACAATTTTAGTACATTATCAAAATTAAAATCAGACACAATAATAGCAGGCTCAGCTTGCTCACAAAAAAAACTTTCAGAATTTGCACTAGAGAATGGAATAAGTGGTTTTGAATTTATGTACTGTATTCCTGGTTCGGTTGGAGGGGGTCTTCAAATGAATTCTGGATGTTTTGGGGCAGAATTTAAAGACAAATTAATCTCTCTGCAATGTATTGATACGCAGGGAAATATAAAAGTTATCCAATCTAACAAAATTAAATTTAAATATAGAAAAATAGAATTAAACGAAAATTTAATTTTTTTAAGTGCTACTTTTAAAGGTGATTTATTAAATAAAAATAAAATAAAAAATTTGATGGAAGAATTAGCGATAAAAAAAAATAATTCTCAACCCTCAAAAATTAAGACTGGGGGTAGTACTTTTAAAAACCCAATCGATCAAACAACAAAAAAAGCTTGGGAATTAATAAAAGAATCAGTTCCAGAAAATATAAATTTTGGAGATGCTAGTATATCAAAAAAACACTCGAATTTTTTTATTAATAAAAAAAACGCGACATTTGAAGAAATGAACTCTTTAATAAATTTTGTAAAAAAAAATGTTAAAGATAAAACTGGGATTAATATTAATTTAGAAATCAAAATTATAGAATAATGAAAAAAATTCTAATTTTGGCGGGTGGATATTCAAAAGAAAAAGAAGTTAGTATACAAACTGCAAAAAGCGTTTACTCAGAATTAAATAAAGATAAAAAATATAAAATTAAGGTAGTAAATCCTGATGGTAAATTTGTTCAAGTATTAAGAAACTTTAATCCAAATATAGTATTAAATTTATTGCATGGAAGATATGGAGAAGATGGCTATATTCAAGCAATTTTAGAATCCGAAAAAGTAAAATATACTCATTCAGGCGTATTATCATCTTCTTTAGCAATAGATAAGGAACTGTCAAAAAAAATTTTTATTAAAAACAACATTTTGACGCCTAAGTATCTTAAATTCTCTTATAGAAATAATATAAACAAATTGAAATTAATAAATAATTTACAAAAAAAAATTGGATTTCCTCTAGTTGTAAAACCTCTTAATGAAGGCTCTAGTGTAAATGTTTTTATATGTAACAAAAATAATATTTTGAAAACCCTTACAAAACTAAATGAATATGGAGAGATTTTATTGGAAAAATATGTACCTGGGAGAGAAATACAAGTTGCAATTTTAGAAAATAAAGTGCTCGGAGCAATTGAGCTTAGACCAACTAGAAAATTTTATGATTATCAAGCCAAATATAACCCAAAAGCAAGAACGGAGCATATAATTCCTATAGAAATTTCAAAAAAAAAATATCAGGAATTAACAAAAATTGCTCTAAAAGCGCATAAAATTTTAAATTGCAGAGGGGTTACACGATCAGATTTTAGGTATTATAAAAACTCCTTTTATTTACTAGAAACTAACACACAACCAGGAATGACTTCACTTTCATTAGTACCAGAAATAGCAAAATTTAATAACATTACTTTCAAAAATTTGATAGAAAAAATTTTGGGAGATGCTTCAATTAATAAATAAAAAAAAAATATATTTTTATTTGATCTCATTTTTATTTATATCAACAATTTTAAACAATAATTTAACAAATATTTTAAATAGAATTTTTAAAATTAGTAAAGTTAATATTGAAAACACAAAAAAAGAAATTGATGATATAATCTTTTCAAATACAAGATTTTTATTAGGTAAAAATATCTTTTCTTTAGATAAAAAATTTCTTTCAGAAAGACTCAAGAAACTGAATTTTATTGAGAGTGTACGCATAAAAAAAAAATACCCTTCAATTATTAATATTAAAACTAAAATAACTAGTCTAATAGCAATTACATACATAGATCAAAAAAAATATTTTGTAGGACAGAATGGAAATTTTATATTAGCAAATAAGATTACAAACGAAAATAAATTACCAATTATTTTTGGAAAATTTAATCCAGACGATTACATTTTTCTTCAGACAGAACTTTTAAATCAAAAAATAAATCTTGATCAAATTGTCAGATATTACTTTCATAAAAATAAAAGATGGGACTTATATTTTGTAAATAATATTGTAATTCAATTACCAAACAAAAATATTTCTAAAGCAATAAATTTATTCAAAGAATTTAAAATAAATAATCAGATAGCCCCAAATACAATTATTGATTTAAGAATAAGAAATAGATTAATTTTGAGAAATGAATAAAAATTTTTTCAATATAATTGATTATGGATCATCTAAAATTCGATTTGCCTGCTTTGATAACAATCAAAATATAACATTTTCAAATTCAATAGAAGTTTATACAAACAATAATTTTCAAAATCAATTTGAGGCGGTAAATGAAATTATAAAAAAAGCTGAAAAAAAATTTTCTTATCATGTTGAGGATATTATTTTAATATTAGACTCAGTAGAGATATTTATAATCGATATATCATTAACAAAAAATATAGGTAGAAGTTCAAAAATTAATAAATTATATGAATCTTTAATTTTAGAAATAAATCAAATAACTCAGTCTTACTATGGTGAGTATTATTTATCTCAAATAATTATGGATAGATGCATTATAGATAATGAGCAAGTCTTTGAAGAATTTCCAAAAGATAAAACAATTATTAAAAATATAAAAGTCGATTTCAAATTAATATGTTTTCCAAAAAAGTTTATTAAAAAAATAAGAGATGGCTTTATTAAAAATAATTTAAATATAACGAATATTTTTTGTTCATCTTATGCAAAATCACAATCATATGTAAAAAAATTGGGTAAAAATAAAATATTTTTTTTAGATATAGGACTTAGAAGATCCTCAATTATTCTTTTCGAAAATAAAAAATTTAAATTTATAGAAACAATTCCTATTGGAGGAATTCATATTACACAGGATATATCGAAAATTTTAAAAATTTCAGAAGTTGATTCAGAAAAATTAAAAAAATCATTTAATAAAACCGATACAGAATTTTCATACAAAAATAATACCTCGGAAGATAGGTTGATAACCCAGGAAATTATCAATAAGAATATTTCATTAGATTTATTGAAAAAAGTGATTTTGTATAGAGTGCAAGAGATTATAGATTTAACTTTTAAAAAATTAAAAGTTAGCAGCCACAAAACTATTATAGAAGACGCCGAGCTATTTCTGATTGGTGAAGGATCAAAGCTGTTTAATAATAATTCTTTTTATTTAAATGACAGATTTGCTTTCAAATCAATTAATTTTTATTCAGATACTGATGTCCAAATTTGTAAATGCGGCCTAGAAAACAAAATATCAAATTACGAATTACCTAAAATAATTAATAAAAAACAAGGAATTTTTGAAAAATTTTTCAATTTTTTTGATAAATGACTGTATTTTCTTGTAATATTTCTTGAGTATTTAATTAACACATCATTTTATATAAATTCAATGTGTCAATACTAACTCAAAAAACAATATCAAAAAAAATTAGCTTTATTGGTCTTGGTATACATTCAGGAAAAAAAGTTAATATGAGTGTGCTACCAGCTGCACCAAATACTGGTATTATATTTAAAAGAGTTGATCTAAAAAAAAATAATTTAATTTTTCCATTATACAATAACGTATCAGATACGACACTATGCACGACAATCTCAAATGAGAGTGGAGTAAAAGTTTCTACCATTGAGCATTTAATGGGAGCTTTTTATGGCGTTGGTTTAGATAATGCTTTAGTTGAAATTGACTCCCAAGAAGTTCCAATTATGGATGGATCAGCCAAGTGCTTTATTGAAAGTATTAAAAATGTAGGGCTAAGTTTGAGTGATCAGCCGATTAAAATAATAAAGATTAATAGAAAAATAGAGTTGAATGACGGTGATAAATTAATCTCTATAGAGAAGTCCAATGTAACTGGTGATATAGAATTTGAAATAAAATATAATAATAAACTTATAGGAGATCAGAAGAATACAATTAATGTATTCGAAGATAAACTCACTGATATATATAACTCAAGAACATTTTGTTTATTTGAAGATATAGAAAAATTAAAAAAAATGAATTTAGGATTAGGTGGAAGTTTAGAAAATGCTGTTGTGATCAAAGAAAACAAGATTTTAAATATAGGTGGTTTAAGAAATGAAAAAGAATTTGTTAATCATAAAATATTAGATTGTATGGGAGATCTTTTTCTTTCTGGTTATAAAATTATCGGATCATTAAAGTGTTCACAAGGTGGTCATAAATTAACTAATAAATTATTGAGGCAGGTTTTTAGTGATAATTTAAATTATTCCTTAATTGAAATTAAAGGAAAACAATTGCCTCACATATTTGCAAATTATAACAATTTAAAATCAACAGCTTAAAAGTTAGAATTTTTATTTTATTCTGATAAAAGAATTAAATGAATAATAAATTCTATTTTTTATACCTATTAATATTTATAATTATTTTTGGATGTTCAAAAAAAGATAATCAGGTTCCAATTGTAGAAGAAAAAAATTTAGAAAACCAAATGATTAAGATTTATAATGAAGGTATTGAGGAATTCGAAAAAGGTGATGTTATTTATGCGGGTCAAAAATTCAGTGAGGCTGAATTGTTATTCCCACAATCTATTTGGGCACCTAGAGCTGTTTTAATGTCAGCTTATGGTTATTTTTCACAAGGATATTACAGTGATGCAATAAATGACTTAGAGCGTTTTTTAATAAAATATAAAAATCATCCGCAAACAGATTATGCTTATTATTTATTAGCACTTTGTCATTATGATCAGATTATTAATGAAAAAAAAGATCTAAATCAAATATTAAAATCAAAAGAGTACTTCGACTTAATAATAAACAAATATCCTAATACTGAGTATGCTTTAGACTCAAAATTTAAATTAGAATATATTACGGAGATTTTAGCATCCAAAGAGATTTATTTAGCTAGATATTATATGCAAAGACAAAAATGGATACCTGCAATTAATAGATTTAAAAAAGTAATTAACACTTACGACACAACAATTTATGTTGAGGAAGCCTTGCATAGACTGGTGGAACTGCACTATAAAATAGGGCTGATTGAAGAAGCACAGAAGTATGCTTATTTGTTAGGTTATAATTATCAATCAAGCCAATGGTATGAAGCAAGCTTCAACATATTAAATAATCAGAAGGAAGGTAAAATAGAAAAAAATCCAACAGACAAAAAAACTATCTTAAATAGATTCAAAAAAATGTTTAAATAAAAGCCAATTTTTATGAATAAAAAAGATATAATCAAGACATATGAATTTAAGATTAAAAAATTAGATGAGCATAATGAACTTTATTATGAAAAAAGTGAGCCTAAATTATCAGATGCTCAATACGATAATCTTAAAAATGAGATAATTCAGCTAGAAAAAAAATTTTCATATTTAAATAATCCTAACTCCCCGAGCAAAAAAGTAGGGTTTAAACCATCTAAATCTTTTGAAAAATATAAACATAAAGTTCCAATGTTGTCATTGTCAAATGCATTCGATGTAGAAGATTTAAAAAATTTTGAAAAAAAAATATTTAACTATTTAAAGAAGATAGAAAATATAGAGTATAGTGTAGAGCCAAAAATTGATGGTATATCGGCATCACTAACTTATAAAAATAAAATATTAAAATATGGCGTTTCAAGAGGAGATGGAAAAATAGGAGAAATAATTACTGAAAATCTGAAAACCATAAAAGATATACCAATAGAAATTAAAAAAAAGGATTTTCCTAATGATATAGAAGTAAGAGGAGAGGTATTTATATCTAAAAATGATTTTTTAAAAATCCAGGATAAATTTGCGAATCCAAGAAACGCCGCATCAGGATCACTGAGACAGAAAGATCCAAAAGAAACAAAAAAAATTCCTTTAAATTTTATTGCATATTCATTTGGATATATTGAAAATAATAATTTTAAATCCCAATCAAATTTTTTAAATATGCTAAAAAAATGGGGATTTAGAACTAATGTAGACAATAATGTTTTAATGAATGTAGAAGAATTAATTAAATTTCACAAAAAATTTGAAGCGAAAAGGTTTGATTTAGACTATGACTTAGACGGTTTAGTTTACAAAATAAATGACATAGATTTGCAAAAAAGATTGGGGTTTACCTCGAATGCACCAAGATGGGCAATTGCTCATAAATTTTCAGCTGATAATGCATATACAAAAATAAATAATATTGATATCCAAGTTGGTAGAACTGGCGCTTTAACTCCAGTAGCTAAAGTTAAACCAGTAAATATAGGAGGTGTTGTTGTTTCTAATGCGACTCTACATAATGAAGATGAGATTAATAGAAAAGACATAAGAATAGGCGACGTAGTTAAAATTGAAAGAGCGGGGGATGTAATACCACATGTAGTAGAGGTCGATTTAGTTAAAAGAGATAAAAATTTAAAACCATTCATATTTCCTTTAAAATGTCCTTCTTGTGGTTCAGATACAATAAAGGAGTACAACAAAACAACAAAAAAATTTGATGCAGTTAGAAGATGTTTAAATAAAAAATTTGATTGTGAGCGAATATCTGTTGAAAAGATCAAACATTTTATATCTAAAGATGCCCTTAACATAGATGGTTTAGGTAAAAAAGTTGTTGAAAAATTTTGGGAAATAAATTTAATAAAAAAACCTCAAGATATCTTTAATTTAGACTTTAACATTATAAAAAGTTTAGATGGTTGGGGAGAACAATCAGTAAGAAATTTAAGGATATCAATCGAAAAATCAAAAAATACAAACTTACAAAAACTTATTTATTCACTTGGCATAAGATATATCGGTATTGAAAATGCAAGACTTATAAGTGAAAACGTAAAAACTATCTCTAAATTTATTGATATAATAAAAAAAAAACAATTCGATAAATTACTAAATATTGACGGTATTGGGGAAACGCAAATAAATTCCTTAAATGACTATTTTTCTAATAAATTAAATTTTAAAAGTTTAAATGAGTTAAAAAATATATTGAATATAGAGAGTCACGATATCGTTCAAAATGGTATACTAAAAGATAAAACCTTTATGTTCACTGGAAAATTAGATGGAATCAGCAGAGCAGAAGCAAAATCAATAATTGAAAAAAATGCAGGCACTACAATAAGTAATGTTAATAAAAATCTTAATTATTTAGTAATTGGTGAAAAACCTACAAAAAGAAAAATAGATCAAGCAAAAAATTTTGGTGTTAAAATAATTTCTCAAAAAGATCTAAAGAAACTAATTAATTAAACTTAACAACCATTTTCTTTCAGGCTTAGTTAGATATTTTGAAATTTTAGCATAAATATTTAGGTGGTATTCAAACAAATAATTTTTTTCATTCCTGGAAAGTAATTTAGTATTAATTAATTCTAAATCAATTGGAGCATAAGTTAGATTTTTAAAAAAAATATTATTATTAATTTCATCTACATATATTAAATTTTCAATTCTTATTCCGTATTTGTTTTTTAAATAATAACCAGGTTCATTACTTAATATCATACCTTTTTTTATTTTGATTTTATTATACTTTGAAATAGCTTGGGGTCCTTCATGAACATTTAAAAAAAAACCGACCCCGTGACCGGTTCCGTGAGAATAATCTAGGCCAACTTCAGTAAGAGACTTTCTGGCTAATCTGTCAATTAAATAACCACTGGAATATTTTTTTAGGTCACAATTAATAACTGCAATATGTCCTTTTAAAACTCTTGTAAACACATTTTTAATATTGTTTGAAATTTTACCTCGACATACTGTTCTTGTTACATCTGTTGTCCCCCATTTATATTGCCCACCAGAGTCCAAAAGAAGTATGTCGTTTTTTTTTAGATTTCTATTTGTTTTGTTGTTTGATTTATAATGTATGATGGCTCCATTAGGCCCCGATCCTGCAATTGTATCAAAACTAGGATACAAATAATTTTTAGATTTTTTTCTAAAATTTTCTAATTTATTCTCAATTTTTTTTTCTGACAATTTTCTTTTATTTGTTTTAAACCAATACAAAAATTTTGTTAGCGCAACACCGTCTTCCAAATGAGCTTTTATTGTATTTTTAATTTCAGTTTTATTTTTTACAGATTTTAGTTCATATATTGGATCATTATAGTGGTTTATATTAAATTTACTTTTTATGATTTCTTGATCAAATATAGAGCATGTATTTTTATCTATGCAAAAAGAACCATTTTTTAAAATTTTTAAAACATTAAATAAATTATCTTCTTCACAAAGAATGAGATTTTTAAAATTTTTTTTTACGACATTAGAAATTTTTTTTGAATTAATGAATAAATATACTTTACCTTTGCCAGATATTATTGCCTTACAATTGACTAAAGGGCTGTTAGGCAAATCTTTACCTCTTATATTTAAAAGCCAATTAACATTTTCACTTGCGCTTGAATATAGATAATTTATTTTTTTTTTATCCATATAACTTTTGACCTTATTTATTTTTGAAATTGAACTTTCGCCAGAAATTTGTGCTTTTAATTGAAATATCTTATTTTCTTTAAATTTAACAATATCTTTAAAAATAAACTCTAGCGGAATCAATTTTACTTTTTTGTCAAAATATTTTTCTAGAGTAGATGCAGTGAACAATTTTGGATCAAATCCAATTTTAGAATTCACTATATTAGCTAAATTCTTTGGCCATATGTGAGGAATTTCTAATATTTTAAAATTATTTCCTGATTGTTTATTTGCTTGGATAGTGTATCTGCCATCAACAAATAAAAAATTTTTATTACTTAGAATTAACGCAAATCCTGCAGATCCTGTGAAATTTGTTACGTTTGCTAAATTATTTATGTTTGAATACTCTGTAAAATACTGATCATTTTTTGGAATAATATATCCATCCAAATTGTTGTAAGTGATAAATTTTTTTATATCTTTAATCATTTTAATTTCTTCTGATATCTTAACCAACCTGGGCTTTTTATTTCACTCTCAAAATCAATGTCTTGATTGAATTCAAAATCATCTTCTTCATTTTGATTATAACTATTATTTTTTTTTATATATTCATCTGGTAGTTCATCTACAAATCTGGAAGCTATACTGTCTATCCAATCACCTTGGTAAAATCTATTCATCGAAAAAGAAATTTTTGCAATTTTTTTTGCCCTTGTAATTCCAACATAAGCAAGTCTTCTTTCCTCTTCAAGACCGCTTTCACCTTTTTCCTCAATACTTTTTTGATGAGGAAATAAACCCTCTTCCCAACCAGGTAAATAAACTATATTAAATTCTAACCCTTTAGATGCGTGAAGTGTCATCAAATTGACTTTTTCACTTTCCCAATCTTGATCTAAGGAAGTTGCTAAAGCAACATGTTCTAGAAAACTTTCTAAATTATCAAATTCTTTCATAGCATTTAATAGTTCTTTTATATTTTCTAGTCTATTTTCATTTTCTAAGTCTTTCTTATTTTTTAACATTTCACTATATCCAGATTCATCTAAAACAGTTTCTAAAAGCTTATTATGATTAATTTTTTTTTTTAATTCATATCTCCATTTCTCAAGCAAATTTAATAATGAAATTAATCCAATCTTTGTTTTAGGTTTGATTTTGTTAAGTTCCATCATTTTTTTTGATGCAATTTCTAATGAACATTTATTAGTTTTTGCAAATTCTGAAATAGCTTTGAGAGTTGTGTCTCCTATTGATCTTTTTGGAACATTAATTATTCTTTCAAATGATAAATCGTCCATTGATTGATGTATACATTTTAAGTAAGCAATACAGTCTTTTATCTCAGCTCTTTCATAAAATTTTATCCCCCCAATTATCCTATAAGGAATACCAACTTTTAAAAACCTTTCTTCAAATTCTCTTGTTTGAAATATTGCTCTCACCAATATAGCAATTTCGTTTAATGAATTTTTTTTTTTATAATTTTCAATAGTAGCACTAATATCAACAGCTTCGTCTTTTACATTTCTGAAACAATCTAATGTAATAGGTTCACCCTCTTCTTGATTAGTATATAAAGTTTTTCCAACTCTGTTTTGATTATTCTCTATTAATTTCGAAGCAACATTTAAAATATTTTGAGTAGATCTATAGTTTTTTTCTAGTCTAATTATTTTTGTATTCTTATATTTTTTATCAAATTCTAAAAAATTTTTAATTTCAGCACCTCTCCAACTATAAATTGATTGATCATCATCTCCAACACAACATAAATTCATATTGATTGCAGCTAGATATCTTAGCCATTCACTTTGAATAAAGTTAGTATCTTGGTATTCATCCACTAAAATATATTTAAACTTTTTTGAATAAATTGATGATATGTCATCATAATTTTTGAAAATTTTTACAGAATGTAGAATTAAATCGCTAAAATCAGCAGAATTTAAATCAATCAGTTTTTTTTGATAAATCTTATAAATATTTAGAAAATTTTTTTCCAATGTATCTTTTTTGTTTAAAACTACATCTTCAGGATAAAACCCTCTATTCTTCCATTTATCTATTACCGCAAGTATATATTTGGGTGATATTTTTTTTATGTCAATATTTTCAGCTTTACAAATATTTTTTATCAGTCGGGATTGATCGTCTTGATCTATGATAGTAAAATTAGATTTTAATCCTACTGCCTCTGCGTGTTTTCTTAAAATTTTTGCGCTTATTGAATGAAAAGTACCTAACCATGGCAAACCTGTTGCTTCTTTTCTAAGAAGCTTTGATACTCTAATTTGCATCTCTTTCGCAGCTTTATTTGTGAAAGTAACAGCGAGTATTTGACTAGAAAAAGCTTTATGACTTCTTATTATGTGTGCAATTCTTGAAGTTAGAACTTTTGTTTTACCAGATCCTGCTCCAGCGACAATTAAAAGTGGCCCATCTAAATGTAATACTGCTTCTTGTTGCTTTTCATTTAAATTTAACAAATAATCATTTTTTAACATATTTTTTTAATTTATAAGTCTTACTTTTAAATGAATAAAATTAGACAAAATAAAATAACTTTCACATTAATTTTAACAGCAATAGGAATAATTTTCTCATCACTCACTATTTTATCTTTACCAGTTTTATTTAATTATAAAAGTAAAGTTGCATTAATTGAAAAAAATTTTTTTAAAAGTTTCAAAATTTACTTGAATTCATCTGGTAATATTTCATATAAGCCATTTCCAAAGCCACACTTAGTGGTAGAAAATGCCACACTTAATTTAATTAAATCACAAAAAAAAGATGATTTAATAAGTACTTCAAATCTTAAAATCTTTATTTCTTTAAGAGATATATATTTAAGATCTTTTAATAATTTAATTTATACCGAGATCTCAGACTCAAATATAGCACTAAAAATCTCAGATTTTAAAGA
>CABYKN010000002.1 GCA_902519695.1 uncultured Pelagibacteraceae bacterium | reverse complement strand
AAAGTTGTATTTTTGCTAACTTTACTTGCAATTTTTTCGGCAATTTTTTGTGTGATAATTTCTTTTGAAATATCTATTTTGCTACTTTTAGTAGCGATAGGCATCTGGTTTATAAGGTCCTTCTGGTGTTACACTTATATATTTTGCTTGATCATCTGATAATTTGGTTAATTTAGCTCCAACTTTTTCTAAATGAAGTCTAGCTACTTTCTCATCTAAATGTTTAGGTAAAACATATACTTTCTTCTCGTATTTATCTGAGTTATTCCATAATTCTATCTGAGCTGTTACTTGATTTGTAAAAGAAGCACTCATTACAAAACTTGGGTGTCCTGTTGCACATCCAAGATTAACCAATCTACCTTCTGCTAATAAAATAATTCTTTTTCCATCCGGTAATGTAATTTCGTGAACTTGTGGTTTTATTTCATCCCATTTATAATTTTTAAGAGCATCTACTTGGATCTCATTGTCAAAGTGACCAATATTACATAGAATTGCTCTATCTTTCATTTCTCTCATATGGTCAGCTGTCACAATATCTTTATTTCCTGTTGCCGTAACAATAATGTCGGCTTCTTTGATCATCTCATCCATTAAAACTACTTCATAACCTTCCATTGCAGCTTGGAGAGCACAAATTGGGTCTGTTTCTGTGACCATAACTCTTGCACCGCTTTGACGAAGAGAAGCAGCGCTACCCTTTCCAACATCTCCAAATCCAGCTACAATAGCTACCTTACCTGACATCATGACGTCAGTAGCTCTTTTAATTCCATCAACTAAACTTTCTCTGCAACCATATAAATTGTCGAACTTAGATTTTGTTACTGAGTCATTAACATTTATTGCTGGGACAAGTAAATTGCCTTCATTTTCCATTTTTTTTAATGCTAAAACTCCTGTAGTTGTCTCTTCTGATAAACCTTTAACATCATTTAATAATTCTTTATAATCTTTGTGCATCAATGCAGTAAGATCGCCACCATCATCAAGTATCATATTTGGTTTCCAGCCATCTTTTCCTTCAATAGTTTGCTTTACACACCACCAATATTCCTCTTCTGTTTCGCCTTTCCAAGCAAATACAGGAATGCCAGCTTTTGCAATTGCTGCTGCTGCATGGTCTTGTGTCGAAAAAATATTACATGAGGACCATCTTACTTCGGCTCCTAACTCAACTAAAGTTTCTATTAAGACAGCTGTTTGTATTGTCATGTGTAAACAACCAACAATCCGAGCTCCATTTAAAGGTTTTTTACCCTTATATTCTTCTCTAAGAGCCATTAATCCTGGCATTTCAGTTTCAGCCAGTGAAATTTCTTTTCTTCCAAATTCCGCTTGGGATATATCTTTTACTTTAAAATCTTCCATAGAAAGAGGCTTTTAACAATTTCACTTAATATATCAACAAAGATTTATGCTTCTGGGAAAATTATTTCAATTCTTGCCCCTTTATCTTTATTATTAGATGCGTTGATTTCGCCACCATGAATTTCAACTAAATTTTTGACAATATTTAATCCCAAACCCGAATGTTCTCCAAAGTTTTCAGGTCTATTACTATAAAATCTATTAAATATCTTATTTGTATCCTTTTCACTAAATCCAGATCCCTGATCAACAACAACTAATTTAATTTTTTCATTTTTATCTTTTGATATTTCAACGGTAATTTCTTGATTATTTTCACTAAAAGAAATTGAGTTTTCTAATAAGTTTGCAATAATTTGTTCAATTCTATTTTCTATCCCTAAGATACTATAATTTTTAATTCCATTAGATTTCAATTTAATTCCAATCGATTTTTTTGTTTCATAGATACTGTTAAAATCGTCAACAACAGATTGAGCAATCTCTTTTAAATTTAATTTTTGCATTTTCTCAGAGGAAATTGCCGCCTCATCTCTTAGCATTTGAGAGTAATCAGTTATTAATCTTTCAATTCTCTCTACGTCATGTGATACTATATTAATTAATTTGTTTCTTTGAGATTTATCATTTGTTTCAGAAATTATCTCAGAGGCACTTTTTAGAGATGCTAAAGGATTTCTGATTTCATGCAAAAGATCTGTTGAATAATTTTCTGCTGTAGTAATTCTTTTGTTTAATTCATTAGTCATTTCATCAAGAGAATTTGATAATTTTCCCAATTCGTCATTTCTTTTTTTTATATTTCCAATATTTGTCTTTTCCTTACTTTTGTTTTTTATAATATTTGTATATTGAACCAAATTTTTAATTGGTTTTAAGAAGTATCTATTTAATACATATGAAAAAATTAAAATTACTAATGCGACAAGCAAAGCAGTTCTGATTATAAAATTTCTTCTTTCATCTATTGCAACCTTTATTTCATTGGCATTTTCAGTAATAGCTAAATAGCCTATTGTTTTGTTTTCACTGACTACATTTTTAACAGTTACTAATAAAAATTGATCATAGTTTTCTTTAGAGTAAGTTAACGGTTTTCCATAATCTGATGAATATGAGTACTTTTTTAAATCTTCAAATATTTCTTTACTTTCAAAGCTTTTATTACTTTCTTCCAAATTCTTATTTTGAATACTTTGATTGTTTAAGTCACTCATTTCAATTATGTTTAGACTTCTTGAGAAAGCATTTGGATCTAAATCTAATGTGTCGGTATCTCCTAATAGATTAAATTCACTATCAAATATCTGTACTCTATCTATACTTTGAAATAAAAATTTAGTGGAAAACAGAAACTCTCTAATATCTTCAGACGAGAAATTTATTTTTAAACGATCAATATTTTCTGTTGTATTATCAATAATTTTTATGTGCGAGGCAGTTTTATTTTTAATGAGCGTAGGTTTTACTGTGTTAAGGTAAAATAATGTTAATACACCTATCACTAAAAAAACAATAAAGTTGATAACTAAGAATTTTTTTAAAATAGATTGATTATTAGATTTTGAAGTAGCCATTATTTAACATTCCAACGATAACCACTACCATATCTGGTTTCTATCGCTGAAAAGTTATTATCTACTTTTTTAAACTTTTTTCTAATCCTTTTTACGTGACTATCTATTGTTCTATCTTCAATATCTGTGTCTTCTCTGTAAGCAACATCCATTAATTGAGATCTTTCTTTAATAATTCCAGGTCTTTTTGCTAATTCCTTTACAATTAAGAATTCTGTTGTTGTTAATTTATCTGGTAATTGCTTGCCATCCCATTCACACTCTAGCTGTGAAGGGTCAAGTTTTAATTTTCCATGTGAAATTATATTTCTATTATCCTCTAAATTATTATCTTTTTTTCTAAGTTGGACACGAATTCTTTCAATAAGAACTTTAGTTGAAAAGCCACCTGATTTTTTTACAAAATCATCAGCCCCTAGTTTTAGTCCTAAGAGCTCATCCACCTCTTCATCTTTTGAAGTTAAAAAGATAACGGGCATAGATGTTTTTTTTCTCAATTTTTTTAACAATTCTTCTCCATCCATTCTTGGCATTTTAATATCTATAACTGCAAGGTCTGGGGGATTTCTTGACAAACCTATTAAGGCACTTTCTCCATCCAAATAAGTTTGAATATTAAAACCCTCTTTCTCTAGAGCAATACTTAAACTAGTTAATATATTTCTATCATCATCAACAAGGGCAATTGTTTGTTTCATGTTTAACTATAAAAATACTAAAATGTTTAAAATTGGGCAATTAAATGTTTATTAATGAAGCTCTCCCCAGTTATCACCTATATTTATATCTACTGATAATGGTATTGAAAATGAATGCAAATCACTATCTTTCACACTTGTCATAATATCTTTAATCTTTTTAGAAGCAGATTTAGTACGATTATCAATTACCTCAAAAATCAATTCATCGTGAATTTGAAGCAACATATTAAATTCATTTGTTTTTTTAGTATCAAGCTCATTGTTGATTCTAATCATAGCAAGTCGCATTATTTCTGATGCAGATCCTTGGATAGGTGCATTTATAGCTGCTCTTTCTTGAAAATTTCTAACATTAAAATTTTTGTCATTGATTCCTGGAATATGAGTTTTTCGACCAAAAATATTTCTTACATATCCACTTTTTCTACAGAATTTGATTGTGTTATTCATGTATTCTTTAATTTCTGGAAATTTAATAAAATATGAATTTAGAAATTCTTCGGCTTCATTGTTTGATACACCAATTTGTTTGGCCAAACCATATTGAGATATTCCATAAATTATTCCAAAATTAATAGCTTTCGCTTTTCTCCTCATATCAGCATCAATTTTTTTTATGTCTGCACCAAAAACTTGGCTGGCAGTTAATGAGTGAATATCCTCATTATTTTTAAAAGCTTTTTTTAGTTCTTTTACATCAGCTAGATCAGCCAAAATTCTCATTTCGATCTGATTATAGTCTGCTGATATTAGTTTTTTATTTTTTTCTGATATGAAGGCTTTACGAATATCTTTTCCCTCCTCAGTTTTAATAGGAATATTTTGTAAATTTGGATCACTAGATGCAAGTCTACCTGTTGTGGTTGCTGCTAATAGAAAAGATGTATGCACTCTTTTTGTATTGGGATTTAAATGCTCTGGTAAAGAATCTGAATACGTATTTTTCAATTTACTAGATTGCCTCCATTCTAAAACCAATTTAGGAAATTCATTCCCTTTATAAGCTAAGTCCTCTAGAACTGCTGCACCAGTTGCAAAACTCCCTTTTTTAGTCTTTTTTAACGATGCAATTTTGAGGTCATTATACATTATTTCACCCAACTGTTTAGTCGATGCAATATTAAATTTTTTTTTTGAAATTTTAAAAATTTGTTTTTCTAAATCTTGAAGTTTTTTTTCAAACTTAATAGATAATTTTTTAAGAAAATTATTATCCAATTTTATGCCATTGATTTCCATTGATGCTAAAATTTTAATTAAAGGTTTTTCGAAAATTTCATAAATATTTAGTAATTTTTCTGATTTAAGCGATTTCAAAAATATTTTATATAAACGGTAAGTTATATCAGCATCTTCTGCCGCATAATCTTTTGCAATATTTAACTCTACTTGACTGAATTTAATTTCTTTTTTTCCAGATCCAACAAGATCTTTATATTTAATTGTTTTGTGACCAAGATGAATATCTGAAAGGGTATCCATATTATGTCTATTTTTCCCGGCATCTAAAACGTATGACATCAACATTGTATCTTCCATGCTTTGAATATCTATATATCTTTTACGAAATATTATGTAATCGAATTTAATATTTTGCCCAATTTTTTTTAAACTTTTATCCTCTAAATATGGTTTTAAAATTCTCAAAACATCTTTTTCATTTAGATTATTTTTGTCAATATGGCCTGTTGGAATGTAACAAGCTTTACCTATTTTGCTAGAAATTGAGATACCAACTAAATTTGCCTGATGTGGGTCAAGAGAATCTGTTTCAGTATCAATAGAAAATTCACCAGCTTCTTCGGCTTCTTGCATCCAATCTTTTATTTCTGATAAATTTTTTATCAAAACATATTTATCTTTCGATATTTTAGATGTTTCTTTTTTGACTTCTATTTCATCACTAAATTTGGATTGACCATACGTCGAAATTGCCGAACTCAATAACCTATTAAATTCCATTTCTCTCAAAAAATTGTATAACTTGTCTACGTCTACTTTTTTTAGAACAAAGTCAGTTAATTTGTCTTTCACCGGAACATCATTTTTTAATGTGACCAGTTTTTTACTTACCAGAGCCTTATCTTTATTTTCTAAAAGTGTTTCTCTTCTTTTATTCTGTTTTATTTTATTTGCATTTTTGAGAAGGTTTTCTAAATTTCCATATTCCTTAATTAATTCTGCTGCTGTTTTTACACCAATACCTGGAACGCCAGGTACATTGTCTGTACTATCCCCTGCTAGTGATTGAACATCAATTACTTTATCCGGGCCAACCCCAAATTTATTGATTACATCGTCATTGGATATAAATTTATTCTTCATTGGATCGTATATACGAACCTTTTTTTTGAAAAGTTGCATTAAATCTTTGTCAGATGATACAATTGTAACTTTTGCACCTTCGTCTAATATTTGCTCTACATAGGTGGCTATCAAATCATCAGCCTCGTAATTTAACATTTCTATAGAGGGTAAATTGAATGCCAATACTGACTTTCTAATATAATCAAATTGTGGAATTAGATCATCGGGAGCATCAGACCTATTTCCTTTATAATCTGAATATATTTCGTTTCGAAAATTCTTTCTTGCAGAGTCAAAGATTACTGCAAAATGAGTTGGTTTTTCTAAATTTTCGCTAGATTTAGAGTCCTCTAACAATTTAAACAGCATGTTACAAAATCCACTTACTGCTCCTACTGGTAAACCATCACTTTTTCGTGTTAATGGTGGCAATGCATAATAGGCTCTAAATATGTATCCGGACCCATCAATAAGATAGAAATGATCTGTTTTTTTAATTTTACCCATAATTTAATTTATAATAAATTGACATATTATAGTAAGAATAAAACATCCTGTTAATAAATATTAGTGGATTAAACTTTATTAAAATAGTAATTTAAAGCTAATGGAATTAGTAAATTCAATTTCTAATAATAAAATAATTAAAATCATAATACTTGCATTAATAGGTTCTATTTTATTGACAATATCTGCAAAAATTAAAATACCTTTTTATCCAGTTCCTATGACTATGCAAACATTTATAGTTTTGTTTTTAGGAATTTCCTTTGGTTATAAAGTTGGGGTACTTTCGGTAGTTTTTTATTTGATAGAAGGAATAATGGGATTACCAGTATTTTCTAACTCACCAGAAAAAGGAATAGGATTAGCTTATTTTGTTGGTCCGACAATGGGATATTTATTAGGTTTTATATTTGCATGTCTCATAGCAGGCATATTTAAATACGATAAAAACCATATATTAAATTTTTTAAAAATTATAATTGCAACTTCAGTAATATATATTTTGGGTATTTTGTGGCTAGGAAATTTAATCGGTTGGGATAAACCAATATTAGAATTTGGTGTTTACCCATTTCTTTATGCTGAATTATTTAAGATATTATTGCTAACAGCTTTAGTTAATAAAATTATTAAATTTAGAAAATATATTTAGAATTATCTTGGAGATCTTTTTGATAGAATTCTTTGAAGTGTTCTTCGATGCATTTTAAGTCTTCTTGCTGTCTCAGATACATTTCTATTACATAATTCAAAGACTCTGTGAATATGTTCCCATTTAACTCTATCAGCTGACATTGGATTTTCTGGTGGGGCAGCTTTTTTATTTGGATCAGCTAAAAGTGCTTTTTCTACGTCATCTGCATCTGCTGGTTTGGCTAAATAATCAATTGCACCTTCTTTAATTGCTGCTACTGCAGTTGGTATATTTCCATAACCAGTAAGCATTACTATCCTACTCTCTGAGTTATTTTTCTGGATTTCTTTTACAACTTCTAGCCCGTTTCCATCGTTTAGTCTCAAATCAACAACTGCAAAAGCAGGTTTTTTTGATTTAACAGATTCTATTCCAATTTTTACACCCTCTGCTTGTGAAACAGAAAAGCCCTTTTTCTCCATTGCTCGGGCTAGTCTTTCTCTAAAAGGGTTATCATCGTCTACTATAAGTAGAGATTTATCCTCAAATTCAGTTATTTTTTTTAATACTTCTGCTTCAGTCATAGGCCTTATATGGAAACATTCTAAATTATTTCAAGGGTACATTTTTACTTTACATTGGCTCATTTTCTGCATAAATGCTCGTTTTATATAAACTTGCATAGCAGTTATGTCGGTTTTTTTTGTTAAATTTTTTTTGGAGCTTTAAATGCAAAAATTTAAATCAGTTGATAAATTAGTAAATCAACTGAAACCAACAGAACCTGTTTATTGTATTAGAAGAAATTCTATAAACATAGCTTCTAAATTTTTTCAGAATAAATTTCCTGGTAAAATCCTATATGCAGTTAAAACTAACCCGCATCCATTAGTATTAAAAACTATCGTTGAAAGCGGAATTAATGATTTTGATATCGCTTCAATTAAAGAAGTTGAGGCAATTAGAAGTGTTAGCCCAGATGCAAAATGCTCCTACATGCATACTGTAAAAAGCAAGGAAAGTATAAACGAAGCATATTTCAAATATAATATTAAGACTTTTTCAATAGATACAAAAGATGAATTAATAAAAATTCTAAATAGTACTAATCAAGCTAAGGATTTAGAGTTATTTGTGAGAGTTGCAGTTTCTAATGAACACGCAGAAATAGATTTGTCTAAAAAATTTGGCGCACAAACTTCTGAAGCAATAGGGCTTTATAGATTAACAAAACAGTATGCAAAAAAAATAGGATTAAGTTTTCATGTGGGCTCGCAATGTATGCATCCAATATCCTATTCAAAAGGGATTAATGAAATTAAATATATAATAAAAAAAACAAAAATAGTTCCAGATGTTATAAATATAGGTGGAGGATTTCCAACAATCTATCCTGACTTAGTTCCTCAATCATTAGACTCTTATTTTGAGGAAATAAAAAATTCATTAAATAAATTAAAATTAGAAAAAAAACCAGAAATTATATGTGAGCCAGGTCGAGCAATTGTTGCAGAAAGTGGTTCGACAATTGTGAGAGTAAACTTAAGAAAAAAACAAAAGCTATATATTAATGATGGAACATACGGAACTTTATTTGATGCAGGTGTGCCTAATATAGTTTATCCATCAAGGATAATTACAAGTGGAAGAATTATATCAAAAAAATTGACTTCATTTGATTTTTATGGACCAACATGTGATAGCATGGATTATATGAAGGGACCTTTTATTCTACCTAATAATATTAAAGAAGGTGATTACATTGAATTAGGTCAATTAGGAGCATACGGATTGACATTTAGAACTCAATTTAATGGATATTATTCTGATAGTATTTACGAAGTTTGTGATGATCCAATAATGACGATGTATGACAAAGAGACAAATAAAGAGTTTCTTGTTGCATAATGTCAGATACAAAAAATCTTAATCATAACAGAAAAAAAGACTTTTTAAGTAAAGAGGTTAAACATATTGATATTACATCTTTTGACTCTAGAAAAATTATATCTTCTATGGAAAAAATGTCTTTTGTTTCAAGAGAAACTGCTAATGCATCCAAGATATATAATGAAATGCTTAAAGATAAAGATTGTACAATTTTCTTAACTCTTGCAGGGTCTACTTCTGCCGCTGGATGTATGCATATTTATAGAGATATGGTTAAATACAACATGGTAGATGCAATTGTAGCAACTGGAGCATCTATAATAGATATGGATTTTTTTGAAGCGCTTGGATTTAAACATTACCAAGGATCACAATATCAAAATGATAATGAACTTAGAGACAATTATATAGATAGGATTTATGATACTTACATCGATGAAGAGGAGCTCCAGGTATGTGATAAAACAATAGGAGAAATAGCAGACAAACTTGAGCCAAAGTCTTACACATCGAGAGAATTTATTAAAGAGATTGGCAAATATCTAAAAACCAATTCTAAAAAGAAAGGTTCTTTAATTGAAACAGCTTTTGATAACGATGTACCTATATTCTGTCCTGCATTTACAGACTCAAGTGCAGGTTTTGGATTAGTCATGCATCAAGAGAGAAATCCAAAAAATCATATTACAATAGACTCAATTAGAGAATTTAGAGAATTAACAGAGATTAAAATTAAATCTAAAGGGTCGGGATTATTTATGATTGGTGGTGGAGTTCCTAAAAACTTTATACAAGACACGGTAATTTGTGCTGAACTTTTGGGAAAAAATGTTGATATGCACAAATATGCAATACAAATTACTGTTGCTGACTCAAGAGATGGAGCTTGCAGTAGTTCAACATTAAAAGAAGCAAGTTCATGGGGTAAGGTTGATACTACCAAAGAACAAATGGTATTTGCTGAGGCTACCAGTGTTTTACCATTAATAGCAAGTGACGCCTATCATACTGGAGAGTGGAAAAATAGAGACAGAAAAAACTTTTCCAAAATATTTGATTGATGATCAAAAAAGTAAAAATTGGAATTATTCAAAGTAAAATTTCAGATAATATTCAAAAAAATATAAATTCAGCTATTAAAAATATAAAAAAAGCAGCATCAAAAAAAGCTAAAATAATTTGTGTACCAGAACTATTTTTATCAAATTATTTTTGTCAAACAGAAAGTCATTCCAACTTTAAACTAGCGGAAAAAATACCTGGCAAAACTACAAAAATATTTTGTGAATTAGCCAAAGATTTAGAAATAGTATTAATGATTTCATTATTTGAAAAAAAAACACATGGCTTCTATCATAATACTAGTATCGTTATTAGCGAGAAAGGTAAAATTTTATCGAAGTATAGAAAAATGCATATACCAGATGATCCCGGTTATTATGAAAAATTTTATTTTACTCCTGGAGATTTAGGTTTTAAATCTGTTGAAACAAAATTTGGTAAAATTGGACCTTTAATTTGTTGGGACCAATGGTTCCCAGAAGCTGCAAGATTAACTGCACTTAAAGGTGCACAAATAATTTTTTACCCTACTGCTATTGGATGGCATCCTAAAGAGAAAAAAAAATTTGGAAAATCTCAACTAGACTCTTGGATAACAATGCAAAAATCTCACGCAATTGCCAATGGTACTTATGTGGTTGCTATAAATAGAGTTGGAACAGAAAAAAAAGGTAAGAAGAAAATAGAATTCTGGGGAAACTCAATGATCATAGATCCTAGTGGGCAAATAATTGGAAAACTTGGGAATAAAAAAGAAGAAATTTTAATTCGTGAGATAAACTATAAAAAAATTGATACAGCCAGAGAGCATTGGCCTTTTTTAAGGGATAGAAGAATCGATTTTTATAAAGGCATACTAAAAAATCCTGCAGATGAGTGAAAACTTTAATGGATTTAGAATGCCGGCTGAATGGGAGCCTCAAAATTCAGTTTGGATTGCTTGGCCTTATAATAAAAATGATTGGCCTGGATTATATCAATTTATTCCTAAGGTAATTTTAGAGATTATAAAAAAAATTTCAAAAAATCAGAAAGTTAACTTAATCGTAAGTAAAAATATAAAAAATATTACAAAATTAATAAAACTTAATAAAATAAAAAATATTAACTTCCATTATATTAAAACTGATAGAATATGGTTGAGAGATTCTGGGCCTATATTTATAACAAACAAGGTTGAAAAGAAAAAAGTAATACTAAATTTTGGTTTTAACGGATGGTCAAAGTATAATAATTATAAAAATGACAATAAAATCAATAATAGTATTAGTAAAATTGCTAATTTTAAAAAGATTAATCCAATAATCAAAAAAAAAGGCAGAATTAGAAAAATAATCATGGAAGGAGGGGCATTTGATGTAAATGGCTCAGGTACAATTCTATTAACTGAAGAATGTTTGTTAAGCAAAATTCAAGAAAGAAATAAAAATTTTAAAAAAAAAGACTACGAAAAAATGTTTAATAAATACTTAAATATAAAAAACTTTATATGGCTTAAAAAAGGAATTGCAGGCGATGATACACATGGACATGTTGATGACATAACAAGATTTGTTTCAAGAAATACGATTATGACTGCGGTTGAAAATAATAAAAAAGATATAAATTACAAAAACTTAAATAAGAATTTAAATATATTGAAAGAAAGTAAATGTGAGAAAGGAAAGAAATTCAAAATTATAAAAGTTCCTATGCCTTCACCAATTTATATTGAGAATACAAGAGTTCCTGCAAGTTATATGAATTTTTATATTTGTAATAAAAAAATAATTCTTCCAATATTCAGAGTAAAAGAAGACAATATTGCAATTAAAATTTTCAAAAATTACTTTAGAAATAGAAAAATCGAAACAGTTGACTGTAGCAAATTGATATGGGGATTTGGTGCAATACATTGCATGACCCAACAGGAACCTAAAATTTAGTTATGCTGCTTTTAGTGTGCCGAGTAATAATCTAAAAGGTATCAACATTACAAGAGCAACAAATATTTTTACCGCAAGATCTCCTAAAGATAAAGTTACCCAAGGAATTCCCGTTCCATAGAATGATATTGAGAAAAATAAAAAAGTATCAACTGTTGAACCTATCAAAGAAGATGTTAAAGGCGCTATAAACCACTTCTTTTGTCTTAATTGATCAAATATATGAACATCTAAAAGTTGAGCAATTATAAAAGCTGTCCCTGAACCAATTGCTATTCTCACAGAAATAAGATCAGTAAAATTAGTTGAAAATACTAAAGTAAACAAAATTCCAATTGTGAAGCCTATATAGACAATTTTTCTAGCTACTAATTTTCCAAAGGATCTGTTGGCTAAATCTGTAATTAAAAATGCAATTGGATAACTAAAAGCACCGTAAGTTAAAATTTCCTCTAAACCGTAATATTTTATAGGAAATTGAACTAAATAATTAGATGCTAGCACAACCAATCCCATTAAAAATGAGAGAGTAAGAAAAACTTTATTCATTATGCTGTTTTTGCGATTATTGATTTTTTAAGCTTTTTTAATCTTAACGATAAATCTCTTGATTTTGCAGATTTTAAGAAATTATCAAAGCTACCTTTTTTATCTACAGATCTAACACCTGCATTTGAAACAGTTAATCTCAAAGATTTTTTTAAAAGTTCACTTTTAAATTTTACTTTCTTTAAATTTGGAAGAAATCTTCTCTTAGTTTTATTGTTAGCGTGACTAACATTATGGCCTTTTAGAGGGATTTTACCAGTAAGTTCGCATTTTTTAGACATAAATTTTCAAAATGTATATGGTCTTAAAGAATACCAGTCAAGATTAATTTTTTGTTCCAATAGCCTCAGAAATATTTTTAAAACCTTCTCTTTTTACAATTTCGTCGAGATCTTTATTAATCTTTGAAGCAATAGTTGGTCCTTTATAAACCATGCCAGTATACAATTGCACAAGCGTTGCACCGCTTACAATTTTATTATAAACGCCTTCGGCAGAGTCAACACCTCCAACTCCAATTATTAAGATTTTTTTTCCAACTAATTTAAAAAATTTATTAATTAATTCATTAGAGATATTTTCAAGTGGTTTTCCAGACAAACCACCTTTCTCTAATTTATTTATATTAGATATATTTTCTCTATTTCTATCTGTCGTATTTGAAACTATAACTATTTGAACATTATATTTTAAAAAAAGTTCTGAGATTTCATCAATACTTTTTTCATCAATATCGGGAGATACTTTGACTGCTATTGGCACATTTGAATTTAAATTTTTCTTTTCTTCATTTATGCATTTTAAAAGATTATCTAACTCTTCATTTTTGTGAAAGTTTCTTAAATTTTCTGTATTAGGAGAAGAGATATTAATTGTAATATAGTCTGCTAAATTATGAAATTTTTTAAAACAAATTAAATAATCTTCAACTTTGTTTTCAGTATCTTTATTAGGTCCTATATTAATACCAAGTAATCCATTAGGTGAATTATTTTCAATATTTTTTTTACTTTCTTCTGATCCAATATTGTTAAATCCAAGTCTATTAATTAAAGCCTCATCTTCTTCCAATCTGAACACTCTTGGCTTCGGATTTCCTATTTGTGGTTTAGGTGTAATTGTACCTACCTCAACAAAACCAAATCCTAGTTTGTATAAAGGATTGTAAACTTCTGCATTTTTATCAAATCCAGCAGCTACACCTAGAGGAGAATTTAAGGTTTTTTTTAAAAATTTAGTTTGGATATTAACTCTGGTTGTTTTGTCTATAGCTGGTATCTGATTTAACTTTAAAGCCTTTATTGCTAGAGAGTGTGCAACTTCAGGACTAAATTTAAATATAAAAGGTCTTATAAGATTAAACATTTTCAACCTTTTTTCTTATCAATTCTTTGGTTTCATTTACGCCAAAAAAACTAATGAAGAAGCCCATTCTGGGTCCATTTTCGTCACCAAATACAACCTCATAGATAAGCTTAAACCACTCTCTTAAATTTTCTTTATAACCATTTTCTTTTCCTACGGTAAAAATATTTGTCTGAATATCTTCAGGGGCCATTTTATCATTACAATTATCTAAAGACTTAATTAATGCTTTCAGTGCAACTTTCTCTTTTTCATTTGGAGTTTTGTAAATTTTTTTTGTTTTTATAACATCATTAAAATATTTTATTGCATACTCAATTAAATTATCAAAAATTGGATGATCATTTTCATTAATTTCTGACTTGTATTTTTTTACAAATTTCCAAAGTAATTGTTTGCTGTCTGCATTACTTGTTTCAACTAAATTTAAAAGCATTGAAAAAGTCATAATTGTATTTTCCTCTGGTATTGATCCATTATGTACATGCCAAACTGGATTCATTAACTTCTGTAAATCATTTTGAGTTTTTCCTTTTTCTATAAAATCTAGATATTCATCAACAGCTTTTGGAACAACTTCTCTGTACAATTTTTTTGCTCTTTTTGGATTTTGGTACATATAAAGAGATAGACTTTGAGGAGATGCATAATTCAACCATTCATCTATAGTTACTCCATTTCCTTTCGATTTAGAAATTTTTTCACCTTTTTCGTCCAAAAAAAGTTCATAAGCAAAACCAGTTGGGTTAGATTTACCTAATGTTTTAATAATCTTAGTCGAAAGAATTGCGCTCTCAATTAAATCTTTTCCATACATTTCAAAATCAACATCTAAAGCGTACCATCTCATTGCCCAATCAACTTTCCATTGTAATTTGCAGTTCCCGTCTAAAATACTTTTTTCCAATTTTGATCCATTATTATCAAATATGATTTTAGAAGATTTAGCATCAATTTCTAAAACAGGTATTTCAAGAACTTTTCCAGTTTCTGGGCATATTGGTAAAAAGGGGGAATAGGTTTTCTGTCTTTCTTTGCCCAAAGTAGGAAGAATTATTTCCATAATTTTTTCATAATTTTCTAGAACTAATTTTAGGGTGTCATTAAAATAACCAGACTTGTATAGTTCTGTAGAACTTTTAAATGAATATTTAAATTTAAAATTATCAAGAAATTGTTTCAACATATTGTTATTATGTTCTCCAAAACTAGTAAACTTTTCAAATGGATCAGGGACATCCGTTAAAGGTTTGTGAAGATTATTTTTAAGCTTTTCTTGATTTGGAACATTTTCAGGTACTTTTCTAAGACCATCCATATCATCAGAAAATGTAATGATTTCCTTTGGAATATCTGTCAAATGATCAAGAGCATTGACAATCATTGTCGTCCTTGCAACTTCTCCAAATGTACCTATATGAGGTAGACCACTAGGGCCATAACCAGTTTGTAAAATAATTTTATTTTTTTTTTCTATGTTCGATTTTCTCTCTCTTAATAGCTTTTTAGCCTCAACGAATGGCCAGGCGTTTGTTTTGTCAAAATTTGTTTTGTCTATCACAACTACTTAAATATCCTTAATATCAGCCTTTTTAATAATTCATATAGAGTTGAAATTTATTTACCATAAAATAATGTTCATTCAAAATGTCCAATTATAAAACTGTCTTTTTTACATTAGGGGTTTTGCAAATTATTTTAGGTCTTTCAATGATTGTACCTATTTTTGTTCAATTAATATTTGATCAAATTGATGCAGGATTTATTGGATCAATGATTGTTACTATTGTTTTTGGTTTTTTATTTTTTATTTCTAATTATGATCACGATAAAAAGATAAGCTTACCTCAAGCTTTTTTGCTAACAGCACTTTCATGGTTAAGTATTGCTATATTTGGTTCTTTGCCTTTAATTTTTTCTAGTACTAATTTGAGTTTTACAGATGCATTTTTTGAGAGCATGTCTGGGATTACAACAACAGGATCTACAATTATCACGAATCTAAATGAAACATCTAAAGCAATATTGCTTTGGAGGGGAATGTTACAATGGTTTGGTGGTATTGGAATTATCGTAATGGCAATCACTTTAATGCCTTTAATGAATATAGGGGGTATGCAACTTTTCAATATTTCATCTAGTGATACCTCAGAAAAAATTTTTCCTAAAACTAAAGAAGTTTCTCTAAGATTATTGTCTATATATTCCTTATTAACTTTAACTTGTGCTTTTTTTTATTTTATATTTGGGATGAGTTTTTTTGATAGCATCGTGCATGCTATGACAACAATAGCGACTGGGGGTTTTGCAAATTATAACGAATCTATAGGTTATTTTAACAGCTCGTTAATAGAAATTAATGCAATAATATTTATTATTCTTGGAAGTATACCTTTTATTAGTTACATCAAATATTTAGCTGGAGATAAAAAAATATTTTTCAAAGACACACAAATAAAAACTTTTATAATTTTGGTTATTATTTCAATTGTTTTAATGTTTTTTTATTTATCTATTATAAATAAAAGCTTAACTGAGATAAGTTTTTTATCTGTTAGCTTTAATATAATTTCTATTTTAACTGGAACAGGATATGCTACAGAAAATTTTAGTAATTGGGGTCAATTTCCGTTAGTATATTTCATAATTTTAATGTTCATCGGGGGATGTGCAGGCTCTACAACTTGTGGAATAAAGATTTTTAGAGTTCAAATTTTGTATCAATTTATATCAAACCAGCTGAAAAAAATAATTTATCCTCGAGGAATTTTCAAAATTAAATATCAAAATAATAATGTGGATGAAAAATTTATGGACTCAATTATTTCATTTATATTTCTTTATATATTAATATTTTTTGTTGTGACTGCACTTTTATCGCTTGATGGATTAAATTTTATTACAGCAATTTCAGCAGCTGCCACGTCAATTTCAAATGTTGGTCCAGGTTTAGGTGATGTTATTGGTCCAAACGGAAGTTTTTCAAGTCTGTCTGATTTTTCTAAATGGGTTCTAAGTGCAGCAATGATACTTGGAAGGTTGGAATTATTTGCAATTCTAGTATTATTTGTTCCATCTTTCTGGAGAAAATATTAATGTTTGAAAAAAAGCAAACCTGGTCGGAATCTATTTTAGTTTACAAGGATATTCGTATGCTAAGAATATTACTTCTTGGTGCAATTAGTGGATTTCCTTGGGTTTTAATTGCCAGCAGTTTAAGCCTTTGGCTAAAAGAAGAAGGTTTAAGTAGATCAACTATTGGATGGGCAGGTTTAATATTTGGAGTGTACGCCTTTAATTATTTATGGGCACCAATAATTGATAGAATACAAATTCCATTTTTAACAAAAAGATTAGGGCATCGACGAGGCTGGATTGTCCTTATGCAAATTATAATTTTATTTAGTTTAATTGTTTGGAGTTTTATTAACCCTACAGAAAATTTGGCGTTACTAATTAGTGTTGGATTGGTTATAGCGATTGCTTCGGCTACACAAGATATTACAGTTGATGCGTTGAGAATTGAACAAATCAATTCTGATGAAGGGAAATCTATGGCAGCAGGTGCTGCTATGGCTGTAGTTGGATGGTGGACCGGATATAAGTTAGGTGGTGTTATAGCATTATTTACTGCCGAATTTTTTCAAAACATTGGAATTGAAGATTACTGGCAAACTACTTTTTTAGTTCTTGGTGTTGTGGTAATCCTAATGAATATAGGTTTAATATTCATACATGAGCCTATAACAACAGATAGGCAAAACAAACAAAAAGAAACAGACGAAATAATACAATCAAAACTTGGATCAAATAATGTAATAACAAAATTTATTGCTTATATTACTGGTACAATAGGAGGCCCAATAATTAGTTTCTTCAAAAAAAATGGTTTCTCAATTGCAGTTGGGATCCTAGGTTTTGTCTTTCTTTTTAAAATTGGAGAAGCCTTTCTTGGAAGAATGTCCATAGTTTTTTATAAAGAAGTTGGATTTTCAAAAGGTGAGATAGCGATATACTCTAAAACTCTAGGCTGGATAACGACAGTTGTATTTACATTATTAGGTGGAATATTTGCTATGAGAGCTGGAACAATAAAAACAATGTTTGTTGCTGGTGGATTTATGGCAGCAACAAATTTATTATTTGCTGCTCTCGCTTGGTCAGGAAAATCTGAATGGCTGTTTGCTTTAGCGGTTATCGCTGATGATATATCTGCAGCATTTGCAACTGTTGCTTTCGTAGCCTTTATCTCTCTATTAGTGGATAGGACTTATACCGCTACACAGTATGCGCTCCTAGCTTCAATTGGAACTGCAGGAAGAACGACACTTGCTTCTTCATCGGGTGCTTTAGTTGATTGGCTAAATGGAGATTGGGGTACCTTTTTTATAATTACCACTTTAATGGTTATCCCATCTTTAATTTGTTTGTGGTTTATAAGGAATAAAATTAAAATTGGTGAAAAATAGTTTTTTTTTAAAAGAGCCTATTGTCGATATATTA
This sequence comes from uncultured Pelagibacteraceae bacterium, assembly GCA_902519695.1. Lineage (GTDB taxonomy): Bacteria > Pseudomonadota > Alphaproteobacteria > Pelagibacterales > Pelagibacteraceae > Pelagibacter. The sequence continues at coordinate 84,572 of CABYKN010000002.1, read as the reverse complement.
GAAGAACCAAAGAAGAACTCTAATATTAGCTCTCAACTTATCTACGGTGAGAGTTTTAAAATACTTAGTAAAAAAAACAATTATTTTAAAATAAAGACTTCATATGACAAGTATTCAGGCTTTATAAAAAAAATTGATAGCTACAAAAAATTCAATCCAACTCACAAAGTCGGAATTTTAAAAGCTAGAATTTATTTGGGTAATAGAAGAGAAAAATCAAATAAGTTTTTACCATTTGCTAGCAAAATACAAATTTTAAAAAGAAATCAAAATTTCATTATGTATAAAAAAGATAAATGGCTAAGATCAAAAGATATATTTCCAATTCAAAAAAAAAATACTGATTTTGTAAAAATATTTAAAAGTTTTCTAAACTGTAAATATAAATGGGGCGGAAAAACATTCGAAGGAATTGATTGCTCAGCTCTATTACAAATATTTTATAAATTTAATAATAATTTTTTTCCAAGAGATACGATTGATCAAGTTAAATTAAAAAAAAGTGTGGGATCCAAAAAAAAATTTAAAAAAGGTGATATTATTTTTTGGAAAGGACATGTTGCTATATGCATAAATACAAATGATCTTATTCACGCTTATGGACCAAAAAAAAGAGTGATGATAATGCCAATTAAAAAAACGATAAAACTAATTAAAGAAACCGCGAAATTAGATATAAAGAAAGTAACAAGTATCTGAATTATTCTCGACCAAAATCAGGTTTAGAAATATCTTGTTTTTGAGAAATTATTTGTTTTCTTACTACTTTCGAATTGATTAATTTTTTTATTATCTTTGAATTTTCTTTCCTACTTATATTCTTCTTGAAATCTTTTAAATTTTTCATAAAAAGATTTATTGCTTCAATCATATTAGTTTTATTCTCGAAAAATATATCTCTCCACATTATTTCGTTAGATGCAGCAATTCTTGAGAAATCTCTTAATCCACCTGCACTAAATTTAATCAAATTTTTATTCTTTTTTTTCTGAAAATCCTGAGCAGTTTTTATTAGATTGTAAGCAATCAAGTGAGGTAGATGGCTAGTGACTGAAAAAATTTTATCATGATCATCGGGGTTCATAATAATTATTTTAGATCCTAAAGATTTCCAAAATCTCTCTACTTTTTTTTGTTTTAGAACATTTTTATCTTTTATTATTATGCACCACTTGTTTTTGAACAAATTAGCATTACCATATTTGGGCCCACTAACTTCAGATCCTGAGATAGGATGACTCATCACCCAATCAAGATTTTTTGATAATTTTTTTTTTTTTAAAAAAATTAGATTTTTTTTTGTTGAACCAACATCAGTTATAATTGAATTATGATTGAGATTTTTATTTAATGAAGAAAAAAATTTAGGATATTCACTCATAGGAGTGCTTAAAATCACAAGATCAATTTGTTTTAAATTTTTATTTAACCTTGTTAAAAATTTAATTTTTTTGTTAAATTTTTTAATAATAGATTTATATTTTTTAGATTTTTCAAATACAAAAAAATTTTTGGAAATTTTTTTTTGTATTGACGCCTTTAATATTGACGAGCCTATCAATCCACAACCAATAATAAGAATATTATTAAACATTTTTAAAAATAGTATTCATTCTTTTAAGGAATATTTGGTTTTCTTTTGTGTTGCCAATGGTAAGTCTTAGACAATTTTTTATGCCATATGAATTCATTTCTCTTAGTATAATTCCATATTTCTGTAATTTTTTTAGAGTTGTATCTGCGGTAAATTTTGCTTTTTTAAAATCTAATAAAAAGAAATTTCCAGATATTTTGTTTGTACCAATATTATATTTTAACATCTCATTTTTAATTTTTTTGCACCATTTAAGATTATGTATTACTGACTTTTTAACAAATTTATTGTCTTTAAGTGATTCAACAGCACAAATTTGAGCAAATTTATTTACGTTAAAAGGTGGTTTTATTTTATATAATTCTTTAATTATAGACTTATCACCGTATCCCCAGCCTATCCTTAGTGAAGCTAGACCATAGATTTTTGAAAATGTTCTTAAAATAAATACATTTTTAGAGTTTTTAAATAACTCAATTCCAGATTTGTAATCCTTATTCTTCATATATTCAAAATATGCATCATCAACAACCAATAAAATATTTTTATTTAATCTTCTCCTTAAGTCTAATAGCTCGTTTTTTGTTAAATAAGTGCCTGTTGGATTATTTGGATTTGCAATAAAAACAATTTTTGTTTTTTTTGATGTCTTTTTAAGAATTTCTTTAACTGAAACTTTAAAATCAATTTCTTTAGCTAATTTTACATTTGCCCCAACGATTTTGGAGTATATCCTATACATGAGGAAACTGTACTGAGGAACAACAACTTCATCATTTTCTCTAAGGAACAATTGACAAAGCATTTGAATTACTTCGTCAGAACCAGAGCCACAAATTATCTTGGATTTATCACAACCATACTTCTTTGATATTTTTTGTGTTAATTCCGAAAATTTACTGTCTGGATATTTTGATATATCAAATTTAGACTTAACAATTTTTTCGACATTTTTACTGACACCTAAAGCAGATTCATTTGCAGATAACTTAATAATATTTTTATTACCAGCCAATAAGGATTTTCCTGGTTTGTAACTCTGTAATTTTATGTTTTTAAATCTTAGCAATGTCATAGCAAATATTTCACTATAAATAGTCTTTTAACTAGATAAAACAATGATTAATTGAGCAATATTTGACATATAAATTCCTTTGAAGTAAAAGCTGCATGCGCTGATTTATACTGAATTGCGAGCGCTATAAAAAAACCGCTAAAATGTTTTTTTTCTCACAATTCAATCAGTACAATTATTATGAATAAGAATATTGATACAAAAAAAATAATTATATCAAATCCCCTTAAATTGGATTGTGGTAAGGAAATTAATAACTTTCCAATAGCATATGAGACATATGGGGAATTAAACAGTGAAAAAAGTAATGCAATATTAGTTTTCCATGCTTTGACTGGAGATCAATATGTTTCTGGAAAAAACCCAATAACTAATAAAGACGGTTGGTGGAGTTATGTTGTTGGAGAAAATAAGCCAATTGATACAAATAAATTTTTTGTGATTTGTGCAAACGTTATTGGAGGCTGCATGGGATCTTACGGACCTAGCACAATAAATGAGTCCACTGGTAAACAAATAGGAACTAATTTTCCAATTATAACTATTAACGACATGGTTAACGCTCAATATGAGCTAATTAAATATTTAGAAATTGAAAAACTTTTTGCTGTAATAGGTGGTTCAATGGGTGGAATGCAAGTACTTCAATTTGTTGCCAATTTTCCAGATAAAGCAAAACTTGCAATACCGATTGCTTGCACATCTAGTCACTCGGCACAAAACATAGCGTTTAATGAATTAGGAAGACAGGCAATTATGGCTGACAGTAAGTGGGAAAATGGATTTTATAGTAATTACAAATTAAATCCTGACAAAGGGTTAGCGGTAGCAAGAATGGCAGCACATATTACTTATCTTTCTGAAAAAGGATTGCAGGAAAAATTTGGAAGAAAATTGCAAGATAGGGATAGCCTAAGATATGGATTTGAGGCAGATTTTCAAATTGAGAGTTATCTTAGATACCAAGGATCTGTGTTTGTTGATAGATTTGATGCTAATAGTTATTTATATATAACTCGTGCAATGGATTATTTTGACTTATCCAAACAGTACAAAGGAAACTTATCTGATGCATTCAAAGAAACTAAAACAAAATTTTTTGTAATATCATTTACATCAGATTGGTTGTATCCAACATCGGAGAATAGAGAAATAGTTATAGCACTAAATTCTATTGGTGCAGATGTCGGATTTGTAGAAATAGAGTCTGATAAGGGACATGATTCATTTTTGCTCGATGTTCCAAGTTTCCTAAAGACACTTGGCGATTATATTAATTCAACCTACAAAATTATAAATGAAAGAAGAATTTAACATTATATCTGATTTGATAGAGGAAAATACTAGAGTTCTAGATGTCGGTTGTGGCAATGGAGACTTGATGAAATTTTTACAAGAAAACAAAACTAAAGATATTCGTGGACTAGAAATCTCTAAAGAAAAAGTTCAAAATTGTTTATCAAAAGGATTAACTGTAATTGAGGGGAATGCTGAAAGCGATTTAAAACAATTTCCTAAATCGTCTTTTGATTACGTTATTTTAAGCCAAACATTACAAGCTTTTCTTAATCCTGAATTAGTAATTAATGAATTACTAAAAGTAGGAAAAAAAGTAATTGTTACTATACCTAATTTTGGTTACTGGAGAGTTAGACTACAATTATTGTTTAAAGGCACAATGCCTGTAACAGAAAATTTACCTCATGAATGGTACAATACACCAAATTTACATATGTGCACAATTAAAGATTTTTATAATTTTTGTAGTAGTAAGAATATTAAAATATTTAAGTCTATCGCTTTAAAAAAAAGTCGAATTTCAGAAATAAATAAATCAAATTTAAATTATAAAAATCTTGACTCTCATTTAGGTATATTTTTAATAGAAAGTTAAATGAAAGTAGAAATTATTAAGTGTCTGGAAGATAATTTTTCTTACATTTTAATTAATGAAGCTAACAGAAATTGTTGTGTTGTTGATCCTGGTGAAGCAGATCCAATTATAAATTATTTACAGAAAAATAAATTAAATTTAAAATATATATTAAATACACATCACCATCATGACCATGTTGGCGGGAATGAAGAATTAAAAAAAAAATTTAACGCAGAAGTAATAGGTTATATTGGAGATAAAAATAGAATTCCTCAAATTGATATTTGCTTAAATGATGGTGAAATTTGGAAGAAGGATATTTTTGAAGCAAAAATATATCATGTCCCTGGCCATACAATAGGTCATATCTGTTTTCATTTTTTTAAAAATAAGTTAATTTTTACAGGAGATACTTTATTCTCTATGGGATGTGGAAGAATTTTTGAAGGGAGTTATGAGCAAATGTACAATTCACTACAAGTTTTAAAAAATTTAGATAAAGATACAAAAATTTATTGTGGACATGAATATACTTTAAAGAATTCTGAATTTTGTTTATCACAAGATTCCAATAACAATGAATTACTAAACAAAATTAGAGAAATTAAAGAAAAAATTAAACAAGGTAAAACTAGTATGCCATCAACGATTGGTGAGGAACTTAATTGTAACATTTTTCTTAAGTCAAACGATCTCGAAAATTTCAAAAAATTGAGGGATTTAAAGGATAATTTCTAAGTTATTAACCTTGACTATGATGCAACCCAGACTATATTGCTGACTATAAAAATTAGGGCTAACTATGTCATTCGCGGTAATTCAAACAGGTGGTAAACAGTATAAAGTGAAAGCTGGAGAGATTCTCAAAGTTGAAAAGCTCGAAGATTCAAAAGAAAATTCAAAAATAGAGTTTAATGAAATACTAGCTTACGGAGATGATAAAAATTTAGAGTTAGGAGAGCCGACAATTAGTGGAGCTAAAGTTGAAGCTGAATTAATAAAAAATGGAAAAAATAGAACAGTTCTTATTTTTAAAAAAAGGAGAAGGCAAAATTCAAGAAGAAAAAATGGTCATAGACAAAAATTTACAATGGTAAGAATAAGTAAAATCTATTCAAAAGATGGTAAAGTTATTTCTGAAGCAGAAAAAAGAAAAGAAATATCATCAAAAAAAACAGTTGAAACTGAGGAAGCAGCTAAATAAAAAGTAATTTATGGCAACGAAAAAAGCAGGTGGATCGTCAAGAAACGGAAGAGATAGTGCAGGTCGTAGACTTGGTGTGAAAAAATATGGTGGCGAGATGGTTATGCCTGGCAACATTATTGTAAGACAAAGGGGAACTAAAATATTTCCTGGAGAAAATGTTGGCATGGGTAAAGACCATTCGATATTTTCAGTTGTTAAAGGTAAAGTAGAGTTTAAGAAATCAAAATCTGATAGAACTTACGTTTCTGTAAAGCCCAATTAATAGATACAACACTCACATAGTTGTTATATGAAATTTCTAGATCAAGTTAAGATATATGTAAAAGCTGGCAACGGAGGGTCAGGATCTCCAAGTTTTCGTAGGGAAAAATTTGTCGAGTTTGGTGGCCCTGATGGCGGCGATGGAGGGAAAGGAGGATCTGTAATTCTTATTAGTGAAAGAAATCTTAATACTTTGATTGATTACAGGTATCAACAACACTTCAAAGCTGAAAAAGGAAAGGATGGCAGCGGAAAAAACAAAACTGGGAAAGGTGGTGAAGATTTATATTTAAAAGTACCTTTAGGAACACAAGTATTTGAAGAAGATAATAAAACACTTATTTATGATTTTAAAAGTCAGAAAGAGGAATTTTTAGTAGCAAGCGGAGGTAAAGGAGGATTTGGAAATACAAGATTTAAGTCCTCAACCAATAGAGCCCCAAAGAAATTTACAAAAGGGGGTCAAGGAGAGGAATTTTGGATTTGGCTTCAATTAAAAACAATTGCTGATATCGGTATCATAGGATTGCCCAATGCTGGGAAATCCAGCTTGCTTGCATCAATGACGAGTGCAAATCCAAAAATAGCAAACTATAAATTTACTACAATTAATCCAAATCTTGGTGTTGCTAGTTATGATGACAAAGAAGTTACTTTAGCAGATATACCAGGTTTAATTGAGGGTGCTCATACCGGAACTGGTCTTGGAATTAAGTTTTTAAAACATATAGAAAGGTGCAAAACTTTGCTGCATTTAATAGATATAACTGAAGATGATTTATTTATTTCTTACAATCAAGTCAGAAAAGAATTATCAAAATACAGTAAAGATTTAGTTAAAAAAAAAGAAATAGTAGTTTTAAATAAAACTGACTTAATTGATGAAGAGGAAAAAAAAGAGAAGATAAAAAAACTCAAGAATAAATTAAAAAAAAATATCTTTTTAATGTCAACAATGGATAAAAAATCAGTATCAGATATAAAGTCAAAGTTGGTAAACTATGTATCTTAAGGACTCCAAAACTGTAGTAATAAAAATAGGTTCATCTTTATTAATAAATGACAATAAAATTATTAGAGAAAAATGGCTTTTGGAATTTGCTAAAGACATTAAAGAGTTACAAAAACTTAAAAAGAACGTTGTTATAGTTAGTTCTGGAGCAATTGCTTTAGGGTGTAAAAAATTACAATTAAATAAAAAAACTTTAAAGCTTGATAAAAGTCAAGCTGTTGCATCAATTGGACAAATAGAATTAATGAATCTTTTTAAAAAGACATTTGGCTCAAATAAAATAAATATTTCTCAAATTCTAATTACTTTAGAAGATACTGAACAAAGAAGAAGAGCTATAAATGCTAAAAGAACTTTCGAAAACTTATTTGAGCTTAATTTTGTACCTGTCGTTAATGAAAATGATAGTATTGCAACTTCTGAAATAAAATACGGAGATAATGACAGATTAGCATCAAGAGTTGCACAAATATCAGGCGCAGATTGCTTAATATTATTGTCTGATGTTGATGGATTGTATTCTAAAAACCCAAAAATTCATAAAAATGCTAAATTGATTGAAGAAATAAAAAATATTGATTCTAAAATTGAAAATTTTTCAAGTAAAAGCACAAGTGAGTATGGTACTGGTGGAATGAAAACGAAAATTGATGCTGCAAAAGTATGTCAAGTCTCGGGTTGCTATATGGCTATTGCAAATGGTTTAATTAAAAGACCAATTAAAAGTATACTAGAACATAATTCTGGGACATGGTTTTTGCCAAAAGTATCTAAATTAGATGCAAGAAAAAAATGGATAATTAGCTCTATATCTCCAAAAGGAGAAATTATTATAGATGATGGCGCTTTAAATGCTTTAAAAAATGGAAAAAGTTTATTAGCTGCAGGTATTAGAAAAGTTTCAGGAAAATTTGTTAAAGGTGATCATGTTAGAATTTTAGATAAAAATAACAAAGAATTTGCTAGAGGGTTGAGCAGTTTTACATCTGATGAGATATCCAAAATAAAAGGAGAACATTCTAACAAAATTAGTAATCTTTTAGGGTATGTTACAAAGTCTGAAGTTATACATAAAGATGATATGGTTAAAATTTAATGAGTAAACTACTTAAAAAAATTGGATTGAATTCTAGAAAAGCTTTGAATTCAAGTATTAGTCCAAAAAAAAAGAATAAAGTTTTAAAAGATTTTGTAAAATTAATTGAGATTAATAAGAATAAAATTATTAGCGAAAATAAGAAAGATATTTTTTATGCAAGAGGAAAAAAATTAAAAGAAAACTTAATTCAAAGACTCACTCTTAGTAATAATAAATTAAAAAGTATAATTGACTCTGTTAAAACTATTACTTCTTTTAAAGATCCTATAGATCAAGTAACTTCCAAATGGAAAAGGCCAAATGGACTTGAAATTAGAAGAGTTACAATACCAATAGGAGTTATAGGTGTAATATTTGAAAGTAGACCCAATGTTACTTCGGATGTATCAGCACTATGTTTTAAATCTGGAAATGCTGTTATATTAAGAGGTGGTTCCGAAGCCTACAATAGTAATAAAATTTTAGTAAGTTTATTTAGAAAAGCTCTAAAAAAAAATAAAGTAAACGAAAATTACGTCCAGTTTATAAACAATAAAAGTAGAAAACTCGTCGATTATTTATTATCAAAAATGGAAAACTCCATTGATGTTATAATACCACGAGGCGGAAAAAATTTAGTAAAAAAAGTTAAACAACTTTCAAAGGTACCAGTTATTGGTCATTTGGAAGGAATTTGTCATACATATATTGATAAAGAGGCAGAAGATAATATGGCAAACAAAATAGTATTAAATGCTAAGTTGAGAAATACTAGTATATGTGGTGCAACTGAAACTCTCTTAATACATAAAAGTAAATCAAAATCAGTAAATTTAATTTTAAATTCACTAACTGAAAGTGGTTGTAAAATTTTAGCTGATAGAAAAATAAGTAAATTATTTAAAGGCAAAACATATCCTGCAAATAATAATACTTGGTCAAAAGAACATCTTTCACCGATTATTTCGGTTAAATTAGTGAATGATGTCAAAGAAGCAGTTGCCCATATCAATAAATATGGAACGATGCATACAGATGCAATAGTAACCAAAAACAAAAATACAGCAAAATTTTTTATTAAGAATGTAAAAAGCTCGATTGCTATTCAAAATTCATCAACACAATTTGCTGATGGAGGAGAATTTGGTTTTGGTGGAGAGGTTGGAATTTCAACAAACACCTTGCCACCAAGAGGTCCTGTCGGTCTAAATCAGTTAGTAAGTTATAAATATGAAGTTTATGGTACAGGGCAAATTAGAAAATAAAAAGATTGGTGTACTCGGTGGATCGTTTGATCCAGCGCATATTGGTCATGTAAGAATTTCTAAGTTAGCAAAAAAAAATTATGATTTGAGCCAAGTTATATGGGCTATAACAAAACAAAATCCATTTAAAAAAAATAATCCAAATGATCTATATAAAAGAACAGCTTATGCAAAAAAAATTAATAAAAATAATAAATTTATAAAAGTTAAATGTTTTGAAGAAATAATAAAATCTAATCGTACAGTAGATTTAATTAAATATTTAAAAAAAAAATTTAAACATTCAGAAATATTTTTTTTAATGGGGGCCGATAACCTAATAAATTTTCATAAGTGGAAAGGGTACAATTCAATAACTAAAATGTGCAAAATATTGGTATTTGATCGAAATGGATACAAATCAAAGGCTTTTAGATCTAAATCATTTAAGAAATATAATAAAAAAGCAGTTGAATTTATAAAGTTTAATAAAGTCAATATTTCATCTTCTCAATTAAGAAAAATTTGATACTCTTTTTATATAATTAATGGAAAAAATATCAGCTCTTAAAGATGAAATAATCAAAACGCTTGATATTAATAAAGCCTTAGACATAGTTTCAATAGATCTCGATGGAAAATCATCAGTTGCGGACTTCATGATTATAGCTAGTGGTACATCATCAAGACATATTCAAGCATTATCTGAACAAGTTTTTGAAAAATTAAAAATTAATGGTGTAAATAATTGTAAGATTGAAGGAAAAGATAGCAATGATTGGAAGCTTGTAGATGGAATAGACTTAATAGTTCATATTTTTAATCCTGAAAAAAGAAAATTTTACGAATTAGAAAAAATGTGGTCAGAATTAATTCCTAAAGAAAAGCTGATCATATGAAAAAAGTATACTTAATAAGTTCTTTATTTTTTTTCATATTTACAAATCCAATTTTGAGTAATGAAAACGATATTTACAAAAAAATTGATTTATTCAGTGAAGTCTTAGATAAAATTAATAAAGAATATGTTGATGAAGTAAATCAGAGTGAAGCAATGGATGCTGCTATAAACGGCGTTTTGCAATCTTTGGATCCCTATTCAGCATACATGTCACCAGACTCGTTTAAAAACATGCAAACTGAGACTAGCGGAGAATTTGGAGGATTGGGAATTGAAGTCAGTATGGAGGCTGGTGTCGTAAAAGTAATTTCTCCAATTGATAACTCACCAGCTGAGGAGGTTGGTGTTAAAGCTGGAGATTACATTGTTAAAATCGATGATGTTCAAGTTCAAGGAAAAACTCTTTCTGAGGCTGTAGAATTAATGAGAGGCCCAGTTGGATCTGATATCGAAATTACTGTTAGAAGAAGGGGAGAAAGAAAAGCACTTATATTTACAATTACAAGAGAAATTATACAAGTTGCATCTGTAAAGTCAGAAATTAAAGATGATCAAACAGCTTATATAAGATTAACATCATTCAATGAGAATAGTAGTAAACAAATAAAAAATAAAATCAAAGAATTTAAGAAAAATAAGAAAATTAAAAATTACATATTAGATTTAAGAAATAATCCTGGTGGACTGTTATCTCAAGCAATAAAAATTTCAGATTATTTTTTAGAAAATGGAGAAATAGTTTCAACAAAAAGTAAAAGAAAGTATGAAAATAGAAAATGGTTTGCAAAAAAAGGAGATATTATTGATGGAGAAACAATAGTTATTTTGATTAATTATGGGTCTGCATCAGCATCTGAAATTGTTGCAGGAGCACTACAAGATCACAAAAGAGCGATATTAGTAGGAGAGAGTACATATGGAAAAGGGTCAGTCCAGTCAATTATTCCTTTAGAAAATGAAGGTGCCATAAGACTTACTGTTTCTAAATACTTTCTCCCATCAGGTAAATCGATTTCAAGAGTAGGTGTAAATCCAGATATAGTTATTGCTGAAGACTCAGATGAATTTAGAATAAATACAGATACTGATAACCAGTTGGAATTTGCTCTTAAATTATTAAATGGTTAAGAATGAAAGAAAAATTTCAAAAACTTCCATTAAGAGATGGTGTTGGTATCGCAGTCTTAAATAAAGAGAATAAGATATTTGTAGCAAAAAGAATTGATAATCCTGCTGATTTTTGGCAGATGCCTCAAGGTGGTATAGATGAAGGTGAAAATTATTTTGATGCAGCGTTGAGGGAACTTAAAGAAGAAACAAGCATAAAGTCAGTAGAACTAGTTAAAGAAATAAGCAAATACACAACTTATGATCTTCCTGATCGCCTCTTAGGAATTATTTGGAAGGGAAAATATAAAGGCCAAAAGCAAAAGTGGTTTATTGTAAAGTTTAATGGAGAGGAAAATGAAATTAACATTAAAACTAAACATCCTGAATTTTTAGATTGGAAATGGATAGATATTAAAGATTTAACAACTAAAGTTGTAGATTTTAAACTTCATGTTTACCAAGAAATTCAAAAAGAACTAGAAAAAGTAGTTAATTAATACTTATAGATTTTAGAACTTCGACTTTGTGATTTAAAAGAAATCTTTTTTGATCATCGATATTATCTTTTGATAATTCTGCTTCAGCGCTGCTTATCGACTCAGATACAAAATTTTTATCAGCATCTTTTAAATCAAAAATTGAGCTAGTTAATACAGATAACGTATTATCTTTAAATTCGACAATACCATCTTCAACATAGAAACTTTGTTCCTCAGACTCAGAGAATACTCTAATTATACCTGGTTTTAAAAAAGAGATAATTGGAATATGGTCTTTGAGAATACCAATCTCTCCTTCTACAGCAGGAATTAAAACTTCAAATACATTGTCTTTAGAAAGAAAAGATTGTTCTGGATTTACAATATCTATATTAAAGAGATTACTCATTAAGCAGCTGCATCTTTTGCCATTTTTTCAGCTTTTTCTATTGCTTCTTCTATTGTGCCAACCATATAAAAAGCAGCTTCAGGCAGATGGTCATATTCTCCTTTGCATATTGCGTCAAATCCTTTAATTGTTGACTCTAAATCTACTAGTTTACCTGGAGATCCTGTAAATACTTCAGCCACAAAGAAAGGTTGTGATAAAAATCTTTGAATTTTTCTAGCTCTAGCAACAGTAAGTTTATCATCCTCTGATAGCTCATCCATTCCTAGAATTGCAATAATATCTTGCAAAGATTTGTATGTTTGTAAAATTTTCTGAACAGATCTTGCTACTCGATAGTGTTCATCACCAACAACTCTTGGATCTAAAATTCTAGAAGTAGAATCCAAAGGGTCAACAGCTGGGTAAATGCCTAATTCAGCAATTTGTCTTGAAAGTACAGTCGTTGCGTCTAAGTGTGAAAAAGAAGTTGCTGGAGCTGGATCTGTTAAATCATCTGCAGGTACATAAATTGCCTGAACAGATGTAATTGATCCTTTATTAGTTGTTGTAATTCTTTCTTGCAAGTTTCCCATATCTGTTGCAAGAGTAGGCTGATAACCAACCGCAGAAGGGATTCTTCCTAGAAGAGCTGATACTTCTGAACCTGCCTGAGTAAATCTAAAAATATTATCAACAAAAAACAAAACATCTTGACCCTCTTGATCCCTGAAATACTCTGCCACAGTAAGACCAGTTAAAGCTACTCTAGCTCTAGCTCCTGGAGGCTCATTCATTTGTCCATAAACTAATGCTGCTTTAGATCCAGTTCCCTCTGGCTTGATCACTCCTGACTCGATCATTTCGTGATATAAATCGTTCCCTTCTCTAGTTCTCTCTCCCACTCCAGCGAATACTGAAAATCCACCATGGGCCTTAGCTATGTTATTTATAAGTTCCATTATAATTACAGTTTTTCCAACTCCTGCTCCGCCAAACAATCCAATTTTTCCACCTTTGGCATAAGGTGCTAATAAGTCGATTACCTTTATTCCAGTTACTAGAATTTCTGTTTCTGTAGACTGATCATTAAAAGAAGGAGCTTGTCGGTGTATAGGCCAATTTTCTTTAGTAGAAATTTGTCCTTTCTCATCGATTGGTTCACCTATTACATTTACAATTCGTCCTAATGTTTCTGGACCTACTGGAACTTGAATTGGAGCACCTGTATCTTTTACTTCATCACCCCTTTTGAGTCCCTCAGTACTATCCATAGCAATGGTTCTAACACTAGATTCTCCAAGGTGTTGCGCAACTTCTAAAACTAATCTATTACCTCCATTATCACACTCTAAGGCTGTTAATATTTCTGGCAGTTCTCCGTCAAATTTTACGTCAACGACTGCACCAATTACTTGTGTTATGTTTCCTTTTTTGCTCATAATTATAAACTTTCTGCTCCTGATATAATTTCAATTAACTCTTTTGTTATTGCTGCTTGACGGCTTCTATTATACTCAATTGTAAGCCTATCAACCAATTCGCCTGCGTTTCTGGTTGCATTATCCATTGCTGTCATCCTCGAACCTTGCTCACTGGCAGAATTCTCTAACATTGCTTTAAATATTTGCGTTGAAATATTTTTCGGCAATAAATTACTTAAAATCTCATCTTCATCTGGTTCAAACTCATAGTCATTATCTTTTCCAGAGTCATCTTTATCATCTTTATCTTCATTAAGTGGAACTATTTGTTGTTCTTGAGGAATTTGTGTAATTACATTTTTAAATTTATTGTAAAATATTGCGCAAACATCAAATTCATTTTTTTCAAATTTTTCAATTATAATTTTTCCTACTTTATCTGCATCAAAGTAATTTATATTTTTTGACTCTTTAAAAGAAATATTCTCTACAATATAACTTTTATACTGTCTTTTAAGTTGATCATATCCTTTAGATCCAACAGTGATAATCTTTAAAGTTTTATTTTCAGATATTATTTTTTCGAAATAACTTTTTGCTTTTTTAATAATGTTAGTATTAAAACCTCCACATAAACCTCTATCAGCAGTAAGTACGATACACAAATGAACTTTCTCTTCACCTGTCCCAACCAATAACTTAGGAGCATTTTCTTTATCAGTTATACTTTTTGAAAGATTTAAAATTACATTATTCATTTTTTCAGAATAAGGTCTGCCTTTTTCGGCATTCTCTTGAGCTTTTCTCAACTTAGCTGCAGCCACCATTTTCATAGCTTTCGTTATTTTCTGAGTTGATTTAACGCTCGTAATTCTTTTTCTGAGATCATCTAAACTTGGCATTTATGATTATTTAATTCCTTTAATTAATTCTACTAATTGTTTTTCAATGTCTTCCTCAATCTTCCCAGTTTTGGCAATGGACTCTATTATCTCAGGCTTATCAGATTTACACTTTTGTAGAACTTTATTTTCAAAGTCGGCTACATCTTTAAGTTCAATATCATCCAGATAACCTTTTACACCACAGAAAATTGATATAACTTGTTCTGCAACTGTCATGGGAGAATATTGTCTTTGTTTTAAAAGTTCAGTTAACTTCGAACCTCTATTTAAAAGTTTTTGAGTAGATGCATCTAAATCAGATCCAAATTGAGCAAAAGCTGCCATTTCTCTGTATTGAGCTAACTCTAATTTAATTGATCCAGCCACAGATTTCATGGCTTTAGTTTGTGCAGCTGATCCTACTCTAGATACGGATAATCCAACGTTTACTGCTGGTCTTATTCCTTGATTGAATAGTTCAGTTTCTAAAAATATTTGCCCATCTGTAATAGATATCACATTTGTTGGAATATATGCAGAAACATCACCTGCTTGTGTTTCGATAATTGGTAGCGCGGTTAAAGAACCTCCGCCATTTTCATCACTTAATTTAGCAGCTCTTTCTAATAATCTACTATGTAAATAGAACACATCCCCAGGGTATGCTTCACGCCCCGGTGGTCTTCTTAATAATAATGACATTTGTCTATATGCGACTGCTTGCTTAGATAAATCATCGTAAATAATTAAAGCATGCATTCCATTATCTCTAAAATATTCTCCCATAGTGCATCCTGTATAAGGAGCTAAAAACTGAAGAGGCGCAGAATCTGAGGCTGTTGCAGAAACTATAGTCGTATAATCCATTGCGCCGGCGTCTTCTAATGTTTTTACAATCTGAGCAACCGTTGATCTTTTTTGTCCAATCGCAACATATATGCAGTAAAGCTTTTTACTTTCATCGTCTGACTCATTAATTTTCTTTTGATTGATAATTGTATCGATAGCAACTGCAGTTTTACCTGTTTGACGATCTCCAATTATAAGTTCTCTTTGCCCTCTTCCAACAGGAATTAAACTATCAATTGCTTTTAAACCTGTTTGCATTGGTTCACCAACTGATTGTCGTGGAATAATTCCTGGAGCTTTAACTTCAACTCTTTTTCTTTCTAAACTTTTATCTAAAGCTCCTTTTCCATCAATTGGATTTCCTAATCCATCAACAACTCTTCCTAAAAGTTGTTTTCCAACTGGTACATCAACAATCGCACCAGTTCTTTTTACAGTGTCACCCTCTTTGATTTCTCTATCATCGCCAAATATAACAACACCAACGTTGTCACTCTCTAAGTTTAATGCCATTCCTTTAGAGCCATCAGAAAACTCAACCATTTCTCCTGCTTGAACATTATCCAAGCCATAAATTCTTGCAATTCCATCTCCAACAGACAATACTTGTCCGACCTCTGAAACCTCAGCTCTATCGCCAAGTTTTTTTATCTGTTCTTTTAATATTTTTGTTACTTCTGAAGGATTTATTTCCATTTATGCCTCTATCATTTGTTTTTGAATTTGTTGCAGTTTATTTTTAATAGAATTATCTACCATTGTACTTCCTACTTTTAATACCAAGCCACCAATTAAACTTGGGTCAAATTTATAATTTAACTGTATCTTTGCTCCAAAGTTTTGAGATAGCTCTTCTTTAATTTTAGAAATATCTGTTTCATTAAGTTCTTTAGCTGAAAAAAGCTCTGCTTTTATTTCACCTCTAGCTTTCGAACATACCTCTATAAAATCACTTAAAATTTTTTCTAAATAAAAAAATCTTCTTTTTTGAATTAAAAAAACTAGAAATCTTTTTAAAAGATTATCAAAATTGTTTTTTTCAGAAATTGTTTCAATAACTTTAGTTAAATCCTCAATGCTAGTCGTAGGGTTTTTGATTAAATATCTAAATTCTTCACTTTTATTTATGAGTTTACTTATTGCAACGACTTGTTCCTCTACTTTTGCTAGAGATTTATCTTCATTAGCCAGCTCAAATAATGCTTGAGCATAGCTGTTATTAGAAGTTATTGATATTTTGTTATCGCTCAATTTATACTCTCAGTTATGAAGATGTTTAAAATTTCGCTTAGATAACATACGAATTATCAGTCTTCAAGGCTCAGATTGTGAAAAATGGAAAGATTTAAGGGGCTAATTGAAGCTGATAGGGTCAACATCAACTGAAAGTTTCATTCCTTTGGAGAGTTGAAAATCTTTCAATACATCTTTCAATTTTTTCTGAACACTAGATGTTTTTTTTGCCCTTATTAATAGTCTATTTCTGAATTTTTGATTAATTCTATATATTGGAGCATTAACTGGTCCTAAAATTTTTGCATCTATAGACTTTGATAAAATATTTTTAAGTTTTACAGCATCTATATCAAGTTTTTTTTCATTTGATGAAGATAAGATTAAAGCGATAAATCTTTCGTAGGGCGGTAAATTATTCCTCTTTCTTAAATTTAATTCATTTTCTAGAAATTTAAATGGATCTTCATTTGTAATTTGATTTATAACCTCTGGTTTTAAATTGTATGTTTGGAAATAAATATTAGCTGGTTTGCCGGTTCTACCTGCTCTTCCAGATAACTGGTGGTAAAGTTGTAAATTTTTTTCTGTGCTCCTAAGATCATGTCCTTGAGAAGTTAAATCAATATCTAATACAACAATACAATTCAATTTTGGAAAGTGAAATCCTTTTGATATTAATTGAGTACCTACAAGAATATCTATTTCACCAGATATAATTTTATTCAATTTATCTTTGCCAGATGCTTTATTCATTGTGTCACTAGAAAAAATTATTGTTTTTTTATTAGGAAAGAGGTTTTTAACTTCCTCTGCAATTTTTTCTACCCCAGGTCCACTGAATACAAACTCACAAACATTTCCTTTTTTACAATCTCTATTTAATTTTGAATTATATCCACAGTAATGACACAAAAGAATTTTTTTATTTTTATGAAATACTAAATTTATAGAACACCTTGGGCATGTAAAAACATTTAAACATTTTTTACATAAAACATAGGGTGCAAAACCTCTTCTATTTATGAAAAAGAGAACTTGATCTTTTTTATTTAAATGTTCTTTTACTTTTTCAAGAGTTTTAAGAGATATAGAACTTTTGGTCGCTAGTTGATTTTGATAAAGATCGATAACATGGTGTTTAGGTAAATTTGCACCTTTATATCGATTAAGTAATCTTGAGTAATTATATTTTTTAATTTTAATATTTTCATATGTTTCGATTGATGGAACTGCAGTTACTAAATTTATTGGAATGTTTTCGTGTTTAGCTCTTGATATTGCCATATCTCTAGCATTATAGATAATTCCTTCATCTTGTTTATAAGATTGATCGTGCTCCTCATCTACAGTTATCAAACCTAATTTTTTGAATGGCAGAAATAAGGATGATCTTGCTCCGAGTACTACTTTAATTTTTCCTGCTGATAATCCATTCCATATAATTTTTCTTTTTTTTGGGCTAACTTTTGAATGCCAAACTGCAGCTTCAAATCCAAAATAAGATTTAAATTTTTTTTCAAACTCATTTGTTAGTCCTATTTCTGGTAATAATATTAGAGCTTGCAATCCTATATTTATAATTTTTTCAATAGCTTTAAAATAAACTATTGTTTTTCCTGAACCGGTTGTACCTTGAAGTAAGTGAACTCTAAAACTGCTATCATTTTTAGATAACTCTTTATATGCCTTATCTTGCTCTTCAGAAAGTTGATAACTTTCTTTTTCGCTTGATAGAACATATTTTAATAGATCGCTGTCATTTTTTATTTTTAAATTTTCGTCATTAATCAAATGTAGTTTTAAACACATTCCTAGGGGTACAAGATTGTAATTAGAAAACCACTTTAGAAAATTCATTGTCTTTTTACTTAGTGGTTCAATTTCAATTTTTTCAATTATAGATTTTAATTTAAATTCCTTATTATTCTTTTCTTCAAAAAAATCCCAAATTACACCAATAATATTTTTCTTACCAAATGGAACTTTTACATAATCTCCTGCTTTTAATTTAATATTACTTTCATATGTAAAAGGATAATCAAATATATTTGGCAACAAAACTGGATATTTCATAAATATTTAATTTTAGTTTTTTTATATCTTAAAAATATATAAATAGATCAAATGAAATATAATTATTACTGGAGAAAATCAGGTTTAAAAAAACCTTATGGGGATAATCTTTTGAGTTTAGTTGAGGAATATAAGCCAAAAAATGTATTAGAAATTGGTGTTTTTTGTGGTGTTACATCAAGAAATATATGTGAATTATTAAAGACAAATTTTGGCAGTGATTTTAGATATTACGGATTAGATTTATTTGGATCTACTAAAACATCAAGTGTAGATGAGATCGAACCTAAATTTCTTGAAAATCAAAAGTTTTCGAATCCACTTAAGACTATCTATTATAATTTCATAAAAAAAGAAAATTTAAATTCAAAGATATCTGTTCAAAATTTTTTAAAGAAATTTTCACAAAATATTGAGCTAATAGAAGGAGACACAAGGGTGACTTTAGAAAAAGTTCCTTTAAGTGAAATTGATTTCGTATTTTTAGATGGAGGACATAGTTACGATACTGTTTTAAGTGATTTACAGAAACTTTATGACAACATGAAAAATAATTCTAAAATTGTTTGTGATGATTTTGCGGGTATTACAAAAATTGAAAGTGTTGAAAAAGCAATAAAAGACTTTACAAATAATAACAAAATAAAACTTGAAGAAAAATTTAAAAGATTTGCTTTATTGAATGTAGAAAAATAATTATTAAGAGTGAATTTGTCTTTTATCTACTGATAATGCTGCTTCTTTTATAGCTTCTGAAAATGTTGGGTGTGCGTGACATGTTCTTGCAATATCTTCGGAACTAGCTCCAAATTCCATTGCGACAGCCATCTCAGCTATCATTTCTCCTGCATGAGGACCAATAATATGCACACCAAGCACTTTATCGGTTGATTGGTCTGCCAAGATTTTTACAAAACCCTCTGGCTCATCAATTGCTTTGGCTCTTGAATTTGCCATAAAAGGAAATTTACCAATTTTATAACCTATGTTTTCTTTTTTTAATTGCTCCTCGCTTTTGCCAACATAAGCAACCTCAGGTGACGTATAAACAACTCCAGGAATAATATCATAATTAACATGACCTGATTGGCCTGCAATTAATTCTGCAACTGCAATTCCTTCCTCTTCAGCTTTATGAGCTAACATTGGGCCATCAATAACATCACCTATTGCATAAATATTTTTAACATTTGTTTCAAAATTTTTATTTACTTTAACTCTTCCTTTTTCATCTAACTTTACACCAACTTTGTCTAAATTTAAGTTTTTAGTATAAGGTCTTCTACCTACAGAAATTAAAACGACATCAACATCATGCTTAACTTTTTGGCCATCATTTTGTGAAGTCTCAACTGTCACACCATTAGAGTTTTTAGTTATTTTATCAACTTTAGTATTAAGGTTAAATTTTATACCTTGCTTCTTTAATATTTTCATAAATTCATTTGAAATATCTTGATCCATTCCAGGCGTGATGTGATCTAAAAATTCAACGACTGTGACTTCAGTGCCAAGTCTTGACCAAACAGATCCCATTTCCAATCCTATATATCCACCACCAACAACAATCATTTTATTGGGGAGTTTGGGAATAGATAGGGCTCCAGTTGAAGAAAGAATTCTCTCTTCATCAAAGTCTACTCCAGGCAATGAAACTGGCTCAGATCCTGTACTGATTATTGTTTTATCAGTTTGAATTATTTTAGTGCCTTCAGAGCCTTCAATTTTTATTGATTTTTCATTCTCAAATGAACCTTTGCCTTTAAAATAAGTGACTTTGTTTTTTTTGAATAAAAATTCAACTCCTTTAGTCAAAACTGTTACGGCTTTATCTTTATTTTTCATCATTTTATCTAAGTTGAGTTTTATTTCTCCAGTCTCGATTCCAATCTTTTCAAAATTTTTAGCACTGTGAAATTTTTCAGATAAATTAAGCAAACTTTTTGATGGGATACATCCAATATTTAAACATGTCCCCCCTAAAGATCCTCTAGACTCTATGCATGCTGTTTTAAGTCCAAGTTGAGACAATCTAATTGCACAAACATATCCACCAGGGCCACCACCGATTACTGTAACATCAAATTTTTCTGACATATTATAAATTTAAAAATAACCTTCTTGGATCTTCTAAGTTTTCTTTAACAGTTTTTAAAAAACTTACAGATTCTTTTCCATCAATTATTCTATGATCATAAGACAATGCTAAAAACATTACAGGTCTAGCCTTTATCTCACCATCAACAACAACAGGTCTTTCAACGATATTATGCATTCCAAGAACTGCTGATTGTGGAGGGTTTAAAATAGGAGTAGATAACATTGATCCATACACACCTCCATTGCTAATTGTAAATGTTCCACCTTGAAGATCCTCTATAGTAAGACTACCATTTTTTGCTTTGTCTGACAGATCTTTTATGTTTTTTTCAATGTCCGCAAAAGACATTTCATCGGCATTTTTTAATACTGGAACTACTAATCCTTTTTCAGTTCCGACTGCAAAGCTCACATTATAATAATTTTTATAAACCATTTCGTCATTTTCAACTTCAGCATTTATTGCAGGAAATAATTTTAATCCAACTATACAAGCTTTTACAAAAAAGGACATAAAGCCGAGTTTAATTCCATAACTATTTTGGAAATCTTCCTGGTTATCTTTTCTCATTGTAATTATATTTGACATATCAACTTCATTAAACGTTGTGAGCATAGCGGCATTATTTTGAGCTTCTTTTAAACGTTTAGCAATCGTTTGTCTTAGTCTTGACATTTTAATTCGTTCTTCTTCACCGTATTGAATTTTTCTTTCGTTAGGTTGAGGATTAGTTCCCATTAAACTTATTAAATCACCCTTTAAAATTCTTCCATCTTTACCTGTACCTTTTACTTCATCTAAATTAATTTTATTTTCAATAACCATTTTTCTTACGGCAGGAGAAAGTGTTTTATTTTGTTTAATAGATTTGTTATCTTCAACTTCATCAGTTAATACCAATGGTTCTTCATCAAGCAATAAAGGCTCTTGATTTTTTTTTGCATCTTTATTCTTTTCGATTTCTAAATTTATCACATTATTTTTTTCAACATTCTCTTTAATTGGCTCAGCTTTTTTTTCTTCTTTAAGAGCACTACCTTCTGAAATCATTCCTAATACAGTTCCAACCTCAACTGTATCGCCATCTTTTGAGTTGATCTCTGATATAACGCCACTTGCAGGTGCAGGAACTTCTAAGTTTACTTTGTCAGTCTCTAATTCTACTACAGCTTCATCAGCAACTACATTATCACCCTTTTTCTTTAACCATTTCGTTACTGTAGCCTCTGTAATACTTTCTCCCAAAACCGGAACTAATATTTTTTCACTCATTTATTTAAATACTTTATTTATAATTTCTTGTTGT
Source organism: uncultured Pelagibacteraceae bacterium (assembly GCA_902519695.1). Lineage (GTDB taxonomy): Bacteria > Pseudomonadota > Alphaproteobacteria > Pelagibacterales > Pelagibacteraceae > Pelagibacter. Next base: position 62,474 of record CABYKN010000002.1, on the reverse strand, counting down.
TCGGAATTGTGTCTTCTTGCATAACCTGTAGCAGGCGTAGCATCTGGACTTCTTCCAATGTAAGAAATTGAATTGTTTTTAGCCTTAATAGTCTCTAATGTCCATTGTATATAATCTCTAACAGCAAACCAAGCACCCATATTTTTAGGCTCCTCTTGGCACCAATAAAATTTTGCATTTTTTGCAAATGGTTTTAGCTCTTTAACCAAACTTTTTGCAGGGAAAGGATATAGTTGTTCAATTCTATACAAAATCACATCATTGATTTTTTGTTTCTCTCTTGCCGCGAGAAGATCAAAATAAATTTTTCCAGAGCATAATATTACTTTTCTAATTTTTTTGTCATCTTTTAACTTAATAAACCCTTTTTGCTTGGTATCTCTAGCATGATCCCATAGCACTCTATGGAAAGAATTGTGTTTACTAAAATCTTCCAAATTTGATACACAATATTTATTTCTTAAAAGTGATTTTGGTGTCATTATAATTAAAGGTTTTCTAAAATCACGGTGCATTTGTCTTCTTAAAGCATGAAAATAATTTGCGGGAGTTGTACAGTTCATAACTTGTAAATTATCATTTGCACATAATTGTAAAAATCTCTCTAACCTTGCAGAGGAGTGTTCTGGACCTTGTCCTTCATAACCATGGGGTAATAACATAACCAAACCTGATGCTCGTTTCCACTTTCTTTCACCAGATGATATAAATTGATCAATGATTACTTGAGCACCATTTGCAAAATCACCAAATTGAGCTTCCCAAATAGTCAATGTATTCGGTTCTACTAAACTGTATCCATATTCAAATCCTAAAACTGCGAGTTCAGATAAAAAACTATCTACAATCTCAAAATTTTTTTGGTTACTAGATATATTGTTTAAAGGTATGTACCTTGAATTATCAGCTTGATTTCTTAAAACTGAATGTCTTTGACTAAAGGTTCCTCTACCGGAATCCTGACCTACTAACCTTACTGGATAACCTTCAACTAATAATGAACCAAATGCCAAAGACTCAGCTGTTGCCCAATCAATACCTGAGCCTACATCAATAGTTTTTTTTCTATTTTCCATAATTTTTGTTATAGTTTTATGAATATTTTTATCAGTTGGAAAAACATGTATTCTGTCAGAAATATTATTTAAAATTTTCAAATCCGATCCAGATACACCTCTTTTATCTTTACCTCTCTCGGGTTTATATCTCGACCAAGTTCCCTCAAACCATCTAATTTTAGGTTTATAATCTTTTGCATTCTTAAATTGATCATCTAATAAATTTTTAAAATCAATTATTTGTTGATCTAAATCTTGTTTCGAAAAAAGTCCTTCATTTACAAGCTTTTCACCATAAATTTTAATCGTAGACGGATGAGATCTAATTTTTTTATACATAAGTGGTTGGGTGAAAGATGGCTCATCTCCTTCATTATGTCCAAATCTTCTGTAACATATTAAATCAATTACAACATCGCGATTAAATTTTAATCTAAATTCAGTCGCTATTCTTGTTGCATAAACTACTGCTTCAGGATCATCTCCGTTAACATGGATGATTGGCGCATCGACCATTTTACCTACATCAGAAGGATAAGGGGAAGATCGCGCAAATCTAGGACTTGTTGTAAATCCAATTTGGTTGTTAACAATAATATGGATTGTCCCTCCAGTATTATGACCAGGAAGTCCAGACATTGCAAAGCACTCTGCTACTATTCCTTGTCCTGCAAATGCTGCATCACCATGAATTAATATTGGTATAACTTTATTTCTTTGTTTGTCTTGGTGGAAAAATTGTTTAGCTCTAGTTTGGCCAAGAACAACAGGATTAACTGCCTCTAAGTGTGAAGGATTATCTGTTAAACTTACGTGTACAGGATTTCCATCAAATTCTCTATCAGATGAGGCTCCTAAATGGTATTTTACATCACCAGCACCATCTTCTGATCCATCCATTTCACCAGCAAATTCATTAAAAATTCTTTTATAAGATTTTTGTAAAACGTTTGCTAAAACATTTAGTCTTCCTCTATGTGACATTCCTATTTTAACTTCTTTTATTTTAGATTGTCCTCCAATTTTTATAATTTGTTCAAGAGCAGGTATTAGACTTTCTCCACCATCTAAACCAAATCTTTTTGTACCAACATATTTTGTATTTAAAAATTTTTCGAAGCCCTCGGCTTGTATTAATTTATTTAAAATTGCTTGCTTTCCATTTTTTGTAAACTTGAGTGCATTTTCGTCTTTTTCAACCCTATCTCTAAACCACATTCTCTCAGTTGGATTTGAAATATGCATATATTCATAACCTATAGGACCACAATAAGTTTTTTTTAAAAACTTGAGTATTTCTCTTATATTTGCACTTTTTTTATTTATTATTCCGTTAAGAAAAATTTCTTTGTCATAATCTTCTTTTTTAAAACCATAGTACTCAGGATGTAATTCGTCTAAATATTCTGACTTCATCAATTCTAAAGGATCTAATTTTGATAATAGATGCCCTCTTAAACGATAAGCTCTTATCAAGGCTACAGCACTTATTGAATTTTTATTTGAATTTGCAATTACTTGGAAATTAAACTTGCTAGAGTTATCTTTGTTTTTTTCGTTTTCTTTAGCTGTTTTCTCGACATCCTCAATATTAATTTTTTTAGAGAAAGGTTTCCACGACGGTCCATTTATCTCGTCGACTAATATCTTCATATCCTCATCTACACTTGAGAAATATTCAATCCAACTTTCAGAGAGAGACGGGTCTTTATTTATAAATTTTACATACATTTCTTCAATAAATGCACTATTGGCCTTATTTAAAAACGATGTTTTTTTATATTCCAGATTTTTAGGAGAACTCATTTTATTTTATTATAATACTAAATTTTGTTTTCAATTGGACAATTTATTTAACAATGTTTTTCCAATTTCTGAAGGTGATGTGGCTACTTCTATGCCACAATCTTCCATTTTTTTGATTTTATCTTTGGCCCCACCTTTACCACCTGATATTATGGCCCCTGCATGTCCCATTCTTCTACCCGGTGGTGCTGTAACTCCTGCAATAAAACCAACCATGGGTTTTTTTATGTCATGATTTTTTACAAATTCAGCTGCTTCTTCTTCAGCTGATCCTCCTATTTCGCCAATCATTAAAATTGATTTAGTTTCCTCATCTTTTAAAAATAAATCTAAACAATCAATAAAATTTGTGCCATTTATTGGATCACCACCTATCCCTATACATGTTGATTGGCCCAAATCATTCTCTGTAGTTTGTGCGACAGCCTCGTAGGTCAAAGTTCCAGATCTTGATACAATACCAACAGAACCCTTTTTATGTATATTTCCTGGCATTATTCCGATCTTGCATTCATCAGGAGTAATTATCCCTGGACAATTGGGACCGATTAATCTTGATTTTGAATTAAGTAACTTTTTTTTGACCTTAATCATATCAAGAACTGGTATACCCTCAGTGATACAAACGATTAATTCTAAGTTAGCTTCAATCGCCTCTATGATTGCTGCGGACGCAAATTTCGCAGGAACATAAATCATACTTGCGTTGGCACCAGTTTTATCGACTGCTTCTTTTACTGTATTAAATACTGGTCTATCTAGATGAGTTTGACCACCTTTTTTTGGTGTGACCCCTCCGACTAAATTTGTTCCATATTTAATTGCTTGCTCCGAATGAAAAGTTCCGTGACTACCTGTAAAACCCTGGCAAATTAACTTCGTATTTTTATTAACTAAAACTGACATTTATTTAATAGCCTCTACAATTTTTTTAGCAGCATCCGATAAATCAGATGCAGAAATTAACTCGAGACCTGAATTATCAAGTATTTTTTTTCCCTCTTCAAAATTTGTTCCAGCCAATCTTACAACTAAAGGAACATTCATTTTTATTTCTTTTGCTGCATCCACAACACCTTGGGCAAGAACATCACATCTCATTATTCCACCAAAAATATTAATCAATATTCCTTTAACATTTTTATCTGATAATATTATTTTAAAAGCAGCCGCCACTTTTTCTTTAGAAGCACCACCACCAACATCTAAAAAATTTGCTGGCTCCTTTCCATATAATTTAATTATGTCCATAGTTGCCATCGCAAGCCCAGCTCCATTAACCATGCATCCAATTGTTCCATCAAGTTTAATATATGCTAAATCATGCTTGCTAGCTTCTATCTCTGTTTCTTCTTCTTCATTGAGGTCTCTCAACTCAATTAGATCTGGATGTCTGAATAAAGCATTTCCATCAAAATTCATTTTTGCATCTAAACAAATCAACTCTTTTTCTTTTGTTAAAATTAAAGGATTAATTTCAATTAGATTAGCATCCGTTTCTATAAATAATTTGTATATGGACTTGATTAGACTAATTCCTTGTTCTTTTGTTTCTTCACCTAGATTAAAAATACTTATTATATTATTACAATTTTCATCAGATATTTCGTTATCTAAATCTACTTTTGTTGTTAAAATTTTCTCAGGAGATTTGATTGCTACTTCCTCTATATCCATACCTCCTTGATCACTTGAGATAAAAGCTATCTTTGAGCTTGCACGATCTACAACGCAAGACAAATAAAATTCTTTATCAATGTTAGATGAAACTTCGACATATAATCTTTTAACAATTCTTCCACTAGGTCCTGTCTGATGAGTGATTAATTTTTTTCCAAGCAAGGATTTAGCCTCTGTTTCAAGACTTTTTAAATCATTTACTATTTTAACTCCGCCAGCTTTACCTCTGCCTCCAGCATGAATTTGTGCTTTCAACACATATTTATCAGTTTTAAGATTTTTAGCTTTTTCCAATAGTTCATTTACATCTAGAGCATAAACTCCATCCGGAACTTTAGCTCCATATTTTCTAAGTATATTCTTTGCTTGGTGTTCGTGAATATTCATTAACTAGTTATTTAAACTAGGATCAATTTTGGATGCAGCTTCCCATAATTTTTTTACAGCATCTACTGAGTTATTAAACTCAGATTTTTCATTTTCATCTAGCTCAATTTCTTCGATTTTTTCTATACCGTTCTTTCCAACAATTACTGGCACTCCAGCATAAATATTGCTTATTCCATATTGTCCATTTAAATGAGCAGCACAAGGGAGCATTTTTTTACTATCTTTTAAGTATGCTTCTGCCATTTCAACACCTGAAGCTGCCGGTGCATAAAATGCTGAACCTTTTTCTAAATATTTAACAATTTCAGCACCTCCATCTCTAGTTCTTTGATTTATACTTTCCAATTTATCTTTTGAAATTTTTCCTTCTTTTACTAAATCTAATAATGGTCTGCCTGAAACTTTTGTAAATCTTGGTAGAGGAACCATAGTATCTCCATGACCACCCATTACCATTGCATCAATTTCTCTAACAGGGACATTTAACTCTAAAGATAAAAATAGTTTAAATCTTGATGTGTCCAATATTCCAGCCATTCCAACAACTTTGTCAGGCGATAGTCCAGAAAATTTTTGAAAAGCCATAACCATTACATCCAATGGATTTGTAATGCATATAACAAAGGCATTTGGTGCATGCTGCTTTATACCTTCAGCAACCTGTTTTATAATTTTTAGATTTATTCCTAATAAATCATCTCTACTCATTCCTGGTTTTCTTGGAACACCAGCCGTAATAATGATTACATCTGAATTTTTTATACCTTCATAATTATCAGTACCTGAAAATTTTACATTAAATCCATCAACAGATGAAGACTGTGCAATATCCAATGCTTTACCTTTAGCAATTCCACTTGCTACGTCAAATAATACTACTTCATCAACAAGCTCCTTTAGTCCAATCAAATGTGCTAAAGTTCCACCTATTTGTCCAGCTCCTATTAATGATATTTTTGACATTTTGCTATTTCATTGTTGGCATTATAAATTCAGGATCTGATCTAACACCTGAAGGCCATCTTGAGGTAATTGTTTTTAATTTAGTATAAAATCTAACTCCTTCTGGCCCGTGCATATGTTGATCTCCAAATAATGATCTCTTCCATCCACCAAAACTATGAAAAGCAACTGGCACAGGGATAGGGATATTAATTCCAACCATTCCTACTTTAATTTGATTTGCAAATGTTCTTCCTGCATCTCCATCTCTTGTATAAATACTTGTTCCATTACCAAACTCATGGTCATTAATTAAATTTAATGCTTCGTTAAAATCTTTAGCTCTGATAATAGATAATACAGGTCCAAATATCTCCTCTTTATAAATTCTCATATCCTTTTTAACATTATCAAATAAGCAACCACCAATATAATAACCATCTTCATAACCTTGAAGTTTGATATCTCTTCCATCAACCACAAGGTCTGCTCCTTCTTTAATACCTAAATCAACATAACCTCTTACTCTTTCAAGATGCTCTTTTGTTACTAAAGGACCCATTTCAGAATTCTTATCCATGCCTGGTCCAATTTTTAAAGCTTCCACTTTTTTAGATAATTCATCGACTAGTTTGTCACCTACATTACCTACAGCAACAGCAACAGATTGAGCCATACATCTTTCTCCTGCAGACCCATATGCTGCACCCATTAGACCGTTTACTGCTTGATCTAAATCACAATCTGGCATGACAACACAATGATTTTTAGCTCCTCCAAGAGCTTGAACACGTTTTTCATTTTTGGCTGCATTCTCATAAATGTATTTAGCAATAGGTGTTGATCCAACAAAACTTACTGCGGATATATCTTGATGTTCCAAAATTGCATCTACAACTTCTTTATCTCCATTAACAACATTCAAAACCCCATCTGGTAAACCAGCTTCACTAAATAGCTCTGCAAGTTTTAATGGACAAGATGGATCTTTTTCAGAAGGTTTTAATACAAATGTATTTCCGCAAGCTATTGCCATTGGAAACATCCACATTGGAACCATAGCAGGAAAATTAAATGGTGTAATACCTGCACATACACCTAATGGCTGTCTCACAGACCAGCTATCAATGTTTGTACCTACATTTTCTGTAAAGTCACCTTTTAGCATTTGTGGAATTCCACATGCAAATTCAACTACCTCTAAACCTCTTGTGAGAGAACCTTTGGCATCTTCATAAACTTTTCCATGCTCTGATACAATCATCTTAGATAGCAAGTCAGAATTTTTTTCAATTATTTCTTTGTATTTAAATATTATTCTAGCTCTTTGTATTGGAGTTACATTTGACCATATTTCAAATGCTTTTTTTGCTTTTTGTACTGCTAAATCAAGATCTTGTTTTGTACCAAGTCTTACCTCAGACTCTTGTTTGCCTATAGCGGGATTAAATACTTTTCCTTTTCTATCAGATGTACCTGAAACAATTTTACCATCGATAAAATGCTCAATTAAATTCATGGATGTATTTAAATAAGTAATTATGTGGTTGCAAGCATTTTCTTTATCTCAGCAATAGCTTTTGCTGGATTTAATCCTTTTGGACATGCGTTAGTGCAGTTCAAAATCGTATGGCATCTATAAAGCTTAAGTTCATCTGCAACCTTTTGAAGTCTTTCCTTTCTATCTTCGTCTCTGCTATCCATTATCCATCTATAAGCTTGTAATAAAACTGCAGGACCTAAATACTTATCGCCATTCCACCAATAACTAGGACATGAAGTAGAACAACAAGCACACATTATACATTCATAAGCTCCATCAAGTTTAGCTCTATCTTCTGGAGATTGATGAATTTCTGTTGTTTCAATTTTTGAATTATTTTTTAACCAAGGTTCAATGGATTGGTATTGTTTATATAATCCACTTAAGTCTCCTATTAAATCTTTTTTTACTTTTAAGTGAGGCAAAGGGTATATATCTATATCTCCCTTAATTTCTGCATGTGGCTTAGTACATGCAAGACCATTTTTTCCACCCATATTCATTGCACAAGAACCACAAACTCCATGCGCACAAGATCTTCTATATGCAAGTGTTGGATCAATTTCGTTTTTAATTTTATTTAGTATATCTAAAACTTTAGAAGGACAATTGTCCATATCTACTTCATATGTGTCTATTCTTGGATTCTCTCCACTGGTTGGATCCCATCTATAAACATTTACTTTTCTGATATTCTTTGAACCGGTTTTGTCTTTAAAATATTTACCTTTATTAACTTTTGAGTTTTGTGGTAAATTTAATTGAACCATTAATACACTCTTTCTTGTGGAGGAAAATATTGGACTTCATTTGTTAATGTTGAAGTATGTACATCTCTGTATTCAATTTTAGTATTTTTTCCATCACACCAAGACAATGTATGTTTCATAAATTTTTCATCATTTCTTTTCGGATAATCTTCACGAGCATGAGCTCCTCTGCTCTCTTTTCTGTGATATGCAGAATCTACAGTTGTTATCGCCTGTCTAATTAAATTATCAAATTCTAAAGTCTCAACTAAATCAGTATTGAATACCAACGATTTGTCTTTAACAGAAATCGATTCCATGCCATCATATGTTTTTCTGATCTCATCTACACCCTCTTTAAGATTCTTTTCAGTTCTAAATACAGCACATTTAGACTGCATTGTTTTTTGCATCGCCAGTCTAAGTTCAGCAGTTCCATTATCTCCCTCTGCATACCTTAGTTTATCAAATCTATTTAGACATTTTTCAGTTTCGCTTTCACTAACTTCTTCGTGAGGCGTTCCAGGTTTTACCAATTCCGCTGCTCTCTTTGCTGCAGCTCTTCCAAAAACAACCAAGTCAATAAGTGAATTTGAACCTAGTCTATTTGCTCCATGCACAGATACGCACGCGGCCTCACCAATCGCCATCAAACCTGGGACTGTTTTTTGAGATCCGTTTACTGTTAAAACTTCAGCTTTATAATTTGTTGGTATACCACCCATATTATAATGAACTGTTGGAACAACTGGTATTGGTTCTTTGGTTACATCTACATTTGCAAATAATCTTGCTGCCTCAGTAATGCCTGGCAATCTATCTTCAATAACTTTTTTATCTAAATGACTTAAATACAAATGAACATGGTCTTGATCTTTACCAACACCTCTTCCCTCATTTATTTCAATTGACATTGATCTGCTAACTACATCTCTTGATGCAAGATCTTTAGCGTTAGGAGCATATCTTTCCATAAATCTCTCACCTTTAGAGTTTACCAAATATCCACCTTCACCTCTTACACCTTCAGAAATAAGTGTTCCATGTCCATATATTCCTGTTGGGTGAAATTGTACAAACTCCATATCTTGAAGAGGTAATCCAGCTCTTAATACCATTGCATTACCATCACCAGTACAAGTATGTGCGGATGTTGCTGAGTAATACACTTTCCCATATCCCCCTGTGGCTATAATTGTTATGTGAGATCTAAAACGATGAATAGTTCCGTCATTTAAATTCCAAGCAATTAAACCTTTACATTGTCCATCTTTCATAATTAAGTCTAATGCAAAGTATTCTATAAAAAATTCTGTGTTATGTTTAAGTGCTTGACCATACAATGTATGAAGAATTGCATGACCAGTTCTGTCTGCTGCAGCACAAGTTCTTTGTACTATTCCATTTCCATAATTTTTTGTCATTCCTCCAAATGGTCTTTGATAAATTTTTCCATCTTCTGTTCTGCTAAAAGGAACACCATACTTTTCTAATTCTAATACTGCTTTTGGAGCTTCCTTACACAAATATTCAATACTATCTTGATCGCCTAACCAATCTGCTCCTTTTACAGTATCGTACATATGCCAACGCCAATCATCTTCTCCCATATTTCCAAGGGCTGCTGAAATTCCACCTTGTGCAGCTGATGTATGACTTCTAGTTGGAAAGACTTTAGAAATGCATGCAGTTTTTAATCCAGCTTCACTTAAGCCAACCGCAGCTCTTAGGCCAGAGCCTCCAGCACCAAGGACAACGACATCGTATTCATGATCTATAATATTATAAGATTTCATATAGTTAGTTTAAATACCGCTAATATTGTAATTAAAGGAATTGTTATAGCAAAAAAATTTAAAGCTTTGTTTGCGGCATTTTTGATTTTTTCGTCTTTAATATAGTCTTCAAAAACCTCACTGATGCTTAATGCTGAGAAAAAGTAAGCAAAAATAAGAAAAAGACTAAATATAAACTTTGAAGGTTGAGAAGTTAGAAAAGTCAATATCTCTAAGTAACTTTTGTCATAAATACTTACCAGATTTAAAGCAAACCATAGCATCAAAGGTACCAATATAAGAGAACTAACTTTTAGAAATACCCATTTTTTTGTTACTGCTCTCATTACAATAAATTTCTTCCTATCAAATAAATTGAAATGGTTAAAACAAAAGATCCAAAGATTACAATTAAGCCAGTGATTTTTGTAGTTTTTAATTCAAATCCATAACCAAAATCCATAATTAAATGTCTTATCTCACTTAAAATTTGAAAACTAAAAGACCATGTAATACCCAATATGAAAAATTTTCCAATAATAGATTGGAGGAAAAACTTTATAAATTCATGACTTCCTTCACTAAATGAAAAAAATATAAAAAAAATACAGATTAAAGTTATTGCTAATATATTTATTATTCCAGTAATTCTATGAGATATTGAAACTAAAGATGAAACATGCCATCTATAAATTTGAATGTGAGGAGATAAAGGATTATTTTCCATTTTGATTTACTTTCATTATTGTTTCTGCAATTTCAACAGAATTCAATGCGGCTCCTCTTAATAGGTTATCTGAAACGATCCACAAATTAATTGAGTTCTCTTTTGTCTTATCATCTCTAATTCTCGAGATAAATGTTTCATAACTACCAGTTGCTTCTATTGGTGTACTATATCCGCCATTTTCTCTTTTATCTATAACTCTACAACCATCAGCATTATTTAATGCTTCTCTGATTTGTTCTAGAGAATAAGAATTTTCAAACTCTATATTTACCGACTCTGAATGTGATACAAGAACAGGAATTCTAACGCACGTAGCTGTTAGCTCTATATTATTGTCCAGTATTTTTTTTGTTTCATTAGTCATTTTCAATTCTTCTTTTGTGTATCCATCATTCGAAAAAACATCAATTTGAGGAATTATATTGAAAGCTATTTGTTTAGTAAAATTTTTAGATTGAACAGAATTTCCATCAAGATAAGATTTAGTTTGTTCAATCAATTCATCCATAGGTGCTTTTCCGCCTCCAGAAACAGATTGATAGGTAGAAACTATCACCCTTTTTATTTTATATAAATCATGTAATGGTTTAAGAGCTAATACTAACTGAGCTGTTGAGCAGTTAGGATTTGCCACAATATTTTTTTTCATTTCATTAATTTTTTCTGCATTCACTTGAGGCACAATAAGTGGTACATCGGGGTCCATTCTAAAAAAACTGGAATTATCAATTACAGTTGTTAATTTTGCTGCATTTTCTGCGTATTGTTCTGCAATTTTACCGCCAGCTGCAAAAAAAGTTATATTTGCTTTTGAAAAATCATATTTTTCAAGATCATGGACTTCGTAATCTTTACCTTTAAAACTTATTTTTTTTCCAGCACTATTAGAAGAGGCTACTAAAAAAAGGTTATCAAATTTAATATCTTTTTTTTCTATAACTTCTAGAGTCTTTCTTCCAACATTACCGGTTGCACCGATGATAGCTATATTAGTCATTTAAAGATTTATACTAAATGAAAGGTAAATCGCAAACTGTTCCATCAAAACTTTTGCCATTTATATCAATTTTGAATGTTTGCGAAGCTTCAAAATACGGTTTTTTGACCATTGCAATGCCAATAACTTGCTTAAATGTAGGATTATAACAACCTGACCTTAGGTCTCCAATAATATTATTTTTTTCATCAGTTAAATTCATTGACCCTGTAACACTTATTTCTTCAGCATTTATTTTTACACCCATTAATTTCTTCTTAATTCCTTCAGCTTTAATTTTTTTTAATGCATCTTTTCCAATAAAATCTATCCCAGTATCTAAATTTACATATTTATCAAATCCGCACTCAAATGGATTATCATGGATGTCAATATCATTTCCCCACGAGAGTAAAGAACTTTCAATTCTTTCGACTAAATTTGGACATCCTGGTTTAACATTAAATTCTCCACCAACTTCAAATAACTTATCATATAAAGCCAATCCAGCTTCTGTATGTTCCATATAAACTTCAAATCCACCTTGTTTCGACCAGCCAGATCTTGCAATTAAATGTTCTGCACCACCAAACTCGAAGTATCCAAACCCAAAAAATTTTAATTCATTTATTTTTGGACCTAATACTTTCTCCATTAATTGGAATGATTTTGGACCTTGGACTGAAAAAATATCCACATCTGGTTCTGAGATCTCTACTTCAAAATTATAACCAATTGCTAAACCTTTCGCATAAAGCCCAACATCTGAATCTGATAAAGATATCCACCATTTTTCATCAGATAATTTTAAAACAACAGGATCATTTATTATTCCACCTTTATTGTCAATTATTGGACAATAATAACATCTTCCTTCTTTTGCTTTTGATAGATCTCTACAAGTCATCATCTGAACCAATTTAGATGAATCTTTACCAGAAATTTCAAGTTGTCTTTGTACAGCTGCGTCCCAAACTTGAACATCTTCTTTTAAATGATGGTATAGACTTTCTATACTTCCAAATGAGGCTGGTAATAACATATGGTTATAAACAGTATAAGAAGTTACACCTTGTTTTTCTACTCTTGAAGTGTATTTCGTTCCTCTAAGCCGTCTAGATTTTGCAATATAAAAATTTTTCATATTTTTTAGCTTAGTGTCATCTTTTTATGAGTTTGTAAAGAAAGTAAGTTATAAATTTTAAAAATTTTAGCTAAACTCTTTTGCTCTTTTCCTCAATTCGAATTTTTGGATTTTGCCTGTTGATGTTTTTGGAAGTTCACAGAAGTCTATTTTTTTTGGAATTTTGAACCCTGCTAGAGTTTCTCTACAAAAATCGATTAATTCTTTTTCATTTGTCTCTTTATCTGCCACTTTCTCTATAAATGCGCATGGAACTTCTCCCCATTTCTCATCTGGTTTTGCTACTACAGCAACAATTGAAACAGCTGGGTGCTTAGAAAGTGTGTTTTCGATTTCGATAGAAGAAATATTCTCTCCACCTGAAATAATAATATCTTTCGACCTATCTTTAACCTTGATGTATCCATCTGCATAAATAACTGCCAAATCGCCAGAGTGAAACCATCCATCTTTCATAGCCTTTTCAGTGGCCTCTTTGTCTTTAAAATACCCTTTCATAACAACATTACCTTTAATCATTATCTCGCCAATGGTTTCTCCATCCATAGGCACGGGTTTCATAGTTTCTGGATCTAAAACAACCACTCCTTCTGTGTTTGGAAACCTCACACCTTGCCTTGCTTTAATTTCATTAATTTTATCTTCTTCAAAACCATTCCATTCATCATTCCAAGCACATTGTAAAACATGTCCATATGTTTCTGTTAAACCATAGACATGCATTACCTCAAATCCTAATGCTTTCATTTTTTTGAAAATAATACTTGGAGGTGGTGCTCCAGCAGTTAAAACATAAACTTTGTTTTTTAATTCTTTGATATCATTTTGTGATGCACCTGTTATCATATTAAGTACAATAGGTGCACCTCCAAAATGGGTAATGTCATGCTTTTCAATTAATTCAAATATTTTTTTTACATCAATAGCTCTTAAACAAACTGTTTTTCCATTTAACATTGGTATTGTCCACGGGTACCCCCATCCATTACAGTGGAACATTGGTACAACTGTTAAAAAATTTAATCTATTTGGCATATTCCAAGCAACGGCACTACCTGTTGACATTAAATAAGAACCTCTATGATGATAAACAACACCTTTTGGATTTCCAGTTGTTCCAGATGTATAACTTAAAGAAATCGCTTGCCACTCATCCTTTGGTTTTTTCCAAATATAATTTTCATCACCAGTATTTAAAAATTCCTCATATTCTCTATCACCAATTTTTTTTAATAAGGATTGATCTGCAAAATCGTCTTGAACATCAATTACAATTGGTTTGTCTTTTAAAGTTGATAAAGCCTTTTCTGCAATAGCATGTAATTGCCTGTCTATTATTAATACTTTTGCTTCACTGTGTTCTAAAATATAAGCAACAGTTTTTGCATCAAGTCTTGAATTAATTGTATTTAAAACAGCTCCTGTCATAGGAACAGAATAGTGTGCCTCGAAAATCTCTGGAGTGTTAAAGGTCATAACTGAAACTGTATCTCCTTCAACAATACCAATTTTCTCTAGTGCACTTGCAAATTTGATACACCTGTTAAATACTTCCGTCCATGTAAAAGATTTTGTTTCATATACTAAAGCTTCGTAGTTTGGATAAATATCTTTCGCTCTTTCTAGAAAGCTTAGCGGCGTTAAAGGGACATAATTTGAGGGATTTTTATCTAAGTTCTGATTATATTTGTTCATCAATTAAATTTTGCGCTCATAGTATATTCACTACCAGAAATAGCAGATTTATAATGGCTCTCAGCTCTAGGCAAAATTTTATCAAAATAGTAATTTCCTGTATTTAATTTATCTTCATAAAACTCTTTATTATTTTCCAAATTTTCATAGCTTTTTCTCATTGTCTTTAGCCATATAAATGAAAGACAAAAATAACCAAAAAATCTTAAATAATCGTTACATGATGCGCTTATATCGTCTTTTGGTGTGTTACCATGAGGAGATATCCAGTCAGTGAAATCTGACAATATATTTTTTAATTCAGATATTTTTTTTACATGTTCATTTAATTTATCTACTTTTGAACAATTTTGTATTTCTGTTTCTACATATTTCATAAAATTATCAAAAACTTTTTTTTGACTTATTTTTCTAAATACAAAATCAATTGCCTGCACTGAATTAGTTCCTTCATAAATAGGTGTAATTCTATTATCTCTAAATAATTGTTCTATCCCTTGGTCTTTTGTATAACCATAGCCACCAAAAACCTGGATTGCTTCATTGGTTATTTCCATACCCATATCTGTAAAAAATGACTTAATGACAGGCGTCATAAGACCTACAATATCCGATGCATCTTTTTTTACTTCCTCCGAACTATGACTTAAGCTTACATCTACTTGCTGAGCCATCCAAAAAGATAAGGATCTTTCTCCCTCAATTATAGACTTCATATTTAATAAACTTCTTCTTATATCTGCATGCTTAATGATTAAATCTGTTTCTCCATTAGAATTATTATTTGATTTACCTTGCTTTCTCTCTTTTGAATAACTTAAAGCAGTTTGATAAGCTGTTTCAGATAGACCTAGTCCTTGTATACCGACAACGATTCTTTCTAAGTTCATCATAGTGAACATAGAATTTAAGCCTTTGTTCTCTGGTCCGATCATATAACCTTTGGCATCATCAAAACTTAATACACATGCAGGTGAACCTTTAATACCCATTTTTGATTCAATAGAAACAGTATTAACTCCATTTCTTGGACCAATTGAACCGTCATCATTAATTTCATATTTTGGTACTAAAAATAAACTTATTCCTTTCGTTCCTTTAGGAGCGTCCTGAGTTCTTGCTAAAACAAGGTGTATAATATTTTCAGTTAAATCGTGATCGCCAGATGTAATAAAAATTTTTTGTCCACTTATATTATAAGTGCCATTTTCATTTTTAATTGCCTTTGTTTTAATTAATCCTAAATCAGTTCCACACTGTGGTTCTGTTAAACACATTGTCCCACTCCATTTACCCTCAACAATCTTAGGAAGATATGTATTTTTAATCTCTTCAGTTGCATGACTCAAAATACAGTTATACGCACCTATACTTAATTCACTATATAATTTAAATGATAAACTTGATGATGAAAGCATTTCATCAAAAAAAGCACTTACAGTTTTAGGCATTCCTTGACCACCATATTTTGGATCACAAGTTAAAGATACCCATCCATCTTCGATAAATTTTGAATATGCTTCTTTATAACCTGGAGGGGTTCTGACTACTCCATTCTCATAGACACAAGGGTTTTCGTCTCCAGCTTTTGCTAAAGGAAGAAGCATTTCTTCATTAATTTTTGCAGCTTCCTCTAAGATATCTTTTACTAGATCAGAAGTGACTTCTTTATATTTTTCAATTTCGTTATAATTTTTATTATCTTTTAGATGTTCAAATAAGAACATCATATCTTTCACAGGTGCGGAATAAACAGTCATAAATTTAATAGTATCAAATTAAGTTAATTTTTTTAATTTTGCAAATATGCAATAATCGCATCTCCCATACCAGAAGTTGAAATTTCTTTTGTTCCTTTTGACACAATATCTTTAGTTCTTAGCCCATCATCTAGTACATTTTGCACTGCTTTTTCAAGATCATCAGCTTCTTTATCTAAATCAAGAGAGTACCTCAAGGCCATTGCAAAACTCAAGATAGTTGCAATAGGATTTGCAATCCCTTTTCCAGCAATATCTGGAGCAGATCCATGAACAGGTTCATACATTGCTCTCATTTCGCCATCTTTATTTTTTGCACCCAAAGAAGCCGAAGGTAATAAACCTAAAGATCCCGTAAGCATAGACGCTTCATCTGACAACATATCACCAAACAAATTATCTGTCACAATTACATCAAATTGCTTTGGATTTCTCAAAAGTTGCATTGCACAATTATCTGCAAGCATATGATTTAACTCAACATCTTTAAATTCTTTATCGTGAAGATTTTGAACTTCCTCTTTCCATAATTGACCTGCTTCCATAACATTCGATTTTTCACAGGAAGTAACTTTATTGTTTCTCTTCTTTGCTAAATCAAATGCAACTCTGGCAACTCGTTTAATTTCTGATGAGGTATAAGTATGAGTATTTATTCCTTTACGTTCGCCATTATCAATTGGCTTGATACCTCTTGGTTCACCAAAATAAATACCACCTGTCAATTCTCTAACAATCATGATGTCTAGACCTGATACAATTTCAGGTTTTAGAGTAGATGCCTCAACTAATTGTTTAAAACAAATTGCAGGCCTCAAATTTGCAAATAATTTTAATTCTTTTCTTAGCTTAAGAAGAGCTCTCTCAGGTCTTTTGGAAAAATCTAAATTATCATATTTTGGTCCACCGACAGCTCCCAAAATAACTGCTTCACATTCTAAAGATTTATAAAATACTTCATCTGTAATCGGTGTTCCATGCTTGTCATAAGATGCTCCACCAACTAAAGCCTCTTCCATATCAAAATCAAGAGATTTATTTACATTAAACCAAGTTATAATTTTTTTAACTTCACCAATAACCTCGGGACCAATACCGTCACCTGGTAATAATAAAAATTTTCTTTTTTTGACTTTAATCATTAAATATCCAGGGCTTAGTGGATTTTAATTTTTCTTCAAATGAAATTATTTTATTAGACTTTTCCAAAGATAGAGCAATATCATCTAGTCCTTCAATTAAACATTTTTTTTTGAATTCGTCTAATTCAAATTTGATTTCTTTATTTCCAAAAATTATTTTTTGATCTGGTAAGTTTATCGCAATTTCTTCTTGTCTCTTAGAGTATTCAGAAAGTTCCTTTATTTGTTCATCATTAACTTTAATAGGTAATATTCCATTTTTAAAACAATTATTATAAAATATATCTGCGTAACTTGTACTTATAACACAAGTGATACCAAAGTCTAAAAGTGCCCATGGTGCATGTTCTCTAGATGAACCACATCCAAAATTATTCCCCGCAATTAAAATTTTAGAATTATCATATGGAGATTTATTTAAAATAAAGTCATCTACTACTTTACCTTTTTCATCATATCTCATTTCATAAAACAAATTTTTTCCAAGTCCTGTTCTTTTTATTGTTTTTAAAAATTGCTTTGGAATAATCATATCTGTATCGATATTTACAATTGGTAAATATGCAGGAATACTTTTTAATGTTGAGAATTTGTTCATTTAACTATTGTATTTTCTAACGTCATCTAAATTTCCAGATATAGCAGCTGCTGCAGCCATAGCTGGACTAACTAAATGAGTTCTTCCACCTCGTCCTTGTCTTCCTTCGAAATTTCTATTTGATGTTGATGCACATCTTTCTTCTGGCTTCAACTTATCTGCATTCATAGCTAAACACATTGAACAACCTGGCTCACGCCATTCAAATCCAGAATTTTTAAATATTACATCTAAACCTTCTTGCTCTGCTTGTTGTTTTACTAATCCTGAACCAGGAACTATCATTGCATTTACATGAGAAGCAATTTTTTTATCTTTTAAGATTTTTGCAGCTTCTCTTAAATCTTCAATTCTTCCATTTGTGCAACTTCCAATAAAAACTTTATCAATTCTAATATCTTTTATTTTAGTTTTCGGTTTTAAACCCATATATTTTAATGACCTGTTAATAGAATTTTTTCTGTCTTCGTTTTGCTCATTTTCAGGATCAGGGACAATTCCATCAATATCTACTACATCCTGAGGCGAAGTTCCCCAAGTTACCATTGGTTTAATATCTTTGCCCTCAAGACTGATTTCTTTGTCAAATACTGCATCACCATCAGACTTTAATTTACTCCAATATTCTAATGCTTTGTCCCAATTTGAATTCTTTGGAGACATTGGTTTACCTTTTAAATAATTAAAAACTTTTTCATCTGGCTCTATTAATCCAGCCCTTGCTCCACCTTCAATTGTCATATTGCAAATCGTCATTCTTTGTTCGACACTTAAATTCGAAATTAAGTTTCCAGCATATTCAATTACATAACCAGTTCCACCAGCTGTACCAATTTTTCCAATTATTTGTAATATCACATCCTTAGATGTTACTCCAACAGGAAGAGATCCATTAACGTTTATTCTAAAATTTTTTGATTTTTTTTGAACTAAAGTCTGTGTTGCCAAGACATGTTCCACTTCCGAAGTTCCAATTCCGAATGCTAATGCACCAAATGCTCCGTGAGTAGCAGTGTGACTATCACCACAAACGATAATAGTTCCAGGTTGTGTAAATCCCTGTTCTGGACCAATAATATGAACTATTCCTTGTCTTTTATCGTTCATTCCAAAAAGATTTATTCCAAATTCTGCACAGTTTTTTTCTAGTGTCTCGATTTGTATTTTTGAATCTTTGTCGGTAATAGGAACTGATCTATCCGTTGTTGGAACATTGTGATCTGCTACTGCTAAAGTTAAAGAAGGTTGTCTAACTTTTCTATTAGAATTTCTTAAACCTTCAAATGCTTGTGGACTAGTAACTTCATGAATTAAATGTCTATCAACAAATAAAAGTGAAGTCCCATCTTCTTGTTGATGAACAAGGTGATCATTCCATATTTTATCGTATATAGTTTGAGGCATTGTAAAAAATTATTTTTTTACTTCAGGATTTTCTTTTTTTTCATCAGTTTTTTTTTCTACTGATGGGGTTTCTTCTTTAGTTTCTTTTTTATCTTCTGGTTTTTTTGCTTCTACTTTTGGAGCATCTTTATTGGTATCTTGTGGGCTGTCTGCTGTTTTTTGCTCTGTATCAGGCATAACATTTTCTTCTGTTACTTCGTGAATCTTAGTTTCAACATCTATACCTATTTTCTTTTTAATTTTTTCTGCAATTCTTGCAGATTTACCTGTTCTATCTCTCAAATAATATAACTTGGCTCTTCTAACTTTTCCTGACCTTACAACTTTAATTGTATCTACAATCGGACTATATAAAGCAAATGTTCTTTCCACACCCTCACCAAAAGAAATTTTTCTTACAGTAAAAGAAGAATTGATATCTCTATTTTTTTTTGCAATACACACACCTTCAAAATATTGAATACGATCTCTTTTTCCTTCAGTTATTCTAACTCCTACTTTAACAATATCACCTGGGAAAAATTCTGGATGCTTTCTCTCAGAAATAATTTTTTTTACTTTAGATTGATTAATTTCTTCAATTGTCTTCATTTTAATTCTCTTTAGTCTTTTTATATAATTGCCACAAATCCGGTCTTCGGTCGCGTGTTATAGCCTCAGATTGAGATAAACGCCAGTCTTTAATTTTGGCGTGATCGCCTGATAATAGCACATCTGGAACACTTTTTTCCTCCCATATTTGAGGTTTTGTAAATTGAGGATACTCTAAAAGTCCGTTTTCAAAACTTTCTTCTTTAGCTGAA
Organism: uncultured Pelagibacteraceae bacterium; assembly: GCA_902519695.1. Taxonomy (GTDB): domain Bacteria; phylum Pseudomonadota; class Alphaproteobacteria; order Pelagibacterales; family Pelagibacteraceae; genus Pelagibacter. The sequence goes on along the minus strand of CABYKN010000002.1, from coordinate 42,279 downwards.
TTTGTATTACCAAGAATACCAGGAATAAATCTTAAAATTGCATCAAGAATTACAAACGAAGCTCCTTCACCTCCAGATAAAACAAAGTCTCCTATACTTACTTCCTCAATATTTCTTGTTTTTAACAATCTTTCATCAACTCCTTCAAAGTGTCCACAAATTATATTTATTGTTTTTTCTTGAGATAGTTGTTTTGCTAATTGATGATTGAACAACTTACCCTTTGGACTTAGATAAATAATCTTTTCGCCATCTTTAACATTCTTATCTATTGATTTTGCTAATACATCTGCTTTCATTAACATACCTTCCCCTCCTCCATAAGGAGTGTCATCAACAGTTTTATGCTTATCAAATGCATACTCTCTTATATCCACAGTATCTATTTTCCATTTATTCTCTGATAGTGCTTTACCAAAAATACCTTGGCCTAAATAGCCTGGAAAAAAATCTGGATAGAGTGTGAATATACGAGCTTCTAACATTATTTTTTTTCTTCTTCCTTAGGTGCTTCTGCTGGCTTAGCTTCTTCCTTAGGTGCTACTGCTGGTTTAGATGCATCTCCTTCTGGTTTCGCTTCTCCACCTTCGTCAGCTTTTTTTCTATCTTTTTTAGGAATTGCTTTTTGAGGATTGTTTCCTTTTTCAGGCATTGGCATTATATCGTTTTCTCCCAATAACCTTGCAACTCTTGTCGTTGGCTGAGCTCCTTGACCTAACCAATATTTAATTCGCTCAGAATCTAAGCCAATTCTTTCCTTTTTATCCTTAGGTAATAACGGATTATAAAAACCTAATTTTTCTATAAACCTTCCGTCTCTTGGAAATCTACTATCAGCCACAACAATTTTATATACTGGCCTTTTTTTAGTACCTCCCATTGATAGTCTCATTTTTAACATTACTTATATCTCCTTTATTTTAATTGATTAAATAGTTCAGGCGGGATCCCTTTATCCGCCATTCCTTTCATGTTTCCTTTAGACATTTTTTTCATCATTTCTGACATCATCTTAAATTGTTTTAACAACTTATTGATAGTGGCAATGTCTGTACCTGAGCCATTAGCAATTCTTTTTTTTCTTGATCCATTTATAATTTTAGGATTTTCTCTTTCTTGCTTTGTCATTGATAAAATAACAGCTTCATTTTGAGTTATAATTTTTTCATCTATTCCTGATTGGTCCATTTGTGATTTAATTTTTGAAACTCCAGGGAGAAATGACATTATGCCTTCTATTCCACCCATCTTTTTCATTTGACGTAATTGAGAAAGATAATCTTCCATCGAGAATTGACCCTTTTTAAGTTTCTCTTCTGTTTTCTTTAAATTTTCTTGATCTAAATCTTCTGAAGCTTTTTCAACTAAGGAAACGATATCTCCCATTCCCAAAATTCTATTTGCAATTCGATCAGGATGGAAAACTTCAAAATTCTCAATTTTTTCTCCAACACCAAGAAACTTTATAGGGACCTCAGCAACATATTTCATACTCAATGCAGCTCCACCTCTTCCATCTCCATCTGCTCTTGTAAGTATAATGCCGCTCAAATTTACTGTATTTTTAAATTCCTTTGCTACATTAGCAGCAACTTGACCTGTTAGAGAATCTGCTACTAGTATAGTTTCTGCAGGATTAATAATAGTTTCAATTTGTTTGATTTCATTCATCATTTGAAAATCTATTTGTGTTCTTCCAGCGGTATCAAATAAAACTACTTCACAACCATTTAAATTTGCAGCACTTAAAGCTCTTCTACAAATATCAGCAGGAAGCTGGCCTTCTATAATTGGCAAAGTTTCAATATTATTTTGTTCACCCAAAAGTCTCAATTGCTCTTGCGCGGCAGGTCTGTAAACGTCCAAACTAGCCATCATAACTTTTTTCTTATTATTTTTTTCTAAAAATTTCGCTAATTTTGAGGTTGTTGTAGTTTTTCCTGAACCTTGCAACCCAACTAACATGATTGGAACTGGAGGGACAGCATTAAGGGAGATTTCAGAATTCTTATCACCTAAAAAAGATACAATTTCGTCATAGACAATTTTTACAACCATTTCCCCAGGAGAGGTTGATCTTATAATTTCCTGACCTAGTGCTTTGGGCTTAACTCTACTAATAAACTCCTTAACTACGTCTAAAGAAACATCGGCTTCTAATAAAGCCAACCTTATTCCTTTTAAACCCTCGTCAACTTGCTTTTCATCAAGAGAAGGAGCTTTTTTTAATGAAGAAAAAATTTCTTCAAATTTATTAGTTAAATTTTCAAACATAATTTCGCACAGCAAGTATCGCACCAGTGGGCGAACCCTCGCTGACTGGTGTCGATCTCTTTGTTTCCAAAGACACCGCAAATTGCTGTATTTTGCGGAAGTGCGCGTAAATTATATTAGAGGTTCAAAAAGTCAATAAATAAGTTAAGTATTATTTATATGGAATTTGAAGCATTTAAAATGGATGGATTAGGAAACGACTTTGTTATTATTGATCAGAGAATAAATAGTTTAAACTTATCAAATGACCAAATCTTAAAAATTTGTGACAGAGATTTCATAGGGTGCGATCAGTTGATTTACATAAACAAAAGTCAAAAAGCTGATGCTGATGTTGCTTTTTTTAACTCGGATGGAAGCCGCTCAGATGCATGTGGAAATGGAACTAGATGTGTTGCTTATTTACTAAGTATTGAAAAAAATAAAAAAGAAATTGAAATTTCGGTATCCTCAAAAATATTAAAATCTAATGTTCTTAATAATAAAGACGTTGAAACGATAATTGGAACTCCAAATTTAGAGTGGAACAAAATACCTTTAAGTAAAAATCTTGATACTAAAAATCTATCACTTGGTATGATTGATATTGACGGAAATAAAATGAATGGTGGTATTGCAGTGAATGTTGGAAACCCTCATGTCGTATATTTTTGCGAGGATATAGAAAAAATAAATTTAAAAAAATATGGACCATTAATTGAAAATCATGAAGTTTTCCCTGAAAAATGCAATGTCACAGTAGCTCAAAAAATTAGTGAACAACATTACAAAATTAAAGTTTGGGAGAGGGGTGCTGGTTTAACAAAATCTTGTGGGACTGCAGCATGTGCAACAGCAGTTGCAGCTAATTTAAATCGACTACAAAATAGTAATTCAAAAATTGAGTTTTCAACAGGAATTTTAAATATTCAAATTGATAATGAATTAAATATAAAAATGAGAGGTCCTGTATCTGAAATTGAAAAAATTAATATCAAAATATAATGGGTATTTTTGAAAAATTTAAAATCGGATTTAAAAGAAGCGCAAGCAATATAGCATCAGGTCTTAAAGAAATAATAGTTAAGAAAGAAATTGACGATGCAACTCTTGATAAAATTGAGGAATTCTTGATCAGCTCAGATGTGGGCATAGATGCAGCTTCAGAGATAAAATCAATAATTGCTCAAAAAAAGATTGATCCTAAAAATGATCCAATCATGGAAGTTTTTGAAATACTTAATAATTATATTTTAGAACTAATGACACCCCTAGAAAAGAAAGATTTTTTTTTAAAAAAAGAAAAGACAAATATAGTACTAGTTTCAGGTGTTAATGGAGTTGGTAAAACGACTACTATTGGAAAATTAGGAAAAATATTTATACAAAATAATAATAAAGTTCTATTTTCAGCATGCGATACATTTAGAACAGCTGCTATTGACCAATTAGAAGAATGGGCTAACAGAGTAGATGCCAAAATTGTAAAATCTGATCCTGGTTCAGATCCGGCTTCGGTTGCTTTTAAAGCAATGGAAATAGCTCAAAGTCAAAACATAGATCAAGTAATAGTAGACACGGCAGGAAGACTGCAAAATAAAAAGAATTTAATGGATGAATTAAAAAAAATAGGCAATGTAATTAAGAAAAATGATGAAACAGCACCTCACGAGGTTATTTTAGTTTTGGATGCAACATCGGGACAAAATATAATTAATCAACTCGAAGAATTTAATAAATTACTTCCAATCACAGGTATCATAATGACAAAACTTGATGGAACTGCAAAAGGTGGGATATTAATTGCAATTTCAAAGAAATATAAAGTACCTATTGTTGGTCTCGGGCTTGGAGAAAAAGAGGATGACTTACAAATATTTGAAGCTGAGAAGTTTGCAAATGCTTTTACCCAAGTTAATTAAGCAAATTTTTAGAAATTAAAGGTTTATAGATGTTGCACTCAAAATTATTTTTTAGAGATTTATAACCACAGTTTTCAGCATAAGAAGAGATTATAAAATTTAATTTGCCAGAAGTCTTAGCAATTTCTAGCTTATTATTTTTTATGTCATATTTTAAATTTTCATAAAAGTTTTTTTTTGCACTTATCAAAATTAAAGTGTTGTTGTCATTTAATAAATAGTAAGCAAAATCCTCTGGGAAAAGTGGGTAATTATATTTTTTTGACATTTTTTTTACTTTTTTTGGAAACCAGTCATATGAAATCAAAGGGTAATCTTTATTTAAATTTTTATCATATAAGTATAAGTCCTGAGGAAAATCATTAATATAATTAGAAAATTCTCCCTTTGCTAAAATAGCTTTCTTCCGTGTTTTAAAATATAGAGTGAACTCACTATTGTAAGAGTTCATTTTTCCAATATGAAAATAATTGTTATCATAGTAATCATTATTTATTTCTGAACTAAGTTTTGTTGGCAATATTAATAAAAAAAGTAATAAAAGGAATTTAAACATATCTAATATTAGAATTTAAAAGTGATGTGGATTTGTTTAAATTATGTCTTAATTTAAACTTTTTATAAAATTGTCGATTGATTGAATTAAATTTTTATTAAATTCCATCATATGGTCGTCGTTGTCATTAAAATAATTTGACTTAACACCACCATATTTATTAAATATTTCTTCACCCATATAAAATGGTACAATATTATCCTTTTTCCCATGCATCACATGCATAGGAAACTTTATTTTGTTAATTTTTTCAATAGATTTGTATTTATCTTTTAAAATAATTTTTGCGGGAAGATATGGGTAATATTTTTGCGCCAAAATCTCCATGGATGTAAATGGGGACTCTAATATTATACCTGCAAATAAATTTTTACTTGCGGTCTCTATTGCTACAGCAGTGCCAAGAGATTCTCCATAGAGAACAATATCTTTATCTTCTATATTGTTTTGATTAAGCCATTCTTTGGCTTTAATTGCATCTTTATAAAGTCCAATTTCTGTTGGTTTGCCTTTGTTTCCACTAAAGCCTCTATATGCAAAAATTAAATAGTTTAAATCTAAATCTGCAAACTCATTTAGTTTATAAATTCTATTATCTAATTTTCCAGCATTTCCGTGAAAAAAAAGCAAGGTTTTAAAGTTATTATTTTTTTTGTAATACCATCCAACTAGATCATCATCAGATTGAATACTTACTTTTTCGATTTTGTGAGATAGAGGTCCCTCATCTAAATAATTATTTTCACCAGGATGGTATAATAATTTTCTTTGATAAAAATAAACTATTAGAGAAACTCCAAAATAAATAATAAAAATATAAAACAGAATTTTTGCAAATAACATTTTAGGCTTTAATTTCATTTTTACTTTTTCTTCTTACCAAATAAATACCAAAAAATACGAATATGGTACCTATTAAATGATAATTCTCCAAAATCTCAGAAAAAAATATTATTCCATAAAAAGCTCCATAAATTGTGTAGAGGTATAATGTGAAACCGGTTGTTGATGGTCCTAAGTATTTAATAGTTAATGTGTATAGTGAGAAAGCGATTATACCTGGAGAAATTGCTGCAAACAAAATCCAATAATAAAATTCTTCATTGAATAAAGTTTTTTCAAAATAAATATGCTCTATAAAATAAAAAGGTAAAATAGATAAAAAACCAAAGAAAGATATAAGTGTTAGTCTTGGAAAAAATTTAAGTTCTGAATTCCATTGAAAAAGCATTACTGTATAAATCGCCCAGCCCAATGCTGCTCCTAACATCCAAAAATCTCCAGAGGCAAATTTTAATTCAAGAAGTAAATTAATATCCCCCTTTAAAATTACAGCAAACACTCCAACTAGACAAAAAAGTAAGCCAATAAATTGTAAAGTATTTATCTTATCTTTAAAAAGAAAATATGAGATTAGAATTATAAATATCGGGGAAGAAGTATAAAGAATTCCCATATTAACAATTGTTGTGGATGAACCAGCCATATAAGGAAATATTCCACAAACTCCACAACCCATCAATCCTAGAAAAAAACTTCTTTTACTCTCTTTTTTAACGGTTTGAAAATTTTCTACTAAATACTTAAAATTTAGAGCAAATAAAATAATGAAAAAAATAAACCATCTCCAAAAAGATAAAGATATAGGTGGAACATCATCTACACCACCTCTTGCTACAATTAAGTTACTAGCCATAAAAAGTGGCTGAAACAATAATAAAAAATATCCAATAAAATTTTTATTCATTTTTATTTAATATTAAAAAAAATAAGTAACTTAAAATGCATAAAAATAAAAAAATTGAAAAAGAAATTTGATAGCTCATTGTAATAGTAGCACCTAAATTTCTGGAAAAATCTATTATCAAACCAATTATCCATTGTACAAAAAAAGTACCAGAAAATAAAAATACATTAAATGAAGTTAAAGATTTACCCGCTAGCTTAGTAGGAAAATTTAATGCTATTGCTGGTTGGGTTAATGAAATTACTATTGATGATAAAATATAAAGAGTGAACATGGTTACACCAGCTTTGTCACCCATTATGATTATTAAAAATAAAATTATATAACTTATAGGAAGGGTAAATTTTACAATTTTCATACTGTCAATTCCCTTGGATGATAGTTTTGGCAAAAAATATCCCCATATTAAGAAAGAAAAAAGCATTGTTACATTTATCCAAAATAAACCTGTCGCGCTTTGTATTGCATCATAACCTGTTACATTTAGCATCCATGGGCCAGCCCACAATGTTTGTATAGCTTGAACGCCTCCATAATTAAAAAAAGCAAGCGGTACTAAGCTTATAAAGAATTTATTTTTCCATATATAAGAAAGATTTTGAAGATTATTTTTTTGATCTTCATCTCTTTTGGTTTCCCATGAAGGTATTAAAATTGAAATTAATATTATGCTTATTAAAATTAAAGAGGCTATAATTAAAAAAATAGATCGCCAACCAATTATTGGTAATAAAATCTGAACTGGTAGAGTTGATGCAACAAATCCAAAATTTGCAACCATCAACATCCATGAATTTGCACGTTGTTGATATTTTTCTTCAAACCATACTCTGTAACCAGTTAAAGGACCCATTAAACAAGCAGCAACGCCTACACCAATGAAAATTCGAGAAATTAATAATCCTGCAAAACTTTTAGCAAAAGCGAATGAAATAGTTCCAATAAGAGCAATGATTAATAAATATCCGATAACTTTTTTTGGGCCGAATCTATCTAATAACATCCCCGTAGGAATTTGCATAAGCGAAAACCCAAGAAAATATCCTCCAGCTAAAAGCCCAAGATTTGCAGCACTTAAATTGAATTCAGTTGAAAGAGCTGGTGTTAATGTTGCAGTAATTGATCTCAGCAAATTTGATATAAAAAAGCCAAAGGCAAATACAGAAAAAATTAGAATACTTTTATTTATTTTATTGATCATTTATATTTTTTATGAAATTACAGTTCTATTATGAATAATCATTCAACAAAAGATAAAGATGCCATTTCTTCAAATGGTATGGCCGCAACATCACATCCAATAGCTACAGAAGAAGCTCTGAGAATATTACAAAAAGGTGGAAACGCTGTAGATGCAGCAATAGCAGCCTCTGTTGTTCTGTCTGTTGCAGAGCCTAATTCTACAAGTATAGGCGGTGATTGTTTTGCTATAATAAAAATGAATGGCAAAGACCCTGTTTCATATAATGGATCAGGTATTGCTCCAGCAAAAGCAAATTTTGATTATTTCAAGGAAAAGAATATAGATAAAATTGGTTTAACAAGTCCTCACTCAGTAACTATTCCTGGTGCATTAGATGCTTGGAATTCAATTCATAATGATTTTGGAAAACTCGATTTTGAGGAGTTGTTTCACAAAGGCATAGATATTGCAAAGAATGGTTTTAAAGTGACTAAAGTTGTTGCTAACGCCTGGAGCAACGTATTTAATAAATTAAACGATAACCCATATTCTAGAAAACATTTGCTAAATAATGGTAAAAGTTATCAATTTAATGAGGTAAATAAAAATCCTGCACTTGGAGAGACTCTCGAAAAAATTTCAAAAAATGGAGTTAAAGAATTTTATGAAGGTTCAATTGCTGAAGATTTAGTTAAAACTTTAAAAGAGTTTGGGGGCTTACATACAGTTGAAGATTTCCATAAACAAAAAACTATTAAATCAGACACCTTATCAGATAGATATAGAGATATTATCATTCATCAATGTCCTCCGAGTGGACCTGGAATTACAGTTTTAGTAATGATGAAATTATTAGAAAAGTTAGGTATTGAAAAATATGATGTCAATTCATTTGAAAGGTTCCATCTTGAAGCAGAAGCTACAAAGCAGGCTTATAAACTTAAAGAAGAAAATATTGGTGATCCAGAATTTGTAGATTTAGATTTAAAAAAAATATTAAGTGAACAAAACATAGATAATATCTCAAAAAATATAACTATTAATGGCTGTGCAGATGTAGGAGATCTAAATATTCCAAACCATCCTGAAACAGTTTATTTAAGCATAGTAGACAGAGATTTAAATGTAGTTTCAATTATAAATTCTGTTTGCTATGCTTTTGGATCTGGAATAACAGGTAATAAATCTGGAGTGGTTCTTCACAATAGAGGAACTAATTTTAGAGTTGAAGAAGGTCATCCTAATTGTATTCAAGGATTAAAAAGACCACTACATACCATAATTCCTGGAATAGTTATGAACAACAAAGGAGAATGTGAATTATCTTATGGAGTAATGGGAGGACAATATCAACCTGTGGGACAAGTTCATGTTTTAAATAGTATTATTGATTATAACTTAACCCCTCAACAAGCCATTTCATTTCCTAGAGCTTTCCATTTCAATAACATTTATAAATTAGAGAAAAGTATTGATGAAAAAATTTTTAATAATTTAAAAGAAGTCGGTCATAATGTTGAGTATATAGATGGTACTCATGGAGGTGGACAAGCAATTCAAATAGATAGAGAAAAAGGAAATTTAGTTGGCGGTTCAGATCCAAGAAAAGATGGATACGCAAAAGGTTATTAATTTAAATGAACTCTAGAATTGTTAGGAATATTATAGAATCACAAAATGATAATCGAATTGCAATAACATCTGAAAGTAGTTCTCCACTAAAATTTGTTGATTTAAAATCATTAATAGAAAGAATTTCAAAACAATTATCAGGTAATGGTATTAATAATAAAGATCGTGCAGCAATAGTTTTGCCAAACGGTCCTTACATGGCAACTAGTTTTTTGGCAATTTCAAGCTACATGTCTGCTGCACCTTTGAATCCTAACTATAAGTCTGAAGAATTTGAATTTTACCTAGAGGATTTAAAGCCAAAGATAGTGATTGTAGAGAAAAATTCTAAAAATCCAGTAGTAGAAGTCGCAAATAAATTAAAAATTCCTGTTTGCGAAATAAAATCAGACGGAAATAATTTAAGTGGAGATTTCAATCTTTTTGAAAAAAGTAGTAATTATGTTTTGCCAGGCGAAGATCATGAAGCTCTTGTGCTGCATACTTCGGGCACTACATCAAGACCTAAGATTGTTCCATTAACAAATAAAAATATTTTTTCTTCGGCAGATAATATCTCCAAAAGTCTTAATTTAACTGATAAAGATCGTTGTCTAAATATTATGCCATTATTTCATATACATGGTTTAATTGCGGTTCTTGCAGCATCTATGAAGGTAGGGGCATCTGTATGTGCAAGCAGTGGATTTAATGCATTAAAATTTTTAGATAATGCAAAAAGAGAGAAAATAACTTGGTATTCTGGAGTACCAACAATGCATCAAGCAATATTGATGAGAGCAGATAAGAATCTAGAAACTGCTAAACAATTAAATCTTAGATTTTTAAGATCATCATCAGCATCTCTACCTCCAGCTGTATTTGAAAAACTAAATGAGGTATTTAATTGTCCAGTAATAGAAGCATATGGGATGACGGAAGCTACTCATCAAATGACCTCAAATCCATTACCGCCTAAGTCCCAAAAACCTGGATTTGTCGGAATTCCTGCTGGGCCAGAAGTTTGTATTATGGATACTAATAACAAGATTTTAAATCAAGGAGAAGAGGGAGAAGTTTGCATTAGGGGTGAAAATGTTACTTCCGGATATGAAAATAATCCAGATGCAAATAAAAATAGCTTTTCAAATGGTTGGTTTAGAACAGGAGATCAGGGATATTTTGATAAAGATGGTTATCTAAAAATCTCTGGAAGATTAAAAGAAATAATTAATAAAGGTGGTGAAAAGATTTCACCTTTAGAAGTCGATAACATTCTTATGGATCATCCAAATATTGAGCAAGCTGTTTGCTTTGGATATGAAGATAAATTGCTTGGAGAAGATATAGCTACCGCAATAATCATAAAAGAAGGCATGAAGTGTACTGAAGATGATATAAAAATTTATGCAAATGAAAAACTTGCTAAATTTAAAATTCCAAAGAAAATATTTTTTGTAAATGAAATCCCTAAAGGTGCAACAGGTAAATTACAAAGAAATACTTTAGCTAAAAAGTTTGGATTAGTGAACTGATGACTAAAATTTGTATATTTGGAGCGGGGTCTATTGGTGGATTTATTGCTACGAGTCTAAAGAAAACAAATGCACAAGTCTCTTTAATTGCTAGAGGAGAACATAAAAAAGCAATAGAGCAAAATGGATTAACTTTTATTAGAGATGATAGTAAAGTTAATTTTAAATTTGATGTAACAGACAATCCTAAAGATTTGGATGAACAAGATTTCATAATTATTTCTGTAAAAGCTAATGCTATCAGTAAAATTTCAGAAAGCTTAAAACCAATTATGGGTAAAAAAACTTCAATTATATGCGCCATTAATGGATTGCCTTGGTGGTACTTTTATAAAGCTAATACGGGCACCAAATTAGACAATCAAATAGTTGAAAGTGTTGATCCAGGTGGAAAGATATGGCAAACTCTAGGACCTGAAAGAGCAATTGGTTGTGTAGTTTATCCAGCCTGTCAGATATTAGAGCCAGGTGTTATTAAACATAATGGTAATGGTGAACGATTTTCTCTAGGTGAACCAGATGGAACCAGATCAGAAAGACTAAAAATAATTTCAAGTTTATTCATTGAAGGGGGTTTAAAAGCCCCTCAGAAGAAAAATTTAAGAGACGAAATTTGGGTGAAACTGTGGGGTAACTGTTCGTTCAACCCAGTAAGTGCTCTAACGAATAAGACTATGGATGAGATGGGTAATGATCCAGAGACTTACAATTTAATAAAAGTTTTAATGCAAGAATGCCAACAAGTTGGGGAAAAAATTGGAGTTAAATTCAATATATCAATTGAGGATCGAATTAAAGGTGGAGTCTCAATTATAGGCCATAGACCTTCGACAGCTCAAGATCTAAATGCTGGTAAACCATTAGAAATAGATCCAATAATTGGTTCAATTATAGAAATTGCAAATAAGCTTGATTTAAATGTTCCAAAATTAAAAGAGATTAATGAAAAATTAAAGTCGAAGGCAGAAGACTTGGGTCTTTATACAAGATCAGAATTAATTGATAAATTAACAGTTTAAAAATTTAGTGAAATATCTCTATGTATTGAATTACATTTAGATACATAGATAGCTTGCTCTTTGGTTAGTTTAGACTGCAACCTTAATCCAATTGTTTCTTTGATTGCATTATTATATTCCTCAAGTTTTGGCATTAAGTTTTCTTTAGCATTTGCTCTCCAGCTAACTTCTTTATTGAATAACTCAACAACTTCTTTTGATTTTGTTCTAATCGCCATTGGATCAAGTTCGTCTGAGTCAACCATTGATAATAAATCATCTACACTATTTAAAAATTCATCCATTCCAGAGATCTCACTCAACTTGTCAAACAATCCATCCATAATTGTAACTGATCTTTCATATACTTTTGTATTGCTTTCCATAGCTATAAAATAATCTAACTGTTTAATATCTTTTGATACTTCTTGAAGTTTTACTCCATCGTTTATGAACATTGCGAACTGATCAAGTAGATCGTAGGCTTCATCTACATTCTTTCTATATCTTTTTGTTGTTGTATTTTTAGCTTTATTTATTTTATCAAATTCTGAATTCTTAGCTTGCCAAGTTTCTGGAATTGAGTTTTGAATTTCCTCAATTTCAAGTTTTACATCCTCAATTCTTAATTCTATTTTGTTTTTCTCATCTAATTCGTCATCATCTAAATTTCTAATCTCTGCTTTATATTTTTCTATTTTTTTATTTAATTTAAGTATTTTCTTTTGCTTCTTTCTAACAGTGAAATGCAGATCCCTATAATCAACAGCATATGCGTTATATTCGACCTCAACTTTTTTTAATTTATCAACTAGAGCAAAAGTTCCTAATGCACTATCAAAATGATCTTCTAAAATTTCCATTTTATCGTCTGGCAGATTAGTTGGTGCCTCAGCTTGGAATTTTAATATTGCATTTTTAATTGTCTCACCGTTTGAATCAAATCTTGCAAATTTGTACTCTTGTAAACAGTACTGTAGTTTAGGATTCATTGGTGGAGGAGCAACATTAGAAGTTAAATATACTCTATTTGGCAGATAATTTACTAAGCTAGGGTATGCACCGACTATTCCCAATCCTATAAGCTGAAGAATTATAAATGGCACAACACCTTTCCAAATATCAAGTGTTTTAACAATTTTGGGAGCTACACCTTTCAAATAAAAGAGTGCAAATCCAAATGGCGGCGTTAAGAAGGAAGTCTGCAAGTTAACACCAATCATAACTCCTAACCAAACGGCTGTGACGTTAGCCCCTGTTTCAGCTAATAATATTGGTGCAATTATTGGAACAACAACAACTGCAATTTCAATAAAGTCTAAGAAAAATCCTAGCAAGAAAATTACAATCATCACAACAACAAATTGTGTCCAAAAACCACCCGGTAAATCTTGTAAAAAATCTCTTACTAATTCTTCTCCCCCAAAAGCTCTAAATCCTGAGGTAAGCATTGCTGCTCCTAAAAGAATAATAAATACCATTGAAGTAGTCACACAAGTTTCTGTTACAACTTCTTTTAAAACATTTTCTGTTTTAAAAGTTCTCCAAAAACTCCAACCTATTCCGTATACAAGTATAACTACAAAGAAAGCGGTAATAAAGATTGCGCTTAAATCTCTTTCCTCCAAATTTTTTACATTTAATTCATAATTTGATGCAAAAAATGTGATTGGAATTAGAGATCCAATAATTAAAATTAAAGGATAGAATGCACTTTTCTTTCCTTCATATAATCTATAACCAGCCATCAAAGTGGCACCAATTGCTCCGATTGAACCTGCTTGGTTTACAGTAGCAATACCCATTAAAATTGAACCTAATACAGCAAATATTAATGCAAGTGGTGGTATGATAATTACAACTACCCTTAACCAAAATTTTAAATCAAAATTTCCTTTAAATGGAACTGGAGGTGCAACACCTTTCTTTATTCTAGCAAAAATAAATACATAGATCATATAAAGAGCAACTAAAACTAGGCCTGGTAAAAGTGCTCCTAAGAACATATCACCTGCACTTGATGAACCTACTCTAAATTCACCTGGCATATTAAATTCACCAGTTAAAGCTTTATAATCATTTTGTCTTAAGTTGTTTGCAACATCAGATGCACTTGCCAACTGGTCAGCAATAATAATTAAAACAATTGATGGAGGAATAATTTGACCTAATGTTCCTGATGAACAAACTATTCCACTAGCAAGTTGTCTATCATACTTGTTATTTAACATCGTTGGTAATGAAATTAGTCCCATCGCAATTACAGTTGCTCCAACGATACCAGTCGTTGCTGCTAATAGAGCTCCAACAAATATAACTGAAATTCCTAAACCACCAGGAATTGGTCCAAACAATTGGCCCATTGTTATTAATAAGTCTTCGGCAATTTTTGATTTTTGAAGCATAATTCCCATGAAAATAAATAAAGGAATTGCGATCAAGGTATCTGTTTCTACATCCCAGTAATTACTCCTAAAATTTGTAATACCAGCAACGAGCCATTCTATAGGTCCATCTACAGCAAAAAAGGCACTGGAGTCTCCCTCGAATATGTAGCCAAAAAATGCAGCTAAACCAATTGCAATTATAGCTGAACCAGGTAGTGCAAAAGCAACCGGGTAACCCGATGCAAGAGCAACAATCATTATGACAACTAGAACAGCTAAAAAGAATGTTTCCATAATTTAATTTTTGACACCTTTTAAAATTTTGTGACTACTTTCCATAAAATAGCTAGTAAATTGAATTAACATCGTAACAGCAAAAACAGCTAGATAAACAGCCATCAAATATAAAAGATAAAGACCATTAGATCCTTGTTGCGTAACTTCAAAAGCTACAACAGGACCATTTATAATGCTTGCTTTTCCGTTTAGACCTAAAAATATAACTATTAATGTAAGTGGTACTCCTAGAACTGCCGATCCAACCATATTTGTCCATGCCTTCTTTTTTTCACTAAAAGAAGAATAAAGTACGTCAACTCTTACGTGCCCTTCATGAATTAATGCGTATGCACTGGCAAATAAATAAAGTGCAGCATACCAAAATCGAACTAGATCCCCTTGAAATGCTTGTTCGTATGAAAATATAAATCTTGATAATACAATTACGAATTCACTTACAACAACCAATACTGCTAGCCAAATAAAACCAACTGATTTTGTAAAATATCCAATCACGAAAGAAATTAATATTATTGGAAAGTGAATATAAGTAATTCTTACAGGGGCTTTAACCATCAATGCTTTTACTTCAGGACTGAAGATTGCTTCCCATAATCTTTCAACAACCATAAAAGATATTACAAAGTCAGCTACGCCAACTAAAAATACTGCCCAAAATGATGATCTAACAAGATATGCGGAAAATCTTGATAAAATTTTTGAGTCTTGCTCCAAAGTTTGGCTATATGTTTTAAAAACATAAAAAACGACTGCAGCAATACAAATCAAATACAATCCAATTTGCATATAACCATAATTTAAATCAGATCCCTCTAAAGCTTTTTTCTTATATCCAAACATCTCATGATGTGAAAAAATTTTTTTTATTCCTGGCCAATCACTCCAAACTGTTAAAACATTATTAATAAGAAATGCTAAAGTAAAAGCTAAAACTGAATAACTGATTATTCTAAGATATAGAGAAAGATTTGAATTTTTTGTCACCATAGTATTTTAAAATACGTTAGTAATACTCGATTTTGTTTAAAAAAAAAGGGCCCAATTAAGGGCCCTTTAATAACTAAATTTAGTTAGATTACATTCCTAATGCTCTGTTTCTTTGAGAAATGTAAGGTGAGTCAGACAAGTTGGTCCAAGAACCAATGTCTTTTCTAGCCTGTAAGAAACTAGAGTGGATTCTCTCAGCGAGACCACTGCTTGCTCTTGTTTCCTCAAATACTTCATTAGCAGCTTTAGCAAAACCATCATAAACTTTGTCGCTAAACTTCTCTAGTTTAACACCATGATCGTTTATTAATCTTGCAAGCGCAGCACCATTTTTAGCGTTGTACTCTGACATCATAACGTCATTTTCCATCGCAGCTGCAGCTTCAATTAATAGCTGATCTGATTTTGATAAGCTTGTAAACCAAGATTTGTTAGAACCACATGCTAACATAGATCCTGGCTCGTGCATTCCAGGATAGTAGTAGTATTTAGCAGCTTCTTGGAATTTCATAGCTTCATCATTCCATGGACCTACCCACTCTGTTGCATCAATTGCACCAGAAACAAGGTTTTCGTAAATTTGTCCACCAGGAAGTGAAACTGGAGATCCTCCAAGTTTACCGATAACTTGTCCACCTAATCCAGGCATACGCATTTTAAGACCTTTGAAGTCATTAGGGCTTCTAATTTTCTTATTAAACCATCCACCCATTTGAACTCCTGTGCTTCCACACATAAAGTTTTTTAGACCGAATTTGTCTGATAGTTCATCCCATAATTGTTGACCACCAGCAAATCTAATCCATGCGTTCATTTCAGTGTAAGTGAAACCGAAAGGTACAGCTGTAAAGTAACCCCAAGCCGGATCTTTTTTAACCCAGTAGTAGTCAGCAGCGTGATACATTTGCGAGTTACCTGAAGCAACTTCATCAAATGAGTCAAACGCTTTAACCCTTTCGTTTGCTGCATAGTAAGTGACTTGAATTCTTCCATCACTCATGTCTGTAATTCTTTGAGCAAATCTTTGCGCACCAGTTCCTAAACCTGGGAAATCTCTTCCCCATGTAGCTACCATAGAAGCTTCAATTCTTTCTTTGGCAACGGCTGGAGCAGCTAAAGATGATGCAGCTACAGCAGCAACACCAGTCGCAGCAGCAGCCTTAAAGAATTTACGTCTTGAAGGAGTTTTACCCTTCAATAGTTTTTTTTCTTTAATCATTATTTCTCCTCTTTAAGTTAATTAACTGATGCATTTAAAGCATATATGCATCTTAGAGTCATTTTAAAAAACTGAGGATTTTTCACTTAATTACAATCTATGATTGTACTTGTTTGTGAATTATCTCTATTTCTTGAATATTTTGGCATGCTTTAACATGCTTAGATCTTCAAATTTTTTGCCTATGATTTGCAATCCTAAAGGTAAATTTTTTTCGCCTTTTAAAATTGGCAGTGAAATGCAGGGAACATGTGCTAGAGACCAAATCTTATTAAATTCTGGACTACCAGTTGTCTTAAATCCTTTGTCTGCGATTCCACAACTGCTTGGCGTTATAATTGCATCAAACCTTTCAAATATATTATCTAAGTTTTTTGAATATGTTCTCATCGCATCTAAAGCTAAAGCATAATCTTTTGCCGAATGTTTTAGTCCATTAATAATTGCTTTCTTAATTTCTATAGAAAGTTTTCCTTTTGAAGTTTTGTAATAATGATGGAAATTTTGAGCCATCTCTGTCTCGTATATAATTGTATGACAATCAATCATATCTTCAAAATATTTGGGAGCAGTCTCAACTTTTATTATTTTTTTATTATTTAAAATAAATTTATTAAATGATTTTTTTGAAATACTATCAACATTTCTCCAGCGTTTAGTTTTATAAAAAACAAATTTTGATTTTTTTATTTTAATTTTTTTATTAAGAAAACTAATACTTGTTGTTGTTTCATCTGCATCATCTCTAGCAAACAAAACTTTCGATAAAAGTTCTACATCACCAATTGTTTTTCCAAATACTCCGACTTGATCCAAATTATATGATGTTTGCAAAACACCATTTCTAGAAATTAATCCATAAGTAGGTTTATAACCAACAACTCCACAATAAGAAGCTGGCCTAATTACAGATCCACCCGTTTGAGTTCCAATTGATAATGGCGCCATATGAGATGCAATAACGGCTGCAGAGCCACTAGATGAACCCCCTGGTGTTCTTGAATAATCATGTGGGTTTTTAGTTTTAGATGGCGATAAGAATGCTAATTCACAAGTTACAGTTTTACCCATAATTATTGCTCCAGCTTTTTTTAAGAGCTCAACAATTTTAGCATCTAAATTATTTTTTTTTTTTAATTTTATTCTTGCGCCATATTTTGTTGGCATTTCAGATGTTGAGATAATATCTTTAAGTGCTACTGGTAGACCATGCAAAACTCCTAAAGATTTTAATTTTTTTCTATGATTGTCAGATTTTTTTGCATCACTTAGTAGTTTTTTTTCATTAAAATATTCCCAAGCCTGAATATTCTTATCATATTTTTTTTTTTGATTGATATAAGCTTTACAAAGTTCAACGGAAGTTAATTGTTTATTTTTAAGTTTTTTTAAAAGTTGTTGTGCTGATAAATTTAGGAGTTTCATTTATCCTTTAAACTAATTTTTCATCAGAATAAACGCAACATTTCTCAGGTGGAAAATATAAATTTAATTCTCCGTCTGGAATGGGTTTTTCTCTTTCTACTTTTGACTTAATCACTAAATTACCCATTTTTCCTGTAAGAAGCTTAAAATTACCAAAGTCCTCAACTCTTGTAAGTTTAATTTTAACAGTATTATTTTTTTCTTTTTCAGCCAACTCTATGAACTCGGATCTAATTCCGAGTTTAACATTTTTATCTTTTAAATTTCCTAAATTTGAATTTGTCTTAATAGTGGTATCATTAATTTTTACTTCATGATCAGAGGATACAGTTGAATGAAAAATATTCATCGCAGGAGAGCCAATAAAATAACCGACAAAAGTTGTTTTAGGTTTTTCAAATAAATCTTTTGGCAATCCAACTTGTACGATTTCACCTTGATCCATAACAATTATATTTTCGGCAAAAGTCATAGCTTCGTTTTGATCATGAGTTACATAAACCAATGTTGTTTTATATTGTTCATTGATTTCTTTTAAGTTTCTTCGAAGTCTAAATTTTAAATCTGGGTCTATAACTGTAAGAGGTTCGTCCATTAAAACAGCTGCAACGTCTTCTCGAACCAACCCTCTACCTAAAGAGATAAGTTGTTTTTGATCAGCAGTTAATTTTCTCGCTGGTGAGTTTAAAAATGACGATAAATTTAAAGTATCTGAAACTGCTTTTACTCTTTCTTCAATTTTATCTTTTGTAAATTCCCTGCATCTTAGTGGAAACGCTAAATTATCATAAACAGTCATTGTATTGTAAATTACAGGGAATTGGAAAACTTGGGCAATATTTCTATCTTCCGTTTTTAAATCGGTCACAGGTGTTTCATCGAATAATATTTCACCTTTGGATGGTCTCACTAGTCCAGAAACAATGTTTAACATTGTGGTTTTTCCACACCCAGAAGGTCCCAAAATTGCATACCGCTTGCCATTTTCCCATGTCATTGAAAACGGATTAAGAGCATATGTTGGTTTTGGATCTAGGGGATTATAGGTATGAGAAATATTTGATAAATCAATTTTAGCCATTTGTTCCTCCATATGGCGACGAAACCAATTTTTCATCTTCTCCAAAAGCATAAAACTTATTTACATTAAAATTTATTTTTACTTTCTCATGAATTTTAAAATTCATTACTTCCTCGATTAAAGCAATTATTTTTGAATTTCCTCTTTTTAGGTGGAGCAATGTTTCTGACCCACTAATTTCTGCTAATTCTATTTCAAATTCTTCACCATTTTCATCAAGTTTAATTTCTGAAGCTCTAATTCCAAAATTATAATCTTTATCTTCTAAATTCTTAAAATGATTTGGAATTTTTAAAGAAATATTCTCAAAATTCAGATTTTTTAAATTTTTTGAACCCTTTAAAACATTCATTGGTGGATCATTTGATATTTCTGCAACTTTTAAATTAGATGGATTTTCAAAAATCTCTTTAGCAGCCCCTTTTTGTAATACTTTCCCTTCATCTAAAACAATTACTTCTCCATTTAGTTCCATTACTTCTTGGGGATCTGTTGTTGAGTAAATTAAAATTGTATCTTGGGACAGTCCTTCTGAGAAAATTCTTTTAAATTCTTCTCTTAACTGCTCTCTAAGTTTATAATCTAAATTAACTAACGGTTCGTCTAGCAACAAAATTTTTGCTTTTTTTGCAAGTGATCTTGCAAGTGCAACTCTTTGTTGCTGTCCACCGGATAATTCCTGAATTTTTCTATTTTCAAATCCAACTAATCCAACAGTTTTTAGAGCTTCATCTACATCTTTTTTTATTTGCTCAGGACTTAATTTTCTTTGTTCTAATGGAAAAGTTATGTTTTCATAAACATTTAAGTGAGGATAATTAATGAATTGTTGATAGACCATAGCAACATTTCTTTCCCAAACTGGTATTTTAATAAAGTCTTTTTCCTCAAAAGAAATTGAGCCTTGATCTGGATTTAATAATCCTGCAATTGTTTTTAAAAGTGTAGTCTTACCAGATAAGGTTCTGCCTAAAATGGTATACAAATTACCTTTTTTAAAATTAAATGAGACATCGTTTAAATGAAACTGCTCATCAGGTTTATAAGAAATTTTCTCTCCAATTAAATTCATTATTTTAATGCTCCTGATAAATTTCCTTTTGATAAATATCTCTCAACTATAAATGCAACAATTATTAATGGTGCAACTGAGACTAAAGCTGATGCCGAAAGGCTCCACCATGGTGTTATTGATGAATTAAGTGCAACAACTTTTACAGGTAACAATTGTACTTCAGTAAATGTTAAAATAAATGCAAAAAAGAAATCTATCCATCCAAAAATAATACAAAACATTCCTGCAACAATTAAACCAGGTATTGAATTTGGTAAAACAACTTTATAGAAAGCTTGATAAGGATTACACCCATCAATTAATGCAGTCTCATCTAATTCTTTTGGAACTCTATTAAAAAAATCTACCATAATCCAAACAGCAATTGGCATTAATAAAACGATATATACGACCACTAGACCTAATAAACTATCAAGCAATCCTATTGTGCTTAGAAAAATAAAGAAAGGAATTGATAATACAATTGGAGGCATGATTCTTTGTGAAATGAAGAAAAAAGTAATATCGTTGTTTCTTACAAATCCAGCTTTAAAAGTAAATCTTGATAGTGCATAAGCAGCAAGTGTTCCAAGAACAATACTTATTAAACTAGCAGTACAAGTTACAAAAATACTATTAAAATAGGGCTCAACAATATCTACTCCACCTTTCGCAGGAGACTTAATTAAAACTCTCCAACCCTCCAATGTTGGTTCGAAATCTAACCAAGGAATATAAGTTACTTTACTATTTACAGATTGGAAGTCTTTAAAAGATGTTGATACAGCCCACAGAAATGGTGCAACAACAAATACAGTCCAAAATGTAATAAAGAAATATTTAAGAAAAGTGTAAAGTTTGCTCATATTTATTCTTTGATCATTAGTTTGGTTAAAACTTTAGCTATTATCGTTAAACTGATAATCATTATTACAAGATAAGTGAAAGATAAGGTTGCTGCATAACCCATCTGAAATTCTCTTAATCCTTTAATATAAATATAAAAACTTGAGGTCTCAGTTGCAGTACCTGGTCCTCCTGAAGTCAAAACAAATACTGTATCCATTATTTTTGAAGCCTCGATAAGTCTTATAATTATTGCTCCAATTGATATTGGAGCCATCAAAGGAAAAGTTACATAAACAAATTTTCTAAATGGACTTGCTCCATCTATAGCGGCTGCCAAAAAGGGTTCTTTTGGAAGTGACAAAAGTCCAGCGAGTAATAGTAAAAACATAAATGGTGTCCATTGCCAAACCTCAACAATTATAACAGTAAACTTTGCAATAACTGGATCACTCAACCACAAAATTGGTTTTACTCCTAATCCACCTAACAAATCATTTACAGGACCTAGTGACTCATGAAAAAATGTTCTCCAAATAACTGTCATTATTACTGGAGTTGTCATCATTGGTACGAGAAAAATTACTCTAAAAAATCTTTTAAATCTTATTTCTCTCCAAACCATCATCGCTAGTGCAAATCCGATAACATATTGAAGAATAACTGTGGTTACCGATAAAAAACTTAGCCTAAAAAAAGACTCCCAAAACCTCGGGTCATCAGTAAATAACCTTATATAATTCGTGATACCTATGAAGTTCATTTCTGGTGTATAACTATTCCATCCAGAAAGACTTAATCTAATAGTAAAAATAATTGGAAAAATTAAAATTCCAATAAGTACAAACAATCCTGGGAATAAAAAAACAAACTTGTGTTTAAAATTCATAATTTTTTTTGGATTATTTTAAAATGTGGCCGTTAAAAAACGGCCACAAGTTTTATAAAATTATTGCTTATTATCTTCCATTGCTACACCAACAGCATAGGCTTTTCTTACGTTATCTTTTCCTACTCTGTTAAGTATATCTTCCCACTGTTTAGCAGCTTCGTCTAAAGCAGCTTGTGGAGATAATTGACCAGCTAATGCTTTTGCAGCAGCAGTAGCCAATGCAGCATTAAACTCAAAAGTTCCAGGAACTCTTAATGGAAATACTCTATTTTTACTTTGTTCCATTTGTGCAAGAGTATCAACATATGATTGAGCAATATCTTTATCCCAACCAATTTGTGTCCATACATCAACTTTAAAGTCATCATTTCTAAATGGGTTTACACCAAATCTACCAATTCCAATATCTGCTTGGTGGTTAGCTTCGTTAGCGAAGAAACATAGGTAATCGAAAGCCATTTCTTTCTCTTTACTTTTCTTAGCTACTCCAACTGCCCATCCCCATACGAAGAAAGGAGCTTGGTTAAAGCCTTCATCCCAAGAGTTAGTTTTTCTATTCCAAACTTTCATTGCTCCTGGTAACTGTGCAGCACCAACTTTATTGTTTATTGGACTATCTGATTGCATAGCAGCAACAAATGCATCATCCCATGAAAAACTAAACAAAGTTTGTCCTCCACCAAATGATCCAATTTCATCACCTAAACCAAAATTTATTCCTCCTGGAGGAACATATTTAGTTGCCTCAACCCAATCTGTTAATGCTTCAACAAAACCTGGATTGTTAATTAGTGGTTTCATAGTTTCTAAATCAAAGAAAAAACCACCTGGTGTTTTTGGATTTTTAGAGTAAGCAGCAGATCTTGAATAGAAAGCAGCATACATTAGGTCATCTTTTTTCATAACTTCTGCTGATCCATATTCTTTCTCGCCATCACCATCCCAATCCCATCCATTGAAATAAGCGGCCATTTCTCCATATTCTTTCCAAGTTGTTGGTACCTTTAACTCTTTACCAGTAGCTTCCTTATATTGTTTTTGGTACTCAGGATTATCAATTACATCTTTTCTATATTTTAGATAATGTCTGTCTCCATCAACCGGAAACTGATACATAACACCATCCCAAGATGCTACACCGATGTGAGACGGAGTAACGTCTTTCATTTGTTTCATCTCAACGTATTTCTTTGGAACTGGCTCTAAGTATCTTCTCCAATCGTTAATGAAGTTTGAAAATCCAAAAACGATGTCATATGGAGCTTGTCCAGCTTGAAATGGTACCATTGCTTTCGCATATAAGTCACCTGCTGGTGTATGAGTAACATCAACTTTTGCTCCAGTAAGTTTAGCGAACTGCTCAGCATGTAGAGCTGTTGGCTCTCCCATGACTGGTACAGCATGTGTATTAATCTTAAGCGTCTTGCCTTTATAGTTTTTCTTAGACATAGACTCGTAAGAACAATCACCAGGAATATCCCCAGTTGCTTTGATATGTGGAAACTGATCACTCCACTTATCAGCATACGCAACAGGACTAAATACCAACAAAGCTGATATTAGAGCGGTTACGCAAGTTTTTATTGTCTTCATCTTTTTTCCTCTCTTTGTTGTTAATTATGGAACTAACACTGCACGACCTTTAATCTTACCATCATTTAAATCATGTAGCGCTTTATTAGCATCTTCAAGTTTGTATTCTTTCATTGAAAGTTTTACTAAACCTTTATCTGCTAGTTCCATTAATTCATATAATTCAGCCCATGTACCTACTAAGCTTCCAACTATACTTTTTTCTTGATCGATCATATCAATCGCCAAAACTCTTATTTCTTCTCCGTAACCTACAATATAGAAAGTCCCAGTTGCTTTGGTCATTTTAATTCCCATTGGCGTAGAACCTTTTTCACCAACAAAATCTATAACAGCCTCTGCACCTTTTCCTTTTGTAAGTTCTTTTACTTTTTCAATTTCATTACCATCTATTAAAACCCCATGGTCAGCTCCTAGTTCCATTGCATGTTCTAAAGGTGCTTTTGCTTTTTCAACAACAATAATATTTGCAGCACACATTGCTTTCATACATTGAATTGCTATATGTCCTAATCCACCAGCACCTATGATTACACAATTTTCACCTGGCAGAAGGTGTCTAGTAGCTTTTTTTACAACTCTGTAAGCAGTCAAACCTGCGTCTGAAAATGGCGCAACGTCTATTGGACCTAAAACTTTTGGAATTTTTATTAGATTTCTTACGCTAGTTTGAAGTAATTCTGAATATCCCCCGTGTTTTACATTCAAACCTGCAAAAATTGGATCTTCAGCATGCATATCGTTTCCTCTTCTACAATCTAAGCATGTTCCTCCTGTGCCAGAAACTTTAGGGTGTAAAATAACTGCATCACCTTTTTTAAATCCTGTAACATCTTTACCAACTTCCTCTATCCATCCAGCGTTCTCATGTCCCATTACCATCGGCAACAGATCGTTATTTTGATCTGTAATGTGCTTCCAAACTCCTTCAATTATATGCAAATCAGTTCTACAAACACCTGCAGCTCCAATTTTAACAATGACATCGCTTGCTTTCTCAATTTTAGGATTTGGTAACTCTTCACCTGTGACCCAAACATCTGCTTTCATTTCTGGGTCATACTTATGTAAAACCTGTGCTTTCATTATTTCCTCTCTAAATTTATTTTTTATAAATAAATTTTAAATTGAAATAAAAAATATGTCTAGAAAGTTAGAATAATTTTAATTACCAATTACAACTTCAGATTGTTAATTAACTTTGTTTTTGCAGTCTCCTGTTTTGAAAAACTCATCCATATTATCTATGGCCAGATTGGCCATTGCAGTTCTAGTTTCTTTAGTAGCGCTACCCAAATGAGGAAGAATAAAAGCACTTTTGTGTTTAAGATATCCTGGATTTAAATTTGGTTCATTTTTGTATACATCTAGCCCAACTGCATAAACTTTTCTTCTTTCCAAAGCATCTATTAAAGCTTCATCTTCAATAATATCTCCTCTTGCAACATTGGTCACGACTGCACCTTTTGGTAATAGTTCTAGTGTATCTTTATTGATTAAATTTATTGTCTCTTTAGATGCAGGACAACATACCAAAAGGACATCAGAAACTTTCATCAAATCATTTAAGTTATCGTGGTAAGTTGCGCTTTGTTCTTTTTCTTCGCTTAATTTTGAACGATTGTGATAATGAATTATCATACCTAAAGATTTAGCTATTTTTGCTATTTTTTGACCAATTCTACCCATGCCAAGTATTCCAAGTCTAGTACCCGTTAATTGTTTACCAATCAACATATCTGCTGACCAAACCCAGCCACCTTCTCTAGCTTTTTCAATTCCTTCAGATGCTCTTCTGCATGCACCTAATATCAACAAAACCCCAATTTCAGCAGTGGCATCAGTTAAAACATCTGGCGTGTTTGTAACTGCAATCCCTCTTTTCTTTGCAGCTTCTAAATCTATATTTCCAAAACCTACAGCAAAATTTGATATAATTTTTACACTCTCAGGTAATTGATTAATTGTTTCTGCATCTAGCTTATCTGTTAAAGCCGATAAAATGCCATCACAGCCTGTACTCATCTCTATTAGCTTCTTTTGAGAGTAGAGTTCATCATTTAAATTAAAATTAGCATCAAATAATTCTTTAGCTTTATCCTCACAAGATCTTAAAAGCCTTCTCGTGATTAAAATTTTTTTCATTTTGTTTTGGATTAATTTAGATCAAAAACCTTACCAGGATTCATGATATTGTTTACATCGATACTTCTTTTAATAGCTTTCATTACTGGCAAATTGTCTGGGTGCTCTCTTAATAAGTAATGTTTTTTTTGAAGACCAATTCCATGTTCTCCTGTAATTGTTCCCTCTAACTCTAAAGCTTTGTTAATTAGATCATCGCTATACTGTCTAATTTTTTTTTGTTTTTCTTCATCATCAGGATCATACAATATTATGGAGTGAAAATTTCCATCTCCAACATGACCAACCATTGGTGCAGTTAGACCTAATTTTTTTACTTCTTTTTCCGCCCATGAAATGCACTCAACTAACTTGGAAATTGGTACACAAACATCTGTAGAATACACTTTCATATCATGACCTAAGGCTTTTACTGAATAATAAACATCATGTCTTGCTTTCCAAAGTATTTTTTGTTCTTCCGGAGAAGATGCCCATTGAAAATCACTTCCACCATTATTTTTTGATAATTCTTCTACAATTTTAATAGACTCATTATTCGATAGCTCACTTCCATGAAATTCAAAGAATAAAGTTGGTGATGCTTTGATGTTTTCTAACTTTGAATATTTTATGCTAATTTCCATTTGGTCTTTGTTTAACATTTCAATTCTTGCAATTGGAACACCGTACTGAATAACTTCTTGCGCTGTCTTTACTGCTGAGTCTAAATCTGGAAAATAGCAAACTGCACTCATTATGCTTTCAGGTATTGGTGATAATCTTAATTGAACTTCTGTAATAATTCCTAATGTTCCCTCAGATCCAATAAACAAATTAGTTAAGTTATATCCCGCAGAAGTTTTTTTAGTTCTTGCACCGGTTTTAATTATATCTCCATTAGGTAAAACAACTGTTAAACCAGAAATAACTGTTCTCATTGTTCCATATTTAACTGCCATTGTTCCTGAAGCTGAAGTAGATGCCATCCCACCGAGTGCAGCATCCGCACCAGGATCTATTGGAAAAAATACTCCATCTTCTCTTAAATATTCATTTAATTGCTTTCTTGTTACATTTGCTTGCACTCTGCAGTCAAAATCCTCAGCATTTACGCTTAAAACTTTATTCATTTTTTCTAGAGAAATTGTAATACCATTTTGATTTCCAACAACATGGCCTTCAAGAGATGTGCCGGTTCCAAACGGGACAACAGGGATTTTATGCTCGTTACAAATTTTTAGAATTTTTGAAACTTCTTCATTAGTTTCTGGAAATACAACTGCCTTCGATAATATTGGATTATAAGTATCTTCTCCTCTTGCGTAATTTGCACGAGTAGACTCAGAAGTAGAAAATCTCCCGTTAAATATCTTTTTTAATTCTGCTTGGACAGTTTCGTTCATTCTTTAATAATACAAAAATATTAGTTAAAAATATAGTTTATTTAGAAAGCATCTTGCCTATGTTTTCCAAGGCTTGCATTATATTATCTCTAGATGCGGCAAAACTAAATCTAACGTAATCATTACAAGTTTTACCGAATGCAGTACCAGGAACAATTGCAACTCCTGCTTCATGCATAGCTTTCTTACAAAACTCAGATCCATTCATGCCAGTACCTTTTATATTCGGAAAAGCATAAAAAGCTCCTCCTGGCAAACTACACTCAACTCCTGGTAAATCATTTAATCCTTTATGAATTAAATTTCTTCTTAAAGTAAACTTGTCTAACATATCTTTGATTGAGTCCTCTGGACCATCTAATGCAGCAATACCCGCATATTGAGCTGCAGCATTTACACATGATACACTATTAATCAAAAGTTTGTTTACATGCTCAACTAAATGTTCTGGCCAAAAACTCCATCCAAGTCTCCATCCAGTCATAGAATATGCTTTACTCCAACCCTCAAGAACAATTAATCTATCTCTTAAGTTTGGGTAATTAAAAAAAGTTGGCATTTCTTTATAGTCAAAAACTTGTCTACTATAAATTTCATCACTTAAAATTGTGACCTGCGGATGTTTTTCTAATTCTTTCGCTAAGTAATCTATCGCAGGTTTTTCAACAAAGCTTCCAGTTGGGTTGTTTGGATTTATTAAAATTAAAAGTCTAGTTTTATCAGTTATTAAAGATAAAAGTTTATCTGGATCAAATTTTAAATCTTTGTCCTCAGTTAAGTCATAAGGAACTGCTTTTGCTCCAGAGTAGTTAATCATTGATTCATAAATAGGAAAGGCTGGCGTTGGATGAATTATTTCAGCACCCGGTTCACCAAAACAAGTGATTGCATAATACATTGTTGGTTTGCCACCTGGCATTATTAAAACTCTATTTGGATCAATATCAGCTTTGTAAAGTCTCTTTACCCATCTTGCGACAGCTTCTCGACATTCTGGAATGCCATTTGATAATACGTAACCGTGATGTCCATCATCTAGTGCTTTTTTTGCAGCTTCAACTACATGTTTAGGAGTTTTAAAATCAGGCTGACCTAAACCTAAATGGATCATAGGTTTACCTTGTGCTTCTAATTTTTTTGCCTCTGCTAGAACAGAAAATGCACTTTCAGTTCCTAAACGGTCTAAAGCTTTTGCTAATTCAATCATAATTTTTCGTCGTCAAACTAACTGAAAAGCAACTTCATGTCTATTTATTTAGAGTGAAAATAATAATAAAATTTATTTATAAAAAATATTTAATTACGGTAAATTATCTTTGATCTATCTAACTCTTTTACACTTTTGCAGCCCATAAGGATCATATTTCTTCTAATTTCATCGTGCATATTTTGAAGCAGCCTCTCTACTCCTTGCTGTCCACCCGCTCCTAAACTGAACAAAAAAGCTTTACCAAAACTACAAGCAGTTGCACCTGCAGCTAAAGCCTTGAGAACGTGAGTTCCCCGTCTAACACCTCCATCTAAAATTATCTCAACCTTATCACCCACAGCATCTGAAATAGCCTTCAGTTGATCAAATGGAGCTCTAGATCCATCAAGCTGTCTTCCTCCATGATTTGAAATTATTATCGCTGTACAACCAATATCAACTGCTCTCTTTGCATCTTCTACAGACATCACACCCTTTAGCGCAAAAGGTCCATCCCATTTTTTTATACAATATTCTGCATCTTCCCAATTCATTTGTGGATCATACTGTTCATTAACATAGTCTATTACGGATTTTGTAATGTTAGTTCCCTTGTCAGTTTTGTGTTTAATATTTGCAAGTTCAAATTTCTTATTCGTAAAATATCTAAATAACCATCCAGGTCTCATTGCGAAATTCATTATGCTTTCTAATGTAAATTTAGGAGGAGTTGTAAAACCAGTTCTGTGATCTCTTTCTCTATTTCCCGCAACCAAAGTATCAACAGTTAAGCACAAACCATCAAAATTTGCTCTTTTGCACCTATCAATTAAATCATCAGTAAATGATTTATCTCTATGAATATAAAGTTGAAATAATTTTGGACCACTTGATATGTTAGCAATTTCTTCAATGGAAAATGATGCCATTGTCGACATGCTATACATGGTACCAAATTTTTCTGCAGCTCTAGCTGAAGCTTTATCTCCATCAGGATGATATAAACTTTGCATAGCTGTTGGAGATAAAAAAATTGGCATATCTATTTTTCTACCAAAAACTGTGGTTGATAGATCTGGTTCTCCTACACTTCTAAGAATATTGGGGATTAAGTCACAATCATCAAATGAATTTGTATTTCTTTTTAAAGTGGTTTCGTCATCTGCACCACCATCAATGTAATGAAAAATTGGAGCTGGAAGTTTTTTTTTGGCTAGCTTTCTAAAATCTTCAAAATTATAACAATTCTTTAAGCTCATGCATTTCGGAATCTTAAATTATTTCGATTAAGATCACTAATCTTTGTGCAGCCCATTAATTTCATGTCTCTTACTAATTCAGTTTTATATAAGTTAAGTGCTCTCTCAACGCCTTCTTGACCTGCTGCAGCTAAAGCATAAAGATATAATCTTCCACCAGCACATGCTTTTGCACCCATAGATAAAGCTTTTAACATATGAGTACCTCTTTGAAATCCACCTTCACAAATAACATCTAACTTATCACCAACTGCATCAACAATTTCAGCTAATTGATCGAATGGTGATCTAGATCCATCAAGTTGTCTTCCTCCATGATTTGATACCATTATACCAGTGCATCCGATATCAACTGCCCTTTTAGCATCTTCAACACTCATAACTCCCTTAAGCGCAAAATGGCCACCCCACTGAGAGCACAATTTTTCAGCGTCGTCCCAGTTCATAGATTGATCCAACATAGTAGAAAAATAATTACCAATTGAAGTATTTGTGTCAGTTCCTTCTTTAACGAAATCTTGAAGATGTGGTAGTTCAAATTTTCCTTTGGTTAAATAATTTATTCCCCACATTGGTTTTGTGGCAAAACTAAACAAACTCGAAAGTGTTAATTTTGGAGGTGATGTAAATCCAGTTCTTAAATCTCTTTCACGATTTCCTCCTGTTATCGTATCAACAGTTAAAGCCATCACATCAAATTTTGCTGCTTTTGCTCGTTCTAAACAAGAGTCATTTAATCCTCTGTCTTTATGGAAATAAAATTGAAACATTTTTGGTGTGTCTATTAAAGATGAAATTTCCTCAACACTAACTGTAGCCAATGCCGAAACACCAAACATCGTATTAAACTTATTTGCAGCTTTTCCAACCGCTCTTTCTCCTTCGTAATGGAATAACCTTTGCAAAGCTGTTGGAGAACAATAAAAAGGCAAATCTAATTTTTTTCCAAAAATAGTTGTCGACAAATCCACATTTTCAACACCTCTTAAGACATTTGGAACTAAGTCAACATCATTAAATGCACTACTATTTCTTGCATAAGTTATTTCATCATCCGCAGCCCCATCAATATAATGAAATATTGGAGATGGAAGCTTTTGTTTTGCCAATTTTCTAAAGTCATAAAAGTTATGACAATCTTTTAATCTCATATCTTAAGTTAAAATTTTTTTGTAAAATTAAACATATAACTATTTGCCCCAGGATTTTTATCTCCAAGACTCGCATTAGAAATATGATTATAAGAAATACCTAATTCAGAATTAGATGAGATATCAAATAATATCTGTATTTGTGTCTTAAATTCAATTTCGTGACCTAAGTCCTTGCCATCTCCTTCGTCATAATATCCAATTGCAAAACTAGGAGAGAAAGTAGTTGAATTAGATTTTTGATTTAATTGATAACCTGTATAAATATATAATGCATCATCAGCTGTTATCATTGCACCTGTCACAGGCTGAACATTTCCTAAGAAAATATCTTTGCTAGCATTAAAATTTATATATTCTGCACCAAATAGATTTGCTCTCTTACCATCATCGCTGAAATCGAACATGCCAGTGTAAAAACTCCATTTATTTTCTGCGTTAGAAAATGAGACAGTAAGAAATGAAATTATCAAAGTTTTAATTAAAATCTTCATACTAAAAATCCTTATTACTTTATAGATACTTTTCTAATAATTAAAAGGCCGCCAAAAGCGAACAAAATCAAAGGTATTGACCAGAGTAAAAATGTATTTTGGTTTAATTCTGGTTCATATACAATCCACTCTCCATATTTATTTTTTAAATAATCATATATTTCTTCTTCTTCTTTGCCTCCATCAATCTTATTTTTTACAACGAGCTTCATACTAATGGCAAAATCGGACTGAGAGTCGTAAACAGATTGACCTTGGCATATCAAACACCGTAAGTTTTTTGTAATTTGATCTACTTTGGTATTTATTTCATTAGCATAGGAAAAATTAAAACTAAAATATAGCAGCAATATTAATTTTAAAATTTTAAGCATTTTTTTCTAATAAATTTTTTATTTCTATTAAATTTTCGCTTGTCAATGGACCAATATACTTTTTTATTATCTCATTTGTTTTACCACTTATAATAAAAGTTTCAGGAACACCAATAGCTCCAAATTCTATTGATTTTGTTCCATCATTATCGGTAATAACTTCTGAATAAGGATTTCCAAGTGAGCTTAAAAAATTTTTCGCATTTTTTGGACTGTCTTTATAATTAATTCCAATTATATTTATGTTCATATCTTTTAATTTCATTAAAAACTGATGCTCTTCTCTACATGGTGCACACCAAGATGCCCAAATATTTACTACAGAAGGACTATTTTTATCAAATAAGTCTGAAATATTAATTATTTCATCAGAAAATAGTTTTTTTGCATTAAGTGAAAAATCTATTTTACTTTTTAATTTCTCGTTAGAGTAATCTTTCGATACGTTCAATCCCTTGAGCAAGATTATAAAAATTATTATTAATGTTAGTAGTAATCCTAAAAATTTAATATTTTTGCTCATTTTTTCTAATAACACTTAATAAACCACCAAAACCAATAAATATAGTTGAGATCCATATCCAAATCATTAAGGGTTTATATTGATATCTTACGTTATAATAGCCATCGTCTTTTAAAATATTAAATACTAAAAAATTATCTGAAAATAATGTTGTCTTAATATCTGCTTCACTCGTAATAGTTAAAGGCTGCTGGTAAATCCTAACTTCTGGGTATAAAGCAAAAGAGGAATTTTTATTCGTAACTTCAAAACTAGCTTTAAGAGATTTATAATTGTCTACATCTTTAACATTAACTTCTTTTAATTTTACAACTTTGTCATTAAATATTCTTTCATCTCCTACTTTCATATTTGAATTGAATTCATTAGAAAAAAGTCCATTCAATAAGATACTTGTAATTAATAAGCTAAAACCAAAATGTGAAATTTTTTGGCTAATCGAGGATTTGCTAATAAAAAAATCCTTAATTGTTACTAATAAAAGATAGATGCTCAAAACTATCAGAGGAATAGACAACAGAAATGAATTTTCGGTTTTTGTTAAAATGACATATGAAATAAGTAGTGAAACTAAAAAAATAATTAAAATATTATAGTTAAACTTTTTTAATTTATCTTTAATCCATTTCAAACTTGGGCCAAAGCTCATGAATATTAAAAAAGGAATTAAGAAGGGTATTAAAAGATTATGATAAAAAGGCGGACCAACAGAAATTTTTGAACCATTTAAAACTTCAAGAAAAATTGGATAAATTGTACCAACAAGAACAACAGATAAAAAAAACATCATAAACCAGTTATTCACTAATATTGCAGTCTCTTTACTTAAAATAAAATTCTCTTTGGCTGTGTTTGATATTTTATTCTGATTAAAAAAGAAAATTAATATAGACATCAATATTAGAATAAAGAGAAAACTTAATATATATAGCCCTCTTGATGGATCGTTTGCAAAAGTGTGAATTGAATTTAAAATTCCAGACCTAACAAGAAAAGTGCCGCTCATACTCAGTGAGAAAGTTGTAATTGACAAAATAATAGTCCACTCTTTAAACGAATTTCTTTTCTGTAATACAATTACAGTATGCAGTAGCGCTGTTAAACAAAACCATGGCATTAATGATACATTTTCTACAGGATCCCAAAACCAAAAACCTCCCCAGCCCAGCTCATAATATGCCCATATAGATCCAAGCAAAATACCAATTGTTAAAAATACCCAAGATACCAAAACCCATTTTTTAATATGCGTTGCCCACTTATCTCCAATATTTCCGCTAATCATTGAGGCAAGTGAAGCTGAAAAGATTATAGATGTTCCAACATAACCTAAATACAAAATTGGAGGATGAATAGCTAAAGCAGGGTCTTGTAAAATAGGGTTCAAACCTAATCCCTCACTAGGAATTGGATATAGCATTTTGAATGGGTTGGAAGTTAATAAAATAAAAACTAGAAAACCTGAAATAATAATTTGTTGAAATAGTATCGTTAAAAGTTTGTATTTAGTATCTTGTGATCTTGAATTTAATAAAAAAATAAATAGAAAAATTGAAAGAACTAATAACCACAATAATAAACTTCCCTCGTGATTTCCCCATGTGCCTGATACTTTATAAAATAAAGGTTTTAAAGTATGAGAATTGTTGAAAACAGTTTCATTACTAAAATCTGAAATTACAAAAGCTGCAACTAGACTAAAAAAACTTACCGTAATCATTATAGTTTGTATTGAAGTAATTAAAATAAAGTTTTTATCTAAATATTTATTTTCTGAATTTGCATCCAAGTATGACTTAAAAATTAAATAAACAGATGCTATTAAAGCAATATATAAAGAATAATTTCCTAAATAATTAGACATACAAATTAATTGTTTTTCATAGCTTCGCTGACTTCAGGAGGCATATAATTTTCATCATGTTTTGCTAAAATCTTGTCAGCATTTAGAAAACTTTTATCCTTTAAGAAACCTTCAGCAACTACACCCTTACCCTCTTCAAACAAATTAGGTACAGATCCATTAAAGTTGACTAATAATTCATTTTTGAAATCCGTAATTACGAAAAAAATTTCTTTATCGTTTATTTTAATAGAATTTTTTTTCACCATTCCACCAACTCTAATTTTTTGAGCATTTTTGATTTCATTAAGGTTTTTAATGTCTGTTGGAGACTTAAAATATACTACGTTTTCCTCAAGAGATTTAACCACCAAAAAAATTGTAAGAACTAATGAAATTAAAATTAAAAAAATAAAAAGGGCTCTAAATTTAACTTTTTTTCCGTACATGTGAATTTTAGTTAAACTTTAGATGTGGAAGTGTTTGCTAATATCTCTCTGTACGTTTTTTGCTTAGCTACTGATGCAAGTTTCTTTTCATCTAGTGATTTATAATTTTCCTCAAATTTCTTTTTCTCTTTAATTAAATTTAATTTTACTACCGCGTACAACAAGCTAAAAGAAAATAGAGTAAATATAAATGATGACCAAACGTATACACCGTATCCATTCATATTTAGTAGTTCACTAATCATAATCTATTAAGGCCTTTATTTTTAATCTTTAACAGTTCTGTATTATATTTCATTAAAAATATCAAAAGTGAAAATAGAGCAAATGCCGCAGTCATTATAGCTAATGGTGTCAACATTGAAGAATGAATTGTTGTTTCTTCCAAAATTTTTACTGACGCAGGTTGGTGTAAAGTATTCCACCATTCTACTGAAAATTTTATAACTGGAATATTTATAAGACCAATAATTGCTATTATTGAGCTAATTTTTTCTGCTTTACTAGTGTCTGTCGTGATCTTCCAAGAAGTAATGAACAATAAATAAAAAATTGAAAGTAAGAGCATTGAAGTTATTCTTGCATCCCAAGCCCACCAAGTTCCCCAGGTTGGTTTTCCCCAAATTGATCCTGTCACTAAAGCTATTATGCTAAAAACAAAACCAGAAGGTGCTAAACTTTTTGTTATTAAAGAGAAATTTTTATTTTTAAAAACAAAAACTCCAAAAGAAAGAATGGAAATAAATGAAAATATTCCGAGTGATATCCAAGCTGATGGAACATGGACATACATAATCCTAACTGAGTCACTCTGCTTATAATCCTCAGGAGAAAGAACTAAAGCTTCAACTAATCCAAGTAACAATACAATTATAAATAGCGCAAATACAAACTTTTGTATTTTATTAATTATCTTTAAAGTATTATTCGGATTGAAATAATTAATCATAATTTTTTATAACACATAAATTTTAGATTAAAATTGTTCAAAATTTTCTGACCAAGAATACAGAGGGAGATAGAGGAAAAACAGTACTCTTGATCAGAATTAAATATTTTATAACAAACAGATATGACAGAGATTTGGGACAATTGTGTTTAAATATTGGCTATTAGTTAATTTGAAGGCTTGAAGTAGCTTGATCCACGCTTGCCTGAAAAAATTTCGTTAATTAGAGGGTGTTTTATAGGCTCTTCAGAGTCATCAAATAATAGATTTTGCTCAGACACATAAGCCTCGTAAGTAATTTCGTCATTCTCTGCTAGTAAATGATAAAATGGCTGATCCTTTCTAGGTCTCACGTTTTTTGGAATCGATTGATACCATTCCTCTGAGTTATTAAATTCAAAGTCAACATCGTAAATCACACCTCTAAAATCGAAGTGTCTATGTTTTACAACGTCTCCAATTGAAAATTTTGCTTTTTGAGTACTCACGTTATTAAATATGGATATTTGATGAAAAAAATCAATAAAAAAAATATAAATGTTTTATTAATCTGTTAATATGTAGCAGTGAATAAATCACTTCTAAAATTCATTACTGACGTTGGGCCTTTAGCTATTTTTTTCTTCTTTTATTATAACAGTGATAAAAATTTAAAAGTTGCAATACCACCTCTAATTGTCGCAACAATAATTTCTGTTCTCTTGGTTTGGATACTGGAAAAAAAAGTTCCGATGGTTCCTTTGTTAGGAGGAATTTTAATTACTCTATTTGGAGGTTTAACAATTTATTTTGATAATCCAATTTTTATTTATATGAAACCCACTATTATAAATATTTTATTTGCCTTAGCTTTATTCTTTGGAAAATACTTCACCAATGAACCAGTTTTAAAATTAATACTTGGAAAAACACTGCCAATGTCTGATGAAGGTTGGAAAATTTTGAATAACAGATGGACTTATTTTTTTATTTTTTTAGCTATATTAAATGAAATTGTTTGGAGAACTCAAACAGAAGAATTTTGGGTTAACTTTAAAGTTTGGGGAATGCTACCAATTACATTCATCTTTACAGCATCACAAGTTGGGTTGATTAATAAACACAAATTAAATGAGTAATTTAAAATTAGTAATAAATAATTCAAATAAAGAACAAAACCAAAGGTATTTTTTTGAAAAAAAAGAACTAAAAATTATATTAGACCTATATGCTAAAATGGTATCTGAAGGATCTTGGAAAGACTATGGCCTCTCAATATCAAGTAAAAGAGTAAGTTTTAGTATTTTTAAAAATGCAGCAGAAAAAGCTATCTACAACATTAGTAAAAATTTTAAACCTTCTAATAAGAATTTGAAATATTTAATAACTGATAGAAATGGTAAAATTTTAAATAATGCTTATGATTTAGAAATACTTCTAAAAAAAACAAATTGGAAAAAACTATAGTTTTTGATTATCTTCTTTGACCAAACAATCTTAAAAGCATTATAAATAAATTTATAAAATCTAAGTATAATGTTAAAGCTCCCATAACAGCTTTCTTGCCAATTACTTCACTTGAGTCTGATGCTGCGTACATATTTTTAATTTTTTGTGTATCGTATGCTGTTAATCCAACAAATATAAGAACTCCAATGATTGAAATAGCAAAGTACATCATTGAAGATTTTAAGAAAATATTTACTAAAGATGCGATTATAATACCGATCAAACCCATCATTAAGAATGATCCAAATTTTGTGAGGTCTCTTTTAGTTGTGTAACCATATATACTCATAGCTCCAAATGTTGCTGAAGATATGAAAAATACTCTCGTCACACTAAGTCCTGTGTAAACTAATAAAATTGATGATAGTGATAAACCCATTAAGGCTGCAAAAATCCAAAAAGTAGTTTGAGCTTTTGAAGAACTCATTTTATTTATCCCGAAACTCATATAAAAAACAATTCCGAGAGGAGCTAACATAACCACCCATTTCAATCCTGATAGATAAATTGCATTTCCGAACTCAGTTAAAGCAACTATTGATCCACTTGCATCTGTAACTACTGACATTTTAAAAGATAGCAATGCAATGATTCCCGTTAGCAAAACTCCAGTTGCCATGTAGTTGTAAACTTTAAGCATGTAGGCTCTAAGGCCTTCATCCATCACAACAGCTTTTTTTGCTGTCGTTGATCTATTTAAAATATTGTCTCTATTGAATTCCATAATTAAATATATAGTAATAAATTTTAAATTTTTCAAGCAGTCAAAATATAGGTAACAAATACTTAATATTTAATGAATTATAAAAAATTAGGAACAACAAATATAGATATTAGCACGATTTGCCTCGGCACCATGACTTGGGGTGAACAAAATAGCCAAGAAGAGGCATTCGAACAAATGGATTTCTCACTAGAAAATGGGGTTAATTTTTGGGATACAGCAGAACTTTATGCGGTACCTCCTAAAGCTGAAACTTTTGGTCATACAGAGACGATCATTGGAAATTGGTTTGAAAAAACAAAAAAAAGAAAAGATGTGATACTTGCAACTAAAGTTTGTGGTCCTGCTAGAGATTATATTAGAAATGGTGAAAATAGTTTTGTAGGGAAGAATCTCGAAACTGCACTTCATAACAGTCTTAAAAGACTTAAAACTGATTATATAGATTTATATCAGCTTCATTGGCCAGAAAGAAATGTAAACAATTTTGGAAGACTTGGATATGTGCATAAAGAAAATGAATGGAATAAATTCGAAGACGTGTTGGTTGAATTACAAAAGTATATTGAGCAAGGTAAAATTAGACATGTTGGTTTATCTAATGAAACTCCTTGGGGTGTTATGAATTATCTCAAACTCTCAAAGGAAAAGAGTTTGCCAAGAATGATGTCCATACAAAATCCTTATAGTTTATTAAATAGGTCATATGAAGTTGGATTAGCTGAGGTGTCTATAAGAGAAAATATTGGCTGCTTATCTTATTCTCCTTTAGCCAGTGGTTTTTTAAGTGGTAAATATAGAAATAAGCAATTTCCAAAAGGATCTCGGATGGAAAGAGATTGGGATTTTTGGACAAGATATCGAAAACCAAATACTAACGAAGCTGTTGAGGAGTATTTTAATATTAGTGAAAAATACAACATTGATATGAGTCAAATGTGTATAAAATTTTGTGAGATACAGGATTTCATGTCTAGCGTTATTATTGGTGCAACAACAATGGAGCAGTTGAAAACAAATATAGAAAGTGTAAAAGTGAATCTTGATAAAGAAATAATTAATGAAATTAATGAAATTCAAAAAAAATATCCAAATCCATGTCCATAATTTTTAAAATAATTTTTTTTATTCTCTTATTAGGATCAACTTCTTATTCAGAAGAATTAAATAAAATAGGAACATTTAAAGACTGGGATGCAATTGTTGTTACTAATGGGGATAGTAAAGTATGTTTTGCTCAATCTAAACCTGTTCTTCAATCTCCTAAAAAAAATGATAGAGATGCAAGATTATTTGTAACTTTCAGACCATCTGAAAAAATTAAAGACGAAGTAAGCACAACTTCGGGCTATGAATACAACAGTCAAAATTCAATTACAGCTAGCTCTGGTAAATCAAAATATAAATTTGATATAGCTCAAGATAATTTTGCATGGATTTCAAGTAATAAAATTGAGAAAAAAGTTGTTAGAAGAATGAAAAAGGCATCAAGATTAATGGTTACTGGATATAATAAATCTGGTTCTCAAACAATTGATCATTATTCTTTGATGGGCTTCACTAAAGCATATAACGCAGCAAAAAAAAGCTGCAGTTAAATAATGAAATCAAAGAAAAAGATAGTTCTTGCCTATTCTGGCGGTTTGGACACATCAATCATATTAAAATGGTTACAGGAAAATTATGATGCAGAAGTAATTTGTTATACTGCAGACATTGGTCAAGAAATAGATAGAAATAAAATTTATAGAAACGCAAAAAAACTTGGTGTAAAGAATATTATTATTCAAGATCTAAAAGATATTTTTGTAAAAGATTATGTTTATCCAATGATTAGGGGCCATGCAATATATGAGGGTGTTTATTTGCTTGGAACCTCAATTGCTAGACCTTTAATAGCCAAAGATCAAATTAGAATTGCTAAAAAATTCAATGCCTATGCTGTGTCTCATGGATCAACAGGAAAAGGAAACGATCAAGTAAGATTTGAGTTAGGTTATCATTATTTTGGTCCTAAAATAAAAGTTATTGCGCCTTGGAGAATTTGGAAGCTGAAATCTAGATCAGATCTAATTAATTATGCAAAAAAAAATAAAATTGAAATACCTAAAGACAAGAAAGGAGCGCCGCCTTTTTCAGTAGACGATAATATTTTTCATACATCAACAGAAGGAAAGTTGTTAGAAAATCCAAAAAACTCTGCACCTGACTTTATCTTTCAAAGAACGCTATCTCCAGAAAAAGCACCTAATAAATCTTCAATTGTAAAAATTGACTTTAAAGGCGGAGATCCGATTGCAGTGAATGGAAAAAAATTATCACCATCTAAATTGCTTGGAAAATTAAACGATATAGCTGGAAAAAATGCTGTTGGAAGAGTTGATCTAGTAGAAAATAGATTTATCGGTATAAAATCAAGAGGTGTATACGAAACACCAGGCGGAACTTTATTAATGCACGCTCATAGGGCTATAGAGTCTGTTACACTTGATAAAGATACAATGCATAAGAAAGAAAAAATTATGCCTAGATATGCGGAACTGATTTATAATGGATATTGGTTTTCTAAAGAGAGATTTAAATTACAAAGAATTATAGATCTTAAGAGAAGTAAAGTTAATGGATCAGTTAAATTGAGGCTATATAAAGGGAATGTTATTATTCATTCAAGAATAACTAGAAGTTCAGCTTATTCTATGAAAAAAGTTTCATTTGAGGAAAATAAAACTTTTAATAAATTAAATGTTGAAAGATTTATTAATTTTCATAAGAAAAAATTAAAATAAAACATCATGAATTTTGAACCAAGTCGGGCGCAAGCCACTAATAAACTAGATAATTTCGTTGAAAATAATCTTTCTGAATATTCAAGATTGAGAAATTTTGATTTTGGTCCAGATAAAAGATCAAATATATCTTGTATTTCTCCATATATATCTCATGGAATATTAAATGAGTTAGAAGTTATAGATAAAGCCTTAAAGAAATTTTCATTTTCTAAAAATGAAAAATTTATTCAGGAGGTTTTGTGGCGTACTTATTGGAAAGGATGGTTAGAATTAAGACCTAATGTATGGACAGATTACCTAATAGAACTAAAAAGTATAAGAGGAGAATACAAAGATAATAAAGATTACTTAAATGCCATTGATGGAAATACAAATATAGAATGTTTTAATGAATGGGTTAAAGAACTAAAAGAATTTAATTACCTTCATAATCATACAAGAATGTGGTTTGCCAGTATCTGGATTTTTACTTTAAATTTACCTTGGCAATTAGGAGCTGAATTTTTCATGAAGCATCTCTATGATGGAGATGCAGCATCTAATACATTAGGATGGAGATGGGTTGCTGGAATACAAACACAAGGTAAGCATTATTTGGCAAGTGAATGGAATATAAAAAAATTTACTAACAATAGATTTAATAATATCAATTTAAATGAAAATGCACCTCCTAAAGTTAGTGAAAAAATATACAAGGCTGTCTTAAAAGATTTTATTAATCCAGTAAGTTTAGATGAGCAAAATTTAATAATTTTTGAAAATAATCTTTCTTTTGAGTTCACTGATTTCAAAAACCATAAATTTAAAAAGATTTATTTAGTTAATAATAATAACGACAGTAGAAATATTAAACTTAGTGAAAAAACATTGAAATTTAAGACTAATTTAATTCAGGATCAAAAAAGAAGGTTGGATGAAAAATCTTTGGATTGTGAAATTATTGATATTAGTAACCTTAAAACAATTGAGAATAGTTATTTTTTATATCCTTGTGTTGGAGAAAACTTAGATTTTTTAACTTCTCAAGGAATAAATAATATAAAATTTCTTTTTCGTAATTTAGACCGAAGTTCTTGGAAATATTGCAATAAAGGTTTTTTTAATTTCAAAAAGTATATACCAACAATAATTAAAGAATTTTTTTAAAGAACTATTGTAAATTATCAAAACTATGACATAACCATAATATGAACAACCCACAAGTGCTTGAAATTATTGAAAAATCTTAAAGGAAGAAGAAATTACGAAGAAAAGAAAGCTTCAAAATTAGGTTTCAACTCTCTTTATGCATATATCGAAAATAAAATATTAAAAGAGAAAGAAACTGCAGAAGCAAAAATTCTTGAAAAATCAGCAGCTAAGGAAGAAGCGATTGAAGAAAAAAAATCAGAGAAAAAGACAAGTTGTTCTTGTTGTTAATCTATTTTAGCTGGACACCTTCAGCATCAATACCATCAAACAACTGAGAATTAACAATTTTTATAATACCAGATCCAACATCTTCTTGCACTGCCTCTAATCCAGTTTTATCACTATCATCATTAGTGTTTGTAATTGTACTTTCAATAAACGCTCTCACATCACCTACACCTTCCTCTTCAAGCACAATTCCTTTACCACCATTTTTTACAGCAATTACACCATCAATACTTGCTATAACTGAACCATCATCTTCTTCAGAATTTTTAAAACCATCGTCTGTGTTATTTATAGAAATAGTGTTGTTGATAGTTAAAAATATATCACCATTATTTGCTTCATCAAAATCTAAACCTTCATCTAAATTTCCATTTATAAATGAGTTATTAATGGTAACAACTAAATTTCCGGGACCAGCTTCATCAATATCAAAACCATCATCTAAATCTATGCCAAATTCAAATTCTTTAACAAAACCAGAGTCATACAAATCAACTTCTCTCTCAAAA
>CABYKN010000001.1 GCA_902519695.1 uncultured Pelagibacteraceae bacterium | reverse complement strand
TTATCTCTCTAACGTCTAGTCTACGTCTAGTTATCCTATAATATCCTATTTAATACCTGATTTTTTTCTAACATTGTTTAAAATCAATTCATATTAAAGTTTGTTACAATTATAACCTAAATTTATTAAGTTTAATTGATTGCATTGATCTGCAAATCTTATTTCATCTATATACAAAATTTGAACTGTTGAAGCTTCCTCATAATTCCATTTAGTTTTCACTTTTTTTCCTTTAGCTTTTATTTGATTTGCTCTTGGCTGATAAATACCAAAATTTGTTGATGAGAATGATGAGTTTCCTGGCATTTTATTTTCCATATTAATAATTTTTTTTCCGTTAACCCACATGAGTAAACTTTTCTTATTAGGTGTATGCACTATTACATCTATCCACTTTCCCAAGTGATTAGAAAAATGTTTTAAATCAAAAAAAGGTGGATCGTGATATTTTTCACTTATTTTTCTACAAATATTTTTTCCTAGAAGTTTTTTACTAATTTTAACGCACTTATTGTCGTGAAGAAAACTTCTTAACTCTACATTTACAATTCCTTCAGGTGAGATACCCATTCTATAATGTGCACCTTTGCTTTTTCTATGTATTTGATTGAATATAAGTGGCGTATTTGAATGAATATAATTTTTAGGGATTAATACAGAAAATGAAAGCCATTTACTTCCCCAATCTCGATACTTAGTTCCTATAAAAACTCGTCGTGCTCCCTCATAGCAATTGTTAAAGTTGTTTTTGCTATCATTAGATTTCTTGTATATCCCACAATCACCTGGATGACTTTCAAATTTAATAGAGATATTATCTTCTCTTGAAATCTCATCTGTGATTTTCAAACAGTGATCAGGTCCTTTACCTTTCTGCCAGCAAGCATCCCAATGGTTCATTCTCAATTGTTTTCCATCAAGAACACTTTCAGGTAAATTAATTAAACGCGAATTACCACTACTTTTACCTCCAGCTAATTCTTTCCATACTACTGGATCTGCATATGAATAATTTAAAAAGAGAAAAAATAATAAAAATAAAAATTTTTTCATATATTAATAATAATATTCTATTTTTTTAACGTCTAGTTAATTTCTAGTTTGGTAGAATTTATAATTCATATTGCAATAAAAATAATTAAAGTTTTTTTAAAATTTAGAATTTAATGGGATTTAAGACTATATGAGACTGTGTGAGACTATAAATTTACTCTACCCTATGTTTTTTAAGTCCTTTGTGTCTACCAATTTCACCACGAGGG
This sequence comes from uncultured Pelagibacteraceae bacterium, assembly GCA_902519695.1. GTDB lineage: Bacteria > Pseudomonadota > Alphaproteobacteria > Pelagibacterales > Pelagibacteraceae > Pelagibacter. The sequence continues at coordinate 160,124 of CABYKN010000001.1, read as the reverse complement.
CATTTATAAAGTTCATAGTTATATATATTAAAATTTATACCTCAACTATATTAAATTGTATTGATATTCTCTAGCTTCCATTATTTCTTTTTGTAAATTTAGTTGAACATCATCAAGTCTTATAAATTGATCTTTCATTATGTCATTCTTTAAGACTGCATTATCAGTATAACCCATAGGTAAAATTCTTTCTTGTTTGGATTTTTTAGATGAAATCAACCTTCCCCTTGCACAGTAACCCCCTTCTCCATCAAGTTTTTGACCTGCCTTTAAATCTTTTTTTGCGACACTAGCTATCTCAGCATTAAAATTTTTTGTATGGCCTGTTGCCTTATTATCAAGCATTATGGAATAAATTGATTGAGCTAATTCTAATCCAATATAATGATAAGGTCTCCAAATAGCTGAATAACTTCCTGAAGAATCTGTTACCATTCCATAGTCTTTAAAACAGTTTTTCACATATTCATTTTGAGCTTTAATAACAATATACACTCCCCATCTAAGATCATTTGGAATATCTTTTTTATCTAAATCAATGCTTGAAATCACTTCTACTTGACCTGAATAATCTAATAAACCACCTTCAGACTTTGGAATTAATTTTTTGGCAATGTCATAAACTCCAATTGGAGGATATGTTAATCCACTATTTGGACATTTTAAGTCTGAAGCATTGCTAACAGCACACATTTCTATTGATGATTTATCCCCACATAAAAAACTATTAAACATTTTAGGATTCATCCCAGATTCATTTTCAGCTCTTTCTTTAGTCAAACCATAGTGTCCCCAAACAGTTTCTGGTGTCGAATATTCAAAAGAAGGATGATATTTTGTTCCCTTGCCTGCGCATATAACTTCAAATCCATTTAATTTTGCCCATTCAATTTGTTCTAAAATTAATGATGGCTGATCACCGTATGCCATTGAGCAGATAACATTATTTTTCTTTGCTAAATCAGATAAATATTTGCCACATAAAACATCAGCCTCAACATTCACCATTATTACATGCTTTTTATTTTCTATTATTTTTTTTGCGTGAATGGTGCCAGAAATAGGATTCCCTGTAGCCTCGATATATACATCGATTTCTCTATCTAAAACTTTGTCTAAATTATCTGTAAAATTAATCTCTTGTATAGTTTCACTAGATAATCCACTATTTAAACAATTTTTTTTTGCTCTCTCCACATCAAGTTCTATGATCGAATCTAAAATAATTTTGTTTAATTGATTATATTGAGCGAGAAACATTGAAACAAATTTCCCACAGCCAACAAAGGCAACTCTGATTGGTTTTTTTAAATTTTGAAGTTTAGTATGTAAATACACAGGTCTATCTTAATAAGAAAAAAATAATAAACCAATAAGATAATAATCCTGAAACAATAGTGGCGATTACACTCCTTGAGTAAAATCCAACAACTAAAGCAACAATTGCACCATAAATTTTTGGATCTGTGATTTCTACAAATGAACCAAAATCATTAAAAAAAATACCAGGAAATATTATTGCTGGAAATACAGCTGATGGAACATAATTAAGAACTTCTTTAACTTTTGTTCCTAGCATTTCTCTATCAATTAAAGCGACCATGGCCATCCTAGAGAAATAAGTTACAATTCCAGATACTATAATTGAAAACCAGGTCATTTTTTAAACCTCAACATTATAAATGCTGCAATTAGAGCGACTATAGGAGATACTATTATGTAAGATTTAAATGGAGCATTAAATAAAATTAATGATGCAAATCCAGATACCAACATCACAAAAACATGATCTAATTTTCTTAAGTCATTTACAATAATCGCTAAAAAAGTGAGAGGGATCGCAAATTTTAAACCCAATTCTTCAGGAATAAATGAACCCAATATTATTCCACTAATTGTGGATAACTGCCAACAAAACCAAAGTGTTACTCCTGTACCAAGAACATAATAATGTGGATTAGATAAATTTTTATTTTGTTTAATGTACTTGTTAGACTCTGCAAAGCCTTGGTCTACAATAAAATAAGAAATAAATAATTTTTTAATAAAGCTCAGTTTTTCTAAATACTCGGATAAAACTGCTCCATATAATAAATGTCTCGAGTTTATTACTCCAACTGATGTAATGGCTACTAATGATGAAGCACCACCTGACAAAAGTTGCATAAATATTATCTGTGAAGCGCCACCAAAAATAATCAAGGAAGTTGCATAAACTAAAATTGGATCAAAACCTAATTCAATGCCAATAGCTCCAGTTATAATTCCGAAAGGAATTACCGATAACATATGAGGTAAAACAGCAACTATACCTTTAAAAAATATTTTAGATTTTGAAAGCATTAATTAAAAGTTCACTAAAGCTTTTTTGAGATATTTTTGATCTAATTTACAATCTTTATAGCCTTGTTTAACCACATTTAGATATCTTTCGGTTGGATATCTAAAAATTGTTTTTTTAGGCATTATATAAGTCATCACTATATTGTTGTAATACTTAAAATACATTTTTTTATATAAAATTGGATAGTCTTCATAAATATCTAATTTTTTTTCATCACTTTTAGATATCTCATACAATCCACCAGGTACGATGGAGTTATTTTTCTTTTCTATATCTGCTGCGCGATATTTGCTTCTGAAATTAAGTGTGTAACCTTTTAAATTAATTTTTTTTAGATATTTTGAATCTTTACATCTTCTTTTCATTTGAAAATGATTTAGATTACTACCATAAGCAAAATAAAGCATAATTAACGCTCAACTATTTCAATTTGTTTATCTTTTACAAATTTAAGTATTTCTGAGTTACATTTATCAATTTTTGTTTTATCAACTGATCGAACAACAATTGATACTCCTAATTTACCAGCTTTAAAAAATGGATAACTTCCAATTTCAACTTCAGAATTATTATTCTGTACCTCTGTTAAGGATTTAGCTATTTCACTCTCAACAGTCCTTAAATTAATTGTTTCACTTAATATTGGCTCGCCACCAACTAAAAGATTATTTAAACTTCCAAGCATTGCCTTCATAATAGATGGCACACCTGGAAGACAAAATACGTTTTCAACATAAAATCCTGGTGCGCCGCTCGATGGATTTAAAATTAAATTAGCACTGACAGGCATTTTAGCCATCTTTTGTCTACCTTCATTAAATTCTCCTGGCTTATAATAATTTTCTAGTATTGAAAAAGCCTCTTTATGAAAACCGTATTCAATATTAAATGCTTTAGATACAGATTCAGCTGTGATGTCATCATGAGTTGGTCCTATTCCTCCAGTGGTAAATATATATGAATATTTTTCTCTCAGTTCATTAATAGTATTTATAATAATATTTTCATCATCAGGAATTACTCTAACTTCTGCTACAGGTATGCCTAATGAATTTAACCAGATTGCTAAAGTGCTTGTATTAACATCTTGTGTTCTACCTGAGAGAACTTCGTTACCGATAATTAAAATACCAGCATTTATCTCTTTTTTATTTTGCATATGTAAATATAAGTAAATTTATATGAAATTTACAAATAGCCTTATTAAAGGAAAATTATTAAAAAGATATAAGAGATTTTTCGCCGATATAAAAGTAAATAGCAAGATTATAACGGCACATTGTCCTAACACAGGATCTATGCAGGGACTCTTGGATCAAGGTAATGAGGTTCTAGTTACAGAACACAATGATCCAAAAAGAAAACTGAAATTTACATTAGAAATAATTAAAGCAAAAAAAAGATACGTTGGGGTAAATACTCATAGAGCTAACAAAATCGTAAATCATGGATTAGAAAAAAAATTAATATCAGAATTTAAAACTATTAAAAATATTAAACCAGAATTTAAATTTAGTGATGATACAAGATTTGATTTTTTATGTGACAACAATTTAATAGAGGTAAAGAATGTTACATTATTTAGAGAAAATGATATTGCAGAATTTCCAGACGCAGTAACATCAAGAGGAACAAAGCATTTAAATATGTTAATTAAATCAATTAAAAAAGGGTATAAACCGTATGTCTTATTTTTAACGCAAATTCAAAATATAAATAACTTTAGAATTGCAAAAGATATTGATCAAATTTATTTTGAAAACTATAAAAAGGCAAAAAAAGCAGGAGTAAAATTTCTCGCTTATAGATGTAAACTTAGTTCTAAAGAAATTAAGATTGAAAAAAAGATTAATATTATAGATGAGTGATTATAAAGAAAAATTTGAAAAAATGAGAATAGCAGGCAAGCTAGCATCAAAAACTTTAGACATGCTTACAGATTATATTAAACCAGGAATATCAACAAATAAGATTGATAAATTAGGTTATGAATTTATAAAAGATAATGGAGGCTATTCAGCTCCATTATTTTATCGAGGATTTGAAAAATCACTTTGTACATCATTAAATCATGTAGTTTGTCATGGAATACCTTCTGATAGAGTTTTGGAAGATGGTGATGCAGTTAATGTTGATGTGACAGCGGTCATTGATAATTATTATGGTGATACAAGTAGAATGTATGAAATTGGAAATGTTCCAGTTAAGGCAAAAAATTTAATCGAAACAACTTACGACTCATTAATGAAAGCAATATCTATTTTAGAGCCAGGTAAAAAACTTGGTGATATAGGATTTGAAATTCAATCTTATGTTGAAAGCAAAGGTTATTCTGTTGTAAGAGATTTTTGTGGTCATGGAATAAGCAATGTTTTTCATGAACCTCCAAATATTCTTCATTATGGGTCTAAAAATACTGGCAAAGAACTAATACCTGGTATGACTTTTACTATTGAACCAATGATAAATTATGGAAAATATGACACAAAAGTTTTAAATGATGGGTGGACAGCAGTAACTAAAGATAAATCATTATCAGCACAATTCGAGCACACTGTTGGTATCACAGAAGATTCATATGAAATTTTCACAGAATCTGTTAAAGGTTACAAGAGGCCCCCATATAATTAATGATATCAAGATATTCTAGAAAAGAGCTTGTCAGTATTTGGTCTGAGGAAAACAAATATAAAATTTGGCTAGATGTAGAAATTGCTGCAGCTGAGGCAATGGAAAGATATAAAATTATTCCTAGAGGAGTTGCATCATTAGTTAAAAAAAAAGGTAAAATCAAAGTTAAAAGGATTCATGATATAGAAGCAAAAGTTAAGCATGATGTAATTGCTTTTTTGACATCAATTACGGAACAAGCGGGTCTTAAAGCAAGATACCTTCATCAAGGAATGACCTCATCCGATGTATTAGATACAACTTTGAATATTCAATTGGTTCAATCAGGAAATATATTATTAAGAGATATTGATAAAATATTATCTGTTCTAAAAAAACAGGCAAAAAAATATAAATTAACTCCATGTATTGGAAGAAGTCATGGAATTCATGCAGAACCGATTACATTTGGACTAAAACTAGCATCATTTTATGAAGAATTTAAAAGAAACAAATTAAGATTAAAAGATGCAGTAGAAAATGTATCTACATGTGCAATTTCAGGAGCAGTGGGAACGTTTGCAAATATAGATCCTAAAATTGAAACCTATGTTGCAAAAAAATTAAAATTGAAAGCTGAGCCCATTTCAACTCAAATTATACCAAGAGATAGGCATGCACATTATTTTGCAGTTCTTGGAATTATTGCTGGATCTGTTGAAAGAGTTGCAACAGAAATAAGGCATTTGCAAAGATCTGAAGTTTATGAATTACAAGAATACTTTTCAAAAGATCAAAAAGGCTCATCTGCTATGCCTCATAAAAAAAATCCAATATTAAGTGAAAATCTTACAGGACTTGCAAGAATGGTGAGAAGCTATGTAATTCCAGCTTTAGAAAATATTTCTTTGTGGCATGAAAGAGATATTTCTCATTCTAGTGTTGAAAGAAATATTGGTCCAGACGCAAACATCACTTTAGATTTTGCTTTAGTTAGACTGTCAGGAATTTTAGAGAAAATGATTGTTTATCCAAAAACGATGATAAAAAATTTAAACTTAACAAGAGGTCTTGTTTTTTCTCAAGAGGTAATGTTAGAACTTACTAAATCAGGCTTTGCTAGAGAGAAAGCGTATAGATTGGTTCAGTCTCATGCAAAAGCTAGTTTTGCAAAGAATACAAACTTATTAATACTTTTAAAAAGTGATAAATCGATCACTAGTAAAATAAGTGAAAAAAGATTAGATAAAATTTTTACATATGACAAACACTTAAAAAATGTAAATTATATATTTAAAAGAGTATTTAAATAATGAAAAAAGGAAAAAAATTATACGAAGGTAAGGCAAAAATAATTTTTGCAAGCAACGATAAAAAATATGTTATCCAACATTTTAAAGATGATGCAACTGCATTTAATAATCAAAAAAAAGCAGTGATGGATGGTAAAGGAATTTTAAACAATAGAATATCTGAACATATATTAACTCAATTAAACAACGTTGGTATAAAAAATCATTTAGTAAAACGTTTAAATATGAGAGAACAACTCGTTCAGCATGTTGAAATTATACCTATTGAATTTATTGTAAGAAACATTGCAACTGGATCATTAACTAAAAGATTGGGTATTGAAGACGGAACAGTTTTAGATAATCCATTAATAGAGTATTGCTTGAAAGATGATGACTTAGGTGATCCTCTAGTAAGCACCGAACACATCTTAGCTTTTAAATGGATGGAAAAAGATGAATTAAACTTGATTAATAAAGAATTAAATAGAATTAATGACTTTCTACAAGGTATGTTTAGAGGTGTTGGAATTAAACTTGTAGATTTTAAGGTAGAATTTGGAAGATATGAAAAAAATGGAAAACAAGAAATCATACTTGCGGACGAAATAAGCCCAGACACCTGTAGACTATGGGATGTAAATAGTGATAAAAAATTAGATAAAGATAGATTTAGAAAAGGTCTTGGTAATCTAATTGAGGCTTATCAAGAAGTTGCAAGAAGATTAGATATACTTCATGAACAATCAAATATAAGACCATTAAAATACACCAAACCGCAAGCAGTAAAGATTAAAAAAAAGTAATGAAGATAAAAGTAATTGTAACTCTTAAAAATGGAGTTTTAGATCCTCAAGGAAAGGCTATTCAACAAACACTTAATGGAATGAACTTTGGAAATGTAGAAGATGTAAGACAAGGTAAATATTTTGAAATTGAAGTTAAAGAGAAAGATGAAAAAAAAGCAAAGTCTTTAGTAGATGATATGTGTAAAAAGCTATTGGCTAATCTTGTTATAGAGGATTACAAAATAGTTTAATTAATGAGATCATCAGTCATCATATTTCCAGGATCAAATTGTGATAGAGACATGGATGTAGCTCTAAAAAAATTTGGTTTTAAAAATCAAATGGTTTGGCACAATGATCTATCTATTCCAAAATCAGATTTAATAGTATTGCCAGGTGGCTTTTCTTATGGTGATTACTTAAGGTGTGGAAGTATTGCTTCTAAATCAAAAATTATAAAATCGGTAATTGATTTTGCTAACTCTGGAGGTTTAGTATTAGGTATTTGTAATGGATTTCAAATCTTAACTGAAACAGGCTTACTAAAAGGAATTTTACAACAAAATAAGTTTCTTAATTTCATATGCAGCAATGTTTTTGTAAAAGTTAAAGATAAACAAAATAAATATTTTAAAGATTTAAAAAAAGATGTTTTAAAACTTCATATTGCTCACAATGAAGGAAATTACTTTTGTAGTGATGATGAATTAAAATCATTGGAAGATAATAATCAAATAGCTGTAACGTATTGCGGAGAAGATGGTATAGAAAATGAAACAAATAATCCAAACGGAGCAATTAAAAATATAGCTGGAATTTTTAATAATAGTAAAAATGTATTGGGAATGATGCCTCATCCAGAAAGAATGATAGATAAGTATTTGTCAGGTGAAGATGGTTCGTTATTTTTCAAAAATATCTTGGATAATTTTAAATAATGGAAGTCACAGAAGCAGTTGCGATAGACCATGGATTAAAAAAAGAAGAGTTTTCTAAAATATGTGAACTTCTTAAGAGAACACCTAATTTAACAGAGCTTGCAATATTCTCTGCAATGTGGAACGAGCATTGTTCATATAAGTCTTCTAGAAAACACTTAAAAAAAATGCACACCAAAGGAAAACAGGTCATTCAAGGACCTGGAGAAAACGCAGGTGTCGTTGATATTGGAGATGATGATGCAATTGTATTTAAAATTGAAAGCCACAATCACCCTTCGTTTATTGAACCTTATCAAGGAGCTGCAACTGGAGTTGGCGGTATCATGAGGGATGTATTTACAATGGGAGCAAGACCAATTGCAAATCTAAATTCAATTCACTTTGGTTCACCACAACATAAAAAAACAAGAAACCTATTAAGAGGAGTTGTTAAAGGGATAGGTGGATATGGAAATTGTATTGGAGTTCCAACAATTGCTGGCCAAACAACTTTTGATGAGTCTTACAATGGAAATATATTAGTAAATGCCATGACTCTTGGTTTAGTAAATAAAAATAAGATTTTTTACTCAAAAGCAGCTGGTTTAGATAAACCGGTAATATATGTAGGTTCTAAAACTGGAAGAGATGGAATTCATGGTGCCAGTATGGCTTCCGCAACATTCGATGACAAAATCGAAGAAAAAAAACCAACAGTTCAAGTGGGAGACCCTTTTACTGAAAAATTATTACTTGAAGCGTGCCTAGAATTAATGGCTGATAATTCAATTATTGCAATTCAAGATATGGGTGCAGCAGGATTAACCTCTTCTAGTGTTGAAATGGCGTCAAAAGGAAACCTTGGAATTGAATTAAATCTTAGCGAGGTACCTTGTAGGGAAGAAAAAATGACACCATACGAAATTATGTTATCTGAAAGTCAAGAGAGAATGCTTATTGTTCTTGAAAAAGGAAAAGAAGAACATGCGAAGCAAATATTTGATAAATGGAACCTAGATTTTGCAGTTATAGGCAAAACAACAGACACAAAAAAAATAGAATTAATATTTGATAATAAAAAAGTTGCTGAGATACCAATAGATCTTCTTGCAGAAAATGCTCCAATATATGATCGTCCTTGGAAAAAAACTAAATTACCTCAAAAATTAAAATTTGATAAAGATGAATTCAAATCTCTAAAATTATCAGATTGCTTGAAGAAGATTTTAAGTAATTCAAACATTTCAGATAAAAAATGGATATGGGATCAATATGATCATACTGTAATGGGTGACACAATTCAAAAACCTGGAGGTGATGCTGGTGTTGTGAGAGTTCATGGGACTAATAAAGCGGTAGCCGCATCAGTAGACTCGTCCGCATTATATTGTTTCTCGCATCCGTTAACTGGAGGAAAACAAATAGTTTGTGAGAGCTATAGAAATCTTATTTCGGTAGGAGCTAAACCTATTGCTATTACAAATTGTTTAAACTTCGGAAACCCAGAAAAAGAAAAAAATATGGGTGAATTTGTAGAATGCGTTGACGGAATTACAGAAGCAAGTAAGTATCTAGATTTTCCAGTCGTATCTGGAAATGTTTCATTTTATAACGAAACAAAAGATAAAGGTATCAAACCTACGCCTACAATTGGAGGTGTTGGGCTAATCTCTGACTATCAGCAAATGCTTACTATGGATTTTAAAACTGAAGGAAACTTAGTTTATGTAATTGGTAAAACCGATGGGCATTTAGATCAAAGTATTTTTGCTAGAGAGCTTTTAAATGAAAAAAAAGGTCCTCCACCAACCGTTAATTTATTTAATGAAAAAAACATTGGTGAGACTGTATTAGATTTATCTAGAAAAAATCTTGTTATGAGTTGCCACGATGTATCATTAGGTGGAATTTTAACCGCAGTATCAAAAATGTGTATTAAAGGAAAAAAAGGAATAAAAATTAATACACTTAAGGGTTTAACAAATAAATATGAATATTTTTTTGGTGAAGATCAGGCTCGTTATATTATCGAAATACCTAAAGATAGTTTGAAGAAAGTAAATGATATTTTAAACAAATACTCTGTACATTTCGATGAATTAGGGACAGTTAATGGACAATCCATCGAATATAAAGATGACATCAATTTGCCTATTGAAGAATTGGCATATGCACATAAGTATTGGTTAAAGAAATATATGGATAGCTAATGGCAATGGATTTAAAAGAAATTGAGGGTTTAATTAAGGAAGGATTACCTGACGCAAAAGTTGAAATTCAAGATTTAGCGGGTGATGGAAATCACTATTCTGCTACAGTGACATCATCTGAATTTTCAGGTAAAAGTAAAATAGAACAACACAAAATGGTATATAATTCTTTAAAAGGTAAAATGGGAAATGAGCTTCACGCTTTAGCAATTAAAACAAAGGAAATTTAAATGGAACAAGAAACAAATGATTTAATCAAAAGTGAAATTGAAAATAACGATGTATGTCTTTTTATGAAAGGCACACCTGATGCACCTCAGTGTGGATTTTCAATGGCAACTTCAAATATTTTGAAGGTTCTTGAAGTAAATTTTAAAGGTGTAAATGTTTTAGCAGATCAAAAGCTAAGAGAAGGTATAAAAGTATTTAGTGATTGGCCAACCATTCCTCAATTGTATGTTAAAAATGAGTTTATTGGTGGATGCGATATTGTAAAAGAAATGTATGAGAGTGGAGAGTTAGCTAAACTTTTTGAATCTAAAGGAATAAATTTTAAAACAAAGAACTGATTAAAATAACTTTCTAAAATTGATAGTTAAACTATTTAAAAAAGTATCCTTATCATTTCTATAATGATCTAAACTTACGTTTAAATTTAAATCATTTTTTAAATTCATACTAAAACCTAGTGTAACTTGGCCATGATAAGTATCCTGGTCGGCAATTGCATTGGCATAAATAGTTGATGCATCGTTAATGTAATAAGCCTCAGACAATGAATTTTCGGTTGTACTTTTTCCAAATTCAAATTTAAATAGTTGAGTTATTATTCCACTTTCTATTTCAACAGACTTTGAATAGTTGTAACCTAAAGATAAAGTTGCACTTTTGACATTTTGATCGTCATAAAAAACGGAGTCATCGTCACCACTTTCTGTGTAATCATCAAGCATAGTATATCCAAGATCTAGCCTTGAGTAGTAGTTTGTGTTAACTCCTTCAATAATATATTCCATGCTAGGTTCAAATAAATAAGTAAAACTTCCATAAATTTGTTTACCATCTCTTGTACCTTTGTTTTGTCCACCATCTACTGATCTTTTTAAATCTACTTCCATTTCCCCTAATGCAATTGCAGTCTCAATAAAGGTCCTTTCCCTTAATTTTATGCTTCCATATCCAATTATAGAAGTTGATGATGCATCCATGTTAGCTTCATTACTTCCAACCTGAGTTTTTTGCCAAGATTGACTTACTGCCATTCCAAAAGTTCTAGCAGCACTAATTTTCTTATCGATGCCAAACGTTAAACCATCGCTATGTATATCTTGTCCCAGATTTTCTCCTCTATGACCTATTCTTCCAAACGAAATATTTCCTTCAGACCATGCGGCCCATTTTTTAGTCTCTTTTTTTGGTTTTAAATATTTAATTGCTAATGCATCGAATATTCTATCTGCAAATGGATCGTTTAAATTCATTGCTAATTCTATATTTTGATTAAAAGAATTATTTTGCATTGGTCTTATAAAGTTCATTCTACTATTAACTCTATTCATTGATTGAGACATTGAATTGATAGCTGCTGCTGTTTGATTTTTAATTAGTGTTTTTACTGTTTTGTTAAAAATTCTTCCCTTTTTAGTAATAAAATTAAGTACAGTTTTACTAGATATACCTGCATATGAATTTCCAGTGGTATCATCAAATGCGGTAGCCGCTATTGTCAAATAATATGAAGTATTAAGTTTAAAATTTTTTATTGGATCAATAATAATTTTTGAAGTACCTGTACCTGTTACTCTATCACTAGTTACAGCTATTGTTTCAAAAATGCTATCATCAGAACTTCTCTTAATTATTATATTCCCACTTTCAACATCAACATTTTCATCAAAGTTTAATATTATGTTGGATGCAACAGCTACATTGGCTCCGTTATCTGCTGGAGTAGAAGAACTCAAAGTAGGATTAGCTGTATCAACAGATGTAAAACTTAATGCTGTTGTACTTGATATACCTGCGTAAGAATTACTAGAAGTATCATCAAACGCTGTACTATCAATTAAGACATAATATTCTGTTGAACTGTCAAAATTAGATGCTGGATTTACAGTAATTACTGTGCCACTGGCTCCACCTCCAAGCAAAGAAAATCCATTTCCAGTTACTTGGTTACTTGTAACAGTAATGCTTTCAACAGTACTGTCATCTGAAGTTTTTTTAATTGTTATGTTACCACTTTCAGCATCAACTGTTTCGCTAAAAGTAAGAACTATGTTTGCATCTACAGCAACACTGGTTGCATCGTCAGCTGGGCTAGAAGAGCTTAAAGTTGGCGCTGTTGTATCAACCGTTGTAAAACTTAATGCAGTTGTGCTTGATATACCTGCGTAAGAGTTACTTGAACTATCATCGAAAGCTGTACTATCAATTAAGACGTAATACTCCGTGGATCCAACTAAATTTGATGACGGATTAACAGTAATTTGAGTTCCTCCACTTCCACTTACTTGATTGCTTGTAACATCAATAACTTCTATTGTGCTATTGTCAGATGTTTTTTTTATAGTAATATCTCCACTCTCAACATCTACATTTTCATCAAAATTAAGAACAATATTTGCATCGACTGCAACATTAGTTGCATTATCAGCTGGACTAGATGAGCTTAGAGATGGTGCTGTAGTATCTGCAGCTGAACCAAAAAATTCAATTTCATTAATTTGGTGCATACTACCAGAAACAACTGAACTCACATAATATCTAAAATATGAATAAGCTGATGGAGTATTGTAATCAACGCCACCACCTTCATATAAAAGGACTTGAAGTCGTGTTGAGCCCCACGGAGAGGTTCCATTATTATTGTAGACATAAATATCTGTCCAATTAGATCCATCATTTGAACCTTGTATTTTCCATACGTCGGGGTCTCTGCCAGCAACATCATTTCCTGATGTTATTGTGAAACTATCGAGAACATATGATTGTGCGAAACCCACTTGTATCCATTGTGTAGGTCCGTTGCAGCACCACTTATTATCAGATGCTCCAACTTTATTATCAAAAACATTGTAGGCTCCTTCTGCATGCCAGTAATTTTCACTACTTGCACTTATTGATGTCCAATCCCATCCTATATTTTGTCCATCAACCCCATCATTGCCTGGATCAGTAAGATCATCACCTATTAAAGCACTAGTTCCAGTTCCTAAAACAGTGACTGAATAAGAAGTTTCACTCCATCCAATTATAATTAAAAATATAAAAAGTTTTAAAAATAAACGGTTAAAGTTTAATTGTCTCATTATTGTTATTTTTAGTATAAAAAGACATCAATTATAACCTGAAAAATGTATATCTTATGTGTGCTAGATACTAATATTTTGAATTAAGTTTTACCTTGAATAGTACTCAATAACTAGATTTGGCTCCATCACAACTGGGTAAGGAACTTCTTCGAAAGATGGAACTCTTACAAATTTAACTTTTTTATTCTTTTCATCTAATTGTAAATATTCTGGAACTTCTCTTTCTTTGTTAGCAAGAGCAATATCAATTAAAGCAAGTTGTTTAGATTTATCTCTAATTTCCACAGTGTCTTCTTCTTTAACTTGATAGCTTGCTATATTAACTTTTTTTCCATTTACTTTAACATGACCGTGGTTAATTAATTGTCTTGATGAAAAAATAGTGTTTGATAACTTTGATCTATAAATTACGGCATCTAATCTTCTCTCTAATAATCCAATTAAATTTTCTGCAGTATCACCTTTTTTCATGATTGCTTTTTTATAAACATTTCTAAACTGTCTTTCATTCATGTTTCCATAATAAGACTTTAATTTTTGTTTTGCCTGAAGTTGAATTCCATAATCTGAAGGTTTTCCACCTTTTGTTTGTCCATGTTGCCCTGGAGGATAAGCTCTTGTATTAAAAGGGCTTTTGGGTCTACCCCATAAATTTACTTTTAATCTTCTATCAACTTTATGTTTAGAGTTTAATCTTTTAGTCATTAATAGGAGGCTTTATAAGCCTAAGTTATGTTTTGTCAATCAACCTTTTCCTTACTTAAACCAGCAAATACACTCGATAAAATACGAGTTTCTTTTTCTGAAAGATTGAGTTTATAGAAAATACTTCTTAAATTTTCCATCATGATTGGTTTTTTTTCAAGTGGGTGAAAAAAATTCTTATTTTCTAAATTATTGATACATAAATTTAACATTTTTTGAATATCAGTCTTATTTGCGCTTTTAATTTTTTTTGACTTTTCAAAGGTAAAATTTTTATTTGAAATTAGTCCACTTACTATTTGAGCTACTATAATTAGACTATGAGACAAATTTAAAGATCTAAAATTCTTATTACTTGGAATTTGTAAAGTATAATCAGCATAACTAACTTCATTATTTGACAAACCAGATGCTTCAGATCCAAAAAGAAAACCAACCTTTTTTTTGTAATTAATCTTATTAAGATCGGTTATTGATATATGTTTAATATTTTTATTTCTAAATCTTGCAGATGTTGCAACTAATATATCCAAATTACTTAATGATGTTTCTAAATTTTCATATACTTTTGCTTTTTTAATAACATCTTTTGCCCCTACAGATGTTGCAATAATTTTATCATTTGGAAATGAGGGTTTTGGATTAACAATTGATAGATTATTAAAATTAAAATTTTTTAAAGCTCTAGCACAAGCTCCTATATTTTCTGATAGTTGAGGTTTGTGTAAAATAAAAGTTATATTTCTTAATGACATCAAGTACTAGCAGGAGCATTATCCTTGAACAGTTTATAATCCAAACTATCAACTAAAGCTTTAAAAGATGCATCAATAATATTTGGAGAAACTCCTATTGTGAACCAATTACCATGTTTCGAGTCTGCACTTTCTATAGAAACTCTAGTAACGGCTCCAGTTCCTGTATTTAAAATTCTAACTTTGTAATCAACTAGCTTTAAATCTTTTAAATATTCTGAATATTTTTCAAGTTTATTTACATTTTTTCTAATTGCATTATCTAATGCATTAACTGGTCCATTGCCTTCTCCTTCACATAATATTTCATGACCATCTACCTCAAGTTTTGCTTTTGCAAATGATATTACTTCTCCAGTAGAGTCTTTCTTAACGGAAACATCATATTCATTAATTGAAATATATCTTGGTATTTCCCCCATCAATCTTCTAGCTAAAAGTTCAAAAGATGCATCAGCACCATCGTAACTATATCCTATAAACTCTCTGTCTTTTACTTCGTGAAGAAGTTTTTTAATTTTTGGATCATCTTTTTTAATATTAATGCCAATTGCATTTAATCTAGACATTATATTAGATTGACCTGATTGATCAGAAATAACAATATTCCTAACATTTCCTACTTCATCAGGATTAATATGTTCATAAGTTTTTGGATCTTTTTGTACAGCTGATACATGCATTCCACCCTTATGTGAAAATGCAGAAGCACCCACATAAGGTAGATGTTTATTAGGTTTTCTATTCAATATTTCATCTAATAATCTTGAACATTGTGTTAAATTTTTAATATTTTCTGGTTTGATATTAATTTCATATTTGTCTGAAAAATCTTTCTTTAAAAAAAAAGTTGGGATTAATGACATTAAATTTGCATTTCCACATCTTTCTCCAAGTCCATTTATTGTACCCTGGACCTGTCTAACTCCTGCTTGCACAGCTACTAAACTATTAGCAACTGCATTTTCTGTATCATTGTGGGCATGAATTCCAAGGTTATTACCTGGTATATGCTTTGTTACTTCTTCAACAATTTTAGAAATTTCGTGAGGCAATGTCCCTCCATTAGTATCACATAAAACAATCCATCTTGCACCATTATCAAATGCTGCTTTTAAACATGATATTGCATATTCAGGATTTGATTTATAACCATCAAAAAAATGTTCAGCATCAAACATAAATTCTTTACCTGAATTAACTATATGCTTTGCGCTCTCACTTATATTTTCTAAATTTTGATCATTTGAAATACCCAAGGCAACATCAACATGAAAATCCCAACTTTTACCAAATAAACAAATTGATGAACTCTTTGAATTAATCAAAGATGACAACATCGGGTCGTTTTTTGCGCTATGCTCAGATTTTTTAGTCATACCAAAAGCTGTAAGATTTGCATTTTTAAAGTTTTGATCTTTATTAAAAAATTCTGTATCTGTTGGATTTGCTCCTGGCCAACCACCCTCTATATAATCAACTCCCAAGTTATCCAAAGATTTAGCGATTTTTTCTTTTTCATTTAATGAAAAATCTACTCCTTGAGTTTGTGCCCCATCCCTAAGTGTAGTATCAAATATATAGATTTTTTCTTTACTCATTTTAATTTCCACGAGGTTGTACCATCTTTATCCTCAATTAAAATACCCTTATCTAAAAGATCTTTCCTTATTTTGTCAGCTAATTCATAATTTTTTTCATCTCTTGCTTTATTTCTCTCAGCTATTTTTGAATTAATTTCATCCTCTGAAAGAGAAATTGTATTTTTTTTTGTTTGTAGCCACTCTTCTGAAGTATCAGTTAATAGACCTATAAAATTGCAAGCTTTTACAAAAGTTGCCTTATCCTCATTCGTTCCAGTTGAAGCTTTACTATATAAAAAATGTAAATTAGCAATATAACCTGGGGTGTTTAAATCGTCATATAAAGGATCTAATAATTCATCTGGTAATATTGTATCTTTGTGAACATCAGAATAGGCTAAATACCATTTGCTTAAAGTCTTTTCACATTCTGATATTAGTTTTTCATTCCAATCTAATCCTTGTCTATAGTGAGCACTAATTAATGCTAATCTCAAAACTTGGCCATTATATTTTTTTTTAAAATCTTTTATTTTCAATATGTTTCCCTGAGATTTTGCCATTTTTTCATTAGAAAGAGTTATAAATCCGTTATGAACCCAATAATTTGCAAACGAGTTTGTTTCATTTGCACACCTTGATTGAGCAATCTCATTTTCATGATGAGGAAAAATCAAGTCTCTACCACCCCCATGAATATCAAATTCTTCCCCTAAATATCTTTTTGACATAACTGAACATTCTAAATGCCAACCTGGTCTACCTTTGCCCCAAGGAGAATCCCAAGAAGGCTCTTTATCTGTTGACGGTTTCCATAATACAAAATCTTCAGGATTTTTTTTTATTTCTGAAACCTCTACTCGTGAACCAGCTATTAATTCATCTAACTTTTTATTAGATAGTTTTCCATAATCACTAAATTTTTTAACTTCAAAATAAACATGCTTATCCTTTGAGTATGCAAACCCTTTTTTCTCTAGTTCTGTGATCATTTCAATCATTTGTTTTATATTTTCTGTAGCCTTTGGTTCGCTGTTTGGTGTTTCACATTTTAAGTAATTGCAATCCTTATGAAAATTTTCAGTAATTTTTGAAGTTAAATCTTTTATTGAAATATTTTGATCATTAGATGCTTTGATTATTTTGTCATCTATGTCTGTTATATTTCTGATATATTTTACAGATGTTGATCCATATCTATTTTTTAAAATTTTATAAAGAATGTCAAAAACAACTAAAGGTCTGGCATTACCAATATGTGGATCATCATAAACAGTAGGACCACAAACATACATGCCTATGGATTTGTCATTTTTAGGTGTAAATTTTTCTTTCTTACCACCAAGACTATTAGTTAAAAATATATCTTTAGCCATACAACTAGGAATATACTTAAATTGTAGATTTGTGAATCTATTTGATTAATTGGGAATTTTGCATACTGGAATAGGTTCCATTTTATGCAAATTTGCACTTCGAATTGAATTATATTTATCTCGATTTACAGAATTTTCATTATCCATTGCTTCTTCTAATTCTTTATATGACAAACCAAGCTGTCCCTCATCAGTACGACCATCGTCCCACAAACCATCTGTTGGAGGAGCATCAATAATCTCTTTTAAAATTCCAAGTTCTTTACCAAGTTCCCATACTTCAGTTTTATTGCAATCTGCAATTGGAGAAATATCTACTCCACCATCACCATATTTTGTATAAAAACCAACTCCAAAATCCTCAACTTTATTTCCTGTTCCGACGACTATTCCGTTATTCGCAGCAGCTACTTGATAAAGTGTTGTCATTCTTAATCTTGCTCTAGAGTTTGCCATCCCGTGTTCACTACCAAAATTGTTTAGTGTTCCTTCAAATGTTTTGAATAAACTATCTAATTCTAATGTGTGTCCCTCTACATTGCTAAAATTTTTCTTTAACCATTCTTGATGTGCCAAACTTAGATCATGTTGTGCAGATTTTTGTTTAATAGGCATTGATAAAACAATTGTTTTTAAACCAGTCATTGCACTTAATGTACTTGAGACAGATGAGTCTATTCCACCAGAAATACCAATCACTAAAGATTGAGCTTTTTTTGGCATAGAATTCACATAATCTGAAATCCAGTTTTTAATGTGATTCACTTTATCTTTGGGTGTCATAATTTAAATATATGAAAAAAATTTTATTTTTAAACTGTTAAGATGCCGCTTTAATTGCAGATTTAGAATACAAACTATTCTTTTTTATCTCATCTGAAATTAAAAACGCTAATTCTATAGCTTGATCAGAGTTCAATCTTGGATCACAATGCGTATGATATCTGCTTGATAAATCTGCATCAGATATTTTTTTTGCTCCACCTGTACACTCTGTCACATCTTGCCCTGTCATTTCAACATGAAGACCTCCTGCATAGGAACCTTCTGCTTGATGAACTGCAAATACATTTTTAACTTCACTTACAACATCATTAAACGGTCTTGTTTTAAAACCAGTAGTTGATTTAATTGTATTGCCATGCATTGGATCACAAGACCACACAACATTTAAACCTTCCTTTTTAATTCCTCTAATTAATTTTGGTAAGAATTTTTCAACGTTCTGATGACCAAATCTTGAGATTAAAGTTATTTTTCCTTTTTCGTTTTTAGGATTTATAACTTCACATATTTTTGCAATCTCATCAGGTTTAGAAGTTGGACCACATTTGATACCAATTGGATTTTCTATGCCTTTACAAAACTCAACATGTCCTCCATCTAATTGTCTTGTTCTATCCCCTATCCAAACAAAGTGAGCTGAAGTATCGTGATATTCACCCGTAGTTGAGTCTACTCTTGTCATACTTTCCTCAAAAGGTAAGTGTAAAGCTTCATGAGAAGTCCAAAAGTTAACTGTGTATAATCTATTATTAAAATCAGATGTAATTCCGCAAGCATCCATAAACGCTAAAGCATCTGCTATTTTATCCTCTAACTCTTTAAATTTTTTAGCTTGTGGACTTTTTTTAATATAATCTAAATTCCATAAGTGAACCTTATTTAGGTCAGCAAAACCACCTTTTGAAAATGCTCTTAAAAGGTTTAAAGTTGATGCAGATTGGGAATAAGCCTTAAACATTCTTTTTGGATCGGGTCTTCTAGCTTTTTCATTAAAATCTATTGCATTTATATTGTCTCCCAAATAACTTGGTAATTCTTTATCACCTTGTTTTTCAGTTGGTGCGCTTCTTGGTTTTGAAAATTGTCCAGCAATTCTTCCAAGTTTTACAATAGGTAAAGATGCTGAGTAGGTCATCACCAATGCCATTTGAAGAATAACCTTAAAGGTATCTCTTATATTGTCAGGATGAAATTCCGCAAAACTTTCTGCACAATCACCACCTTGTAAAAGAAAAGCCTTTCCATCATTGACCATTGCTAACTGATCTTTCAAATGTCTTGTTTCACCTGCAAAAACTAGCGGAGGAAAGGTTTTCAATTTATTTAAAACCATCTCCAATTCCTTCTCATCTTCATATTGAGGAATATGTTTGACAGGATATTTTCTCCAGCTATTTATTTTCCAATTTTTCATTTCAACTCAGAATTGTTTTAACAGACTTTATTATTTATTCAACAGTGACAGATTTAGCTAAGTTTCTTGGTTTATCTATATCGTATCCTTTATCTAATGCAGAGTAATAAGCTAACTTTTGCAAAGGTATAGTGGTCAAAAAAGGAATAAGTTCATCAGATATGGCATCAACTTCTATTTGCTCCCATATATTTTCTGAATAAATTTCATCAGTACTTTTATTTGTTATTAGTAAAACTTTTGCACCTCTGGATATAACTTCTTGCATATTTGAAATAGTTTTTTTGTAATGTTCATCTCTTGGTGCAATTACTACTACCGGCATACCATTTTCTATGAGTGCAAGAGGTCCATGTTTCATTTCCCCTGCCGGGTAACCTTCGGCATGAACATAAGCAAGCTCTTTTAGTTTTAAAGCACCTTCAAGTGCAATTGGATATGAATAGCCTCTACCTAGAAACATTGATCCTTTAGAATTAGCAAAATCTTTTCCGAGAGTTTGAATTTTATCTTCAATATTCAATGTATTTCTTGCATATTTAGATAAAGACAATAAATCTTTTATCTTTTTTTGGTAATTTTTTTTATTAATTGATTTTTGTTCATAAGAAAGCTTAGTACATAATAAATAAAGAACCAACATTTGTCCTAAAAAAGCTTTTGTCGATGCAACACCTACTTCTGGGCCACAATGAATAGGTAAAACTAGATCTGCATCTCTTGCAATTGAACTTTCAACAACATTTACTACTGCACAAGTTTTAACATTATTCTTTTTACACAAATCTAATGCAGCAAATGTATCCGCAGTCTCTCCAGATTGAGAAACAAAAACATAAAGACAATCTTTTTTAAATTTAATTTTTCGATATCTAAATTCAGAAGCTATATCAACACTCACATCTAAACTTGTATTTTGCTCAAACCAATACTTTGCAACAAGACATGAGTGATATGCTGTTCCACATCCAATTAAAATTACTGATGAAATTTCATTGATTTTCCAAGGAAAATTATAAATATTTATTTCTTTGTTATGTTTGTCGATGTACTCATTGACACAATTTTTTAAGGTAATCGGCTGCTCATCTATTTCTTTAGCCATATAATATTTGTAATCTCCTTTTTCATAATTTTGATCGTCTTTAGAAAGATTTAAAATTTTTTTGTTTACTTTGGTTCCATCAGCATCAAAAAATTCGACTTGATCTTTTTTTAATATGCAAAATTCTCCATCATTTAAATATGAAATTTTATTAGTCATTGACTTTAATGCATAAGAGTCTGAACCAAGGTAGTGTTCGTTTGGACCATAACCAACCGCAAGTGGAGAACCTCTTCTCGCACCAACTATTAAGTCTGATTGATCTTTGAATATTATTCCTAATGCAAAACTACCATGTAATTTTTTTAAAACTTTTATAATTGTATTTTTAAGATTATTTTTTTTTAAATAATCAGTTACCAAATGAACAATTACTTCTGTATCTGTTTGGGATTTAAACTTATAGCCTTTATTTTCTAATAACTTTTTTAGAATAGTTGAATTTTCAATTATACCATTGTGGACTACAGATACATCTTCTGATGAATGAGGATGTGCATTTATTGAACTGGGTTTACCATGTGTGGCCCATCTAACGTGTCCGATACCAATAGAGCCAGATATTTTAGTTTGTATAATGTTTTTCTCTAAAGCGTCTACTCTACCCTCACATTTGACTTCATTTATATTTCCATTTGAAAGAGTTGCTATACCTGCAGAGTCATAGCCTCTATACTCAAGTTTTTTTAATGAACTTATAATTCTGGGAGTAACTTCTTTAGAGCTTGTAATTCCAACTATTCCACACATTGCTTATTATTTCCTTTTATAATTTTTCTTTTCTTTTTGATTTGATCTGGTTAATGCCAACGACCCTTTGCTTACATTTTTAGTAATTACTGAACCTGCTCCTATAACACTTTTTTCATTTAAAGTAACTGGTGCTACTAAAGATGTATTTGAGCCTACAAATACTCTATCCTTAATATATGTTTTACTTTTTTTTCTTCCATCATAATTACAAGTTATTGTTCCAGCTCCAATATTAACATTGTTTCCTATTTGAGCATCACCAATGTATGATAAATGATTAACTTTAGAATTTTTATTTATTGTAGTTTTTTTTACTTCGACAAAATTTCCAATTTTTGATCCAGATTTTATTTTTGTTCCAGGTCTCAAACGTGCATATGGACCTACGCTCACATCATTATCTATTTTAACACCCTCAAGATGAGAGAAAGATAAAATTCTAACATTATTTCCTATTTGTACTTTATCGGCAAACACAACATAAGGTTCTATCTCTACATTATTTCCAATTTTAGTATCTTTAGAAAAAAAAACTGTCTCAGGCCCCTTCATTTTGACACCTTTTTTTAAAAATTTATCTCTAAGTTTATTTTGTAAATTTTGACTATTCATTAGATAGTTGTATATAACTGGGTATTAAATTAATTAATTCACAATTTATTTCTTATTAATACTTTTTAAATGACACAAAAATTCACAGTTGTTTTTGATTTAGATGGCACGTTAGTAGACACAGCACCTGATCTAATGCTTGCTCATAACCATGTTATGCAGAAATTTGGGTACCCCACAAAATCTCTTGATGAACTTAAAAATACCGTTGGTCAAGGAGCTGGGGCAATGATTGGTAGATCTATATGGAGCCAGGCCAAAAAAGAATTAACTTCGATTAATGAGAAAATTAAAAATGAAATGACAGATGAATTTATTTCTTATTATGGAAAAAATATTTTAAATGAAAGTACTCTGATGCCTGGTGTAAAAGATTTTTTAAATTGGTGTAAAAAAGAAAATATATCAATGGCTGTATGTACGAATAAAACGGAACATCTTGCAGTAGATCTTCTAAAAAAAATTGGGATATATAATTACTTCGAGTATGTTGCGGGTTATAATACTTTTGATTATTGTAAACCTGATCCGAGACATATAACAACAATCATAGAAATTTTAGATGGTAGTAAAAATAAATCAATTATGATCGGTGATAGTGAGTCGGATGCAAATGCAGCTAAAGCGGCAGATATTCCAATGATTTTATTAGAAGATGGATATACTGAAAAAAATATTGATGAAATTTATCATAATCACTTAATAAAAGACTTTGTAGGTATTGAAAAAATTGTATCTCAATATCTTTAATATTGATTAATTTATTTTAACTATTAAAACAAAATCACAAATTAGGAGTTATTTTGTTATTGCATACAATTAAAGTATATCCATCAAAAATAAATCTTCCAAAGAAGAAACAGCTTGCTTGGAAAATAGCAGAGATAGCAAGTGATAATGCTAAATTAAATAAAAATTCAGTTGAAATGGTTATTAATAGAATTATTGATAACGCTTCTGTTGCTATAGCTTCCTTAAATAGAAGACCTGTAATATCTGCAAGAGAAATGGCAAAAAAACATGTTAGAAAAAATGGAGCTAATCTTTTTGGCATAAATTCAAAACTTAAATTTGATTGTGAATGGGCTGCGTGGGCAAATGGAACTGCTGTTAGAGAATTAGATTTTCATGATACATTTCTAGCAGCTGATTACAGTCATCCTGGTGATAATATTCCTGCTCTTTTAGCAGTGGCACAACAATTAAAAAAAAATGGAAATGATTTATTAAGAGGAATTATAACTGCATATGAAGTGCAAGTTAATCTTGTAAAAGCTATTTGTCTTCATAAACACAAAGTTGATCATATCGCTCACTTAGGGCCTAGTGTTGCTGCTGGTATTGGATCTATGTTAAAATTAAATACAGAAACTATTTATCAAGCTGTTCAACAAGCATTACATGTGAGTGTTTCAACAAGACAATCAAGAAAAGGTGAGATTTCAAGTTGGAAGGCGTATGCTCCAGCTCATGCAGGAAAATTAGCAATTGAAGCTGTAGATAGAACGATGAGAGGTGAAGGAGCTCCGAGTCCTATTTATGAAGGTGAAGATAGTGTAATTGCAAGAATATTAGATGGAAAAAATGCTAAATATTTTGTTCCTTTGCCAAAAAAGAATGAGGAAAAAAAAGCTATTCTTGAAACATACACAAAAGAATATTCAGCTGAATATCAAGCTCAAGCATTAATTGATATTGCAAAAGCTCTTAATAAAAAAATAGATAATTTAAATACAATTAAAAAAATAGATATATATACAAGTCATCATACACATTATGTAATTGGAACTGGAGCTAATGATCCACAAAAAATGGATCCAAATGCTAGTAGAGAAACATTAGATCACTCAATAATGTATATTTTTGCTGTAGCTTTAGAAGATGCAGATTGGCATCATGTAAAGTCTTATACTAAAAAGAGAGCTAATAAAAAAAGCACTATTAAAATATGGAGATCAATTAAAACTCATGAGGATAAAAAATGGACAAAGAAATACCATGATCCTGATCCAAAGAATAAATCTTTTGGTGCAAAGGTTATAGTAACATTAAATAATGGGAAAAAAATTATTGAGGAATTAGAAAGAGCAGATGCTCATCCTTACGGTAAAAGACCTTTTGAAAGAAAAGATTATATAAATAAATTTAAAATTTTAACAGAAAATATTATTTCTAAAAAAGAAAGTGATAGATTTTTAAAAGATGTTCAAAATTTAAAAAAATTAAAAAATAATCAGCTTACAAAACTAAATATTGAAGTAAGTAGAAGATACTTAAAATCGAATAATAAAAAAGGAATATTCTAGTGCACTTTGTTGAAAAAAAACCTGAAGAGAAAAGAATTGATTTAGATAATAAACTAAAATCAAATAAAATTTTAAGAATACCAGGTGCATATAATCCATTAACAGCAAAAGTTATTGAAGAAATTGGATACGACGGAGTTTATGTATCAGGAGGTGTTATGTCTAATGATTTGGGATATCCTGATATAGGATTAACAACTCTTAATGATGTCAGTAATAGATCAAAGCAAATTGCACGTGTTACAAATCTTCCAACAGTTGTTGATGTCGATACAGGTTTTAAATCTTGTAAAGAAACTGTTCAAACATTTGAAAATTTTGGCATTTCAGCAATTCATTTAGAAGATCAGATAGAGCAGAAAAGATGTGGTCATCTAGACAATAAAGAATTGATATCAAAAGAGGATATGACAAAAAAAATCAAAGAATGTGTAGAAGCAAGATCTGACAAAAATTTTAAAATTATTGCACGTTCTGATGCTAAAAGTGTAGAAGGTATTGATAAAATGATTGATCGCTGTAAATCTTATATTGATGCTGGTGCAGAAATTGTTTTTCCAGAAGCATTAAAAGATGAATATGAGTTTGAAAAAGTTAGAAAATCACTAGATTGTTATCTTTTAGCTAATATGACTGAGTTTGGAAAATCCAAGTTGCTAGATTTTAAACAATTAGAAGAGCTTGGCTACAATATTGTAATTTATCCGGTTACTACACAAAGATTAGCAATGAAAAGTGTTGAGGATGGTCTACGTGCCATTTTTGCGGATGGACATCAAAATAATATTATAGATAAGATGCAAACTAGAAAAAGATTATATGATCTAGTTGAGTATGAAAAATACAACTCTTTAGACGAAAAGATATATAATTTTAGCACAGAGGGACACGAATAATGAGTGAAGAAGTAAAAAAAGGTTTATTAGGAATTGTTGTTGATGAAACAGAAGTTTCTAAAGTTATGCCTGAGATTAACTCATTAACCTATAGGGGTTATGCCGTTCAAGATCTGTGTGAATTTTGTAGATTTGAAGAAGCTGCATATCTTATTTTAAAAGGTGATTTACCAAATAGTATTGAGCTAAGACAATTTGAAAAAATTGAGAGAGGACATAGAGATTTATCAAAAAATCTTTACGAAATAATCAAACACATGCCAAAAAAGTCTCATCCCATGGATGTTGCTAGAACAGCAGTTAGTGTAATGGGATTAGAAGATAAAGAAACTACAGATAATTCTCAGGAAGCAAATACAAGAAAAGCTCTAAGAATTTTAGCCAAAACTCCAACTGCTTTAGCAGCGTTTTATAGAATTCGAAAAGGTAAAAAGATTATTAAACCAAAAAAAGAATTAACTTTTGCAGAAAACTTTTTCTACATGTGTTTTGGAAAAGTACCTCAAAAAGAAATTGTAAAAGCTTTTGATGTATCTTTAATTTTATACGCAGAGCACAGTTTTAATGTTTCAACTTTTACAGCTAGAACTATAACAAGTAGTTTATCTGACATTCATGGTGCTATAACAGGTGCTATAGCTAGTCTAAAAGGACCATTACATGGTGGAGCAAATGAAGAGGTCATGCATATGATGAATAAAATTAAAAAACCTGAGAATGCTTTAAAATGGATCAATAATGCATTAAAGAAAAAAGAGGTTGTGATGGGTTTTGGGCACAGAGTTTATAAGAGTGGAGACTCTAGAGTTCCAACCATGAAAGAGTATTTCAAAAAAGTTGCTAGAATTAAAAAAGATAAAAAGTTTTTAAAGATTTACGATATTGTTGAAAGAGTAATGATTAGTAAAAAAAATATACATCCAAACGTAGATTATCCAACGGGACCTACTTATCATTTAATGGGTTTTGATACAGATTTCTTCACACCTATATTTGTAATTTCAAGGATTACTGGTTGGTCAGCTCATATAATGGAACAACATTCATCTAATAAATTAATTAGACCATTAGCTAAATACAAAGGTAGCAAATATCGAAAAGTTATGCTTTTAAATCAAAGATAACTATTTTGATAATAACTTTCCTAATATTCTAATATCCTTAACTTTTTCTAAGTTCCTTACTGTTTCAATAATTTTTTTAGATTTAGATAAAGGCCATTTAGCAAATTCTGTACAACCTAGAAACTTATCTGCAACTTCGTCGTAAGTCATTGGTATTGCCGGACTACCTTTTCCAAAATCACCTCTCCCAGATATCTTTTTGCCATTTTTTAAAGAGATATCTATTATAGTTGTCATTTTGTCGTAACCCGCGGCCTCAGCTATTTTGTTTTTATAAAAGTTCACTTTTTTAAGCATTTGTTGGACATCAGATTTATTAATTCTTTTATCTTGATATTCAGGAATGTATGCTCTTCTATCAATTAAAAGTATTGCCATAGAATACTCCATACTAAATTTAGCTTGAAACTCATTTTTTGGTCGATGATGTATCAAAGCATTTTGCATGTTATGGTTTGTGCCAACATCAACTTTAACCACTTGTTCTGGCTTAATGTCATACTTTTTAATTAACTCTAACATCTTTGTCATCCCAGGGTGGGTTAAAGAACCACAAGGATGTGGTTTAATAGAAATACCTGGAGATTTAAATGTCCATGGTCTTCCAAGTTTACCTTTTAAAGAGTTAATATCGTATCCACCTCCATGGGCTTGAAAGAAACCTCTTGGAGATTCTAAAATTTTATCAGTTGAAGACCAACCATATCTTACTAAATCACAAGCTATCACTCCACTCTCTGCCGCTCTACCTGCGTGCAGTGGTTTTGTCATTGTTCCAAAATTTTCTCTTAATCCAGCGCTAAGAGAGGCCGCAATCCCTAAAGATCTTAAAATTTTGTTATGATCATATTTTCTAATTTTAGCTGCAGCAGAAGCAGAAGCAAAAGTTCCACAGGTTGCTGTTGAGTGAAAACCATGTTGATAATGACGCGGAGACATGGCTTCAGATATTTTACATTCTACATCTACACCAATTAAATATGAGTTTAAAAAATCTTTTCCATTAATTTTATTTACTTCACCTTCCGCAAAAGCGCTTGGCAAGCAAGGTGCAGTAGGATGTGTTAATAACCCATAAACCCTATCTTTTGCTACAGCTAATTGTGTATCATCGTAATCGTCAGAATGTATTCCTACACCATTTGCCAAAGCTGCAAAGTGCGTTGGAACCTTCATTTTTGAACCAATAACTGTTGCCTTCCCTTTTGCTGAACTTTTTTTGATATGTGCAAATAAGTAATTACCTGTTCTTGCAACAGAGCCTGATAATGCTAAACCAAAACCATCCAAAATATGTTTTTTTGCTAACTCAACAACTTCTTTTGGAATATTTTTAAATTTTGTTTTGTGAACAAAGTTAGCAACGTATTTTGTTAAGTCTTTTCCTCTTTTAGATTTAATATTAGGTGTAAAAGCTTTAGTCATTATTTTCCTTTCATTATTAGATTTTTAATAGGTCTGTAAAATAAACTTAAAAAAGTTAATGTAAAAAATACAAGTACAATTGGCCTTGTGAAAAACATAAATATATTTTGGTCAAATATTATGATTGATTGAGCTAATGAATTTTCCACTAATTCGCCTAATACAATTCCCATAATTATTGGTGCTGGAGAAAATCCTGACCGTCTTAAGAAAAATCCAACAACACCTGAAATTAACATTATGTAAACATCTACCATAGATTGAGATAATCCATAAGATCCAACAAGACAAAATACAAATACAGATGGCCATAAATAACCCCTTGGTATTAACGAAATTCTTGAGAATATTTTAGCTCCAAGTAAACCAAAAATTAAAAAGATAAAGTTTGCTAAAAGCATGCCATAAAAAATTGTGTAAAGCAGATCAGGTTGCTGTTCAAACAAATATGGTCCAGCTCTTAATCCATGAATTTGAAATCCTCCAAGAATTACTGCTGTAGTTGCTGAACCTGGAATACCTAAAGCAAGAGTTGGTATCATTGCACCACCGGTAGCAGCATTATTAGCCGACTCTGGAGCTGCAACTCCTTCTATTTCTCCTTTTCCAAAGTTATCTTTATTTTTTGACCATCTTCTTGCCTCGTTATAACCAATCATTGCGCTAACTGTTCCGCCTTCAGCTGGAAGAATGCCTATAAAAGTTCCTATGCCCGATGATCTTAAAATTGTTTTAACACAACTCTTAAATTCTGAAATTGAAGGAAGTTTTATTGCTGAAAACTTAATTCTTTCTAAAAGTAATTCACTTTTTGATGCTTGGACTAATATCTCTGACATTGCAAATAAACCAATTAATACAGGAACAAAGCTTATCCCTTCAAAAAGTTCAGCAACCCCAAATGTAAATCTTGAAATACCAGTTGTAAGATGAACTCCAATTGTTGCAACAAATAAACCTATTAAGCCACCTATAAGATTTTTAACTGGAGACTTTGAGCTTATAGAAGCTAACATTGATAATCCAAATATTGCCAATGCGAAATATTCAGGAGGTCCAAATTTATATGCAATTCTTGCAAGTGTTGGTGCAAAAATAATTAGAACAGCCAAAGAAATAATTCCACCAACTACACTAGATACTGCAGCCATCCCTAAAGCTTTACCTGCCTGGCCCTTCTGAGCCATTGGAAAACCATCAAAAGCTGTTGCAGCAGCAGGTGGAGCGCCAGGTGCATTAATTAATATAGCTGTGATTGATCCTCCAAATGTACCACCACAATATAATGCTGCCATAGCTGCAATTGCTTGACTGGGTTCTAAATATATTGTGAACGGTAATAACAATGCAATGGCCATTCCTGAGCTTAATCCAGGAAGAGCACCTATCAACACTCCAACGATTGTAGATCCTAATATTAAACCAAATGTTGTTGGATTCAAAATTAATGAGATATTTGACAAAATTTCCATTAATAAAAATTCCTAATTATAAATTCTTCTAATATCCCTTGAGGAAATTTTAGTTGAAGTACAAGTGTAAAAAAAACAAAAACAAATATTGATATAGTTAAAGAATAAAAAAAGATTTTTATATAATCTTTCCTTTGCCATAACATGGGTGTAACTAAAGTGAATAAAAATATAGAAATTAAAAATCCAAGTTTATCTGCTATTAAAACTATAAATAATGTATAACCAAATGTTACAAAGGCATTTCTTCGAATTAATTCTTTTTTATCGGAATTTAAATTTTTATTCTGAATTAACTGAAATATAGATAAAAAAATTATTAAAGAAAAAATTAATCTTGGCATCATTGTAGGTTGCATTCCCTGAGCTAAAATTTCAGGAACTTCATCAAATGTAAATGTATATGCAAATAGTGCGACTGATATAATTATAATTATACTGAGAATTTTTATATCTTTTATCATTTTGATTTAAATGGGGGTTGTATAACCCCCATTAAGTATTTGAAATTATTTAGCTAAACCTAAACTTACTAAAGCAGCTCTTGCTTCTTTGTAAATAGATTTAATTTCAGTATCCCAAGCTTTAGATCCTGCAACACTTGATGCATCCAAACCAGCACCTTGTAAATAGTTTTGGTAAACTGGATGTTTCATTGCTTTAAGGAATCCTTTTTCAAGAGTATCAATAGTTTTTTGTGGTGTACCTTTAAGCACAACAACACCTCTAACTGTAGCAAAAGATGCATTAATACCTTTTTCTTTTAAAGTTGGTGTATCTGGTAATGCAGACATTCTTTCATCTGACATAACTGCTAGTACTCTCAATTCACCTGCATCTAATTGATCTTTACCTTCGTCTAGGTTTAATCCAGCAGCTTCGATTTGATTTCCTACTAAACTAGTCATTATCGCTCCACCACCTTCGAATGGTACAAAAGCAATTTTTGTTTTTGCTTCTCTTGCGAATATTAATCCTGAAATATGGTCAACACTTCCTACGTTGGTTCCTCCATATTTAATTGGACTTTTTTGACCAGCTTTAATTAAATCCTCAATTGTTTTGTAAGGACTTTTTGCATTTACAAATATTACAATTGGATCAACTGTAGTTCTTGCAACACCAACAAAATCATCGATTGTTAATGCAGCTTCTCCCCTAGCCATTCTAAATAAATGTGTTGGAGTAATTGCTAAAACAGTATGACCATCTCTTGGCTTAGATTTTACATAAGCCATAGCTTTGTTTCCGCTATCACCTTTTTTTGGTGTAATGTATGCATTATTTTTTAGATTTTTTCTTGTTCTTATTAACAACATTCTAGCTGTTGTATCAGTTCCTCCACCTAGACCGGCGTGAGTAACAACTTCAATTGGTTTAGATGGAAATCCATGACCATCTGCAGTAGCCACGTTTCCTAATCCAACAAATGAAGTTACAACTAAAATAGCGCTAAGAAGTAAATTTAACGTTTTTTTCATTATTTTTCCTCTCGTAAAGTTATATTGATATAAACAAAGTGTCCTTCCTAATACAAGGTCTATTTGACCACACCTATAAGAGTTTTAAAACTATAGGTCTAACTTACCTATTTAAAAATAATTAATAATTGCCATATATTATGTATGGAAAATTTAAATAGGCATCATAAACCACAAGACTTAAGTGATAAGATTGCTTTTGGATTCACAAAATTTTTAAGATTCTTGGCTGATACATTTTTTAAAAAAAAATATGGGCATAGAGCAGTTGTTTTAGAAACTGTAGCAGCTGTTCCAGGTATGGTAGCTGGAATGTTACTTCACTTAAAATCTTTAAGAAAAATGCAAGATGACAAAGGCTGGATTAAAATTCTTCTTGATGAGGCTGCAAATGAAAGAATGCATTTAATGACTTTTATTAAAATTGCAAAACCTACATTTATAGAAAGATTAATTATAATGGTTGCACAATTTATATTTATTTTGATGTATCTATTTATATATTTGATTTCACAAAAGACTGCTCATAGAATTGTTGGGTATTTTGAAGAAGAAGCCGTCATAAGCTACACTGAGTACCTAAATGAAATAGAAGAGGGTAAAATAGAAAATATTAAGGCTCCAGAGATAGCAATAAATTATTGGAATCTTCCATTAAATTCTAGATTGAAAGATGTTGTAAAGGTTATTAGAGATGATGAAGCTGGACATAGAGATGTGAATCATAGTTTTGCTGATATTTTAAACACAAAGAAGAATAAAGTTTCTAATGAAGAAGAAAATTATGAAGATAAAGAAAAAATTTAATTAGTTAATTTTCTTTAATTATAAAATATATTCTATTTAGATTGTTTTTGTTTATACAAAGAAATACCTTTTTCAATTTTGTTTTTGTAAGACATTTTAAAGCTCTCTAATTGCCAACCTGAAAGTCTGTATTCTATCTCTTTTAAATTATTGTTCTTCCAGTCATCAGTTGTTTCAGGATCTTTCCAGATTTTTTTTTCTTCTTCAGATCTTCCACATCCATAACAAAGACCCGATACTGGATCAGTTTTACAAATACTTATACAGGGGCTTACTATCACTTAATCCTAGGAGAAAGCGTCTATCCAATTACCTTGTGTAGATGCTTTTGAATATTCAGTGGCTCTACCTTCAAAGAAGTTCATATGCTCTACTGCATTTAACATAGTGTCTAACCATGTTAATGGATTTTTTTGAACATCATATATTGGCTCAAGACCTAACTGAGTTAATCTTCTATTACCAATGAACCTAATATAATCTTTAACTTCTTGAGCAGTTAAACCTTGCATTGGACCCATTTCAAAAGCCAGATCAATAAATGCATCTTCATGTTCAATTATAGTTCTGCAAGCTTCATAAAGTTCTTTTTTAAGTTTAGGAGTCCAAATCTCAGGGTTTTCTTTAATGAACTCTTTAAAAATTCTAATCATAGAATTACAATGAAGAGTTTCATCTCTTACTGACCAAGTAACTATCTGACCCATTCCTTTAAGTTTGTTGTGTCTTGGAAAGTTTAATAAAATTGCAAAACTTGCAAATAACTGAAGACCTTCTGTAAAGGCACTAAATACCGCAACAGTTTTTGCGATATCCTCTTTTGAGTTTACATTAAAGTTTTGCATGTAATCATATTTATCTTTCATCTCTTTGTATTTCATAAAAGCAGAGTATTCAGATTCTGGCATTCCAATTGTATCTAATAGATGGGAATAGGCTGCTACATGAACTGTCTCCATTGAAGCAAATGCAGTCATCATCATTAAAACTTCTGTTGGTTTAAATACAGTTGTATAATGTCTTAAATAACAGTTATTAACTTCAACATCTGCTTGTGTAAAAAATCTGAAAATTTGAGTTAGTAAGTTTTTTTCTGACTCAGAAAGATTTTTTTGCCAATCTCTAACATCATCACCAAGTGGAACTTCCTCTGGTAACCAATGAATTCTTTGTTGAGTTAACCAAGCATCATAACACCATGGATATCTGAATGGTTTATAAACTGGGTTCTCAACTAACAGACCCATTTTTTTTGGCTCTATAATTTTTTGTTTTGTATCTTTTAGATTTTCTACTGACATGATAAACACTCCTCATATTCTGGTTGTTGATTTTCTTGTTTCTTAGATTTGTAAACATTTGCAGTTACATCTGTAGAATTTGCATCGTTTACGTTTTCCGCTCTTTGTATTGATTTAGATCTGCAGTAATAAAGGCTCTTCAATCCTTTTTTCCAAGCTTGGAAATGGATTTGGTGTAAGTCCCTTTTATGAATATCTGCAGGTATAAATATATTTATTGACTGTGCTTGTGAAATATGAGGTGTTCTATCTGCACCTAACTCTACAATCCATTTCTGGTCTAGTTCAAAAGCAGTTTTAAATACGTCTTTTTCTTGTTGGTTTAGAAAATCAAGATGAGAAACCGAACCTTGATTAGTTGTGATACTTGACCATGTTTCATCGTCATTTTTACCGTGTTTCTCTAATAATTTACTTAGATATTTATTTCTAACATTAAATGATCCAGACAAAGTTTTATGTGTATAACTATTTGCTGCAATAGGTTCAACTCCTGGAGAAGTTCCTCCACAAATAATTGAAATTGAAGCAGTAGGAGCTATTGCAGTTTTATTTGAAAATCTTTCATTAATTCCATAATCAGCAGCATCTGGACATGCACCTCTTTCATCGGCCAAATCTTTTGAAGCTTGATCAACTTGTTTTTGAATGCTTTCAAATATTTTTTTATTCCAAACTTTACTCATCACTGACTCAAAAGGAATCATTTTTTGTTGAAAGAATGAATGAAGTCCCATAACACCTAGACCAACACTTCTTTCTTTCAATGCTGAATAAACTGCATCACTAAATGACTCAGGTGCTTTTTCAGTAAAGTCCGTTAATACATTATCTAAAAATCTCATTACGTCTGGAACAAAGTTTTCATCGTCTTTCCATTCATCATAAGTTTCTAAATTTAAAGATGATAAACAACATACTGCCGTTCTATCTCTACCCTCTTTATCAATTCCTGTTGGTAAAGTTATTTCACTACACAAGTTAGATGTCTTAACAGTTAAACCAGCAAGCTTATGATGTTGAGGTATCATTCTATTAACTGTATCAATGAAAACAATATAAGGTTCTCCAGTTTCAATTCTTGCAGTTAATAATCTAATCCATAAATTTCTTGCAGAAACAGTAGCTTGTACTGATTGATCTTTTGGACTTTTTAATGCCCATTGTTCATCTAGCTCTACGGCTCTCATAAATGCATCTGAAACTAAAACACCGTGGTGTAAATTTAATGATCTTCTATTTGGATCACCACCTGTTGGTCTTCTCATTTCAATAAATTCTTCTATCTCCGGATGATCAATTGGAAGATAACAAGCTGCTGATCCTCTTCTTAAAGAACCTTGACTGATCGCCATTGTCAAAGAGTCCATAACTTTTATAAAAGGAATAATGCCTGAAGTTTTTCCAACTCTTCCAATTTTTTCTCCAATAGATCTTAGGTTGCCCCAATAACTTCCAATACCTCCTCCTTTGGCAGCCAACCAAACATTTTCACTCCATAGATCTAATATTCCAGTTAAGCTATCACCTGCTTCATTCAAGAAACAAGAAATTGGTAAACCTCTTTTTGTTCCACCATTTGATAAAACTGGTGTTGCAGGCATAAACCATAAATTACTTATGTAGTTGTATAGTCTTTGCGCGTGCAAGTTGTCATCTGCATAATGACTTGCAACTCTTGCAAATAAATCTTGAAAAGACTCGTTTTCTCCAAGGTATCTGTCGCTTAGTGTTGCTCTTCCAAAATCTGTTAAATTATTATCTCTAGATCTATCTATTTTGATAGTTATCCCTTTAGAATTTTGAAACAACTCTGTGTTATTATTTAGTGAAAATAAGTCTGGTCTTTTGTCATTATTGCTGATTTTTTCCGCCGGTTTATAATCAGAGACAGCCTTCCTGATTGCCTGAGACAATATTTTGTTCATTAAACTCCCTTTTTATCTTTATACTAAAAAATCTAGTAAATAACTAGATATAGTGTGTAGATTTACCTGATATACTATATAAATTGTAAATCAATAGAACATTTATAGAACTTATTAAATATTTATCAATAAAAATTTTAAAAAAATGTACATATATCCACATGAATAATTCTGGAAAAATTGATCCCTACGGCTTTCGGGAATATGACGCACGATGGGTATACGAAAAAGACATAGATGACGATGGAATCGTTCAACTTGGCAAAGGTCTTGGAACTCAAATAATTAATCATACAAAGAAAAACAATCCAAGAATTATAGTTGGCCAAGATTACAGGTCTTACAGTGAACATATCAAAGAAAAATTAAAAGAGGGTTTGGTTTCAACTGGGTGCAAAATCGAAGATATAGGATTATCTTTATCCCCAATGGTTTACTTCGCACAATTTAATTTAAATTCAGATGCAATAGCTATGGTTACAGCTAGTCATAATGAAAATGGTTGGACAGGTGTAAAAATGGGTATCAAAAAAGGACTTACTCATGCGCCTGAAGAAATGAAAGAACTAAAAGATATTACTCTCAATCAAAAATTTATTAATGGAGAGGGAAATGTAAAAAAAATTGATGATTTTCAGAATGTTTATAAAAATGATTTGATAACAAAAAACCCATTAAATAAAAAAATTAAAGCTGTAGTTGCTTGCGGTAATGGAACAGCAGGAATATTTGCACCAGAAATTTTAAGAAGTATTGGGTGCGAAGTAATTGAACTTGATTGTGAACTTGATTGGACTTTTCCAAAATACAACCCAAATCCTGAAGACTTAGAAATGTTACATGCAATTTCTTTAGCAGTTAAAGAAAATAATGCTGATATTGGATTTGGTTTTGATGGAGATGGAGATAGAGTTGGGGTTATAGATGATAAAGGTAATGAAATCTTTTCAGATAAAATAGGGCTATTAATTGCTAGAAATCTTTCGAAAGATCATAAAAACAGTAAATTTATTGTTGATGTAAAATCGACAGGACTTTATTCCAATGATAAAATATTAAAAGAAAATAAATGTGAAACAATTTATTGGAAAACTGGTCATTCCCATATCAAAAGAAAGGTAAATACCGATAACGCTTTAGCAGGATTTGAAAAAAGTGGCCATTTCTTTTTTAATAAACCTTTGGGATATGGCTATGATGATGGAATTAATTCAGCAATACAGGTCTGTAAGTTACTCGATAAAAATAACAAAAAAATGAGTCAAATACTTGGTGAATTACCAACAACTTATCAAAGCCCAACTATGGCTCCTTATTGTAAAGATAGTGAAAAATATGATGTAGTTGAGAATTTAGTTAAAGAAATAACAAATATTAAAGAAAATAAAACTAAAGTAGATGATCAAGAAATCAAAGAAATATTAACTGTTAATGGAGTAAGATTTTCTTTTGATGATGGATCATGGGGATTAATAAGAGCATCTTCTAATAAACCCTCTTTAGTTGTAGTTACTGAGAGTCCAACCTCTGAAGATAGAAAAAAGAAGATTTTTGACTTTATTGATAATATGCTTCAACAAACTGGTAAGGTTGGGGATTACGATCAAAAAATTTAAAATTCAACTATAAAGAGTTAAGAGAAAATTAGAGAATCGAATAATATGTAATTGAGGTGGCGGAGGGAGACTGAAACCACCTCGTCTCCTAAGTCACTAAAAATCTATATAGAAATAAAGTACCGATAACATAAAGAAAAACACCAAATAATCTTTGTGTTTTAACTCTATCTAGATCTTGAACTGTTTTTGCTCCAATCCTTGCCATGAATGTGGTTATTGGAACAAAAATTATAAATGCAGGTATATTAATAAATCCAATACTGAGAGGGATATCGGCTTTTAACATCAAGCCAGATGTAAAAAATCCAATAGATCCAAATAAAGCTATTATAAATCCAATAGCTGCTGAGCTTCCTATTGCTAAGTTAATAGGATAACCAAAGTATCTTAATATAGGAACATTCATCATGGCTCCTGTTATGCCCATAGGAGCAGATATTAATCCTGACAAAAATCCAAAAATTATTCTTGGGAAAATATTAAATTTTTTCTTAATTTTTTTTTTCTTTTCACTTTGTAACAACAAGTAAGCTCCAAAAAAATAAACAACAGCAGAAAAAAAGAATAACAATGTTTTAGTATTCATTAATGCTGCCATCAATGTTCCACAGAAAACTCCAGTTATTACAAATGTTCCATAATTTTTAATAATATTAAAATCAACAGCATTATATTTCCTATGAGTTAGTACTGAAGCTGTAGCAGTTAAAATTGTTATTGAGAAAGCTGTCCCTACAGATAAATGCATTAAATAATCTTTATCAACGTTAAATGCTTCAAAAACAAAAAATAAAAATGGGACTGAAATTAACCCTCCACCGATACCAAAAAAGCCTGCAAAAAAACCAACCGGAACAGCGGCTGCCATCATTAAAAAAATAAAATAAATATTGTTAATCTCAAGAAGAGTATTATTCAATTTGACCTGCCGATATACTTTGTGGATTAAACTTTACTTTATCCATTATGTGATCAATTTTCTTAACATCGGCATCTCTTACACACATATTTTCACTTAAATATCTTTTCCAAAAACTTGAACCTGTTTGTCCATGAAATAAACCAAGAGTATGTCTCATGATTTGATTTAATCTTGTACCCTTTTTAATTTCTTCTTTTACATATTCAATTAGTTTCTCAACAACTTCTTGTCTAGTCAAAACTTCACTATTATTAAAAATTTGGTTCTCAATATCTGCTAACATGTAAGGAGAATGATAAATTGACCTTCCAATCATAACACCATCTACATTTTCTAAATGTTCTTTAATTTGATCAGTTGAAGTTATGCCACCATTTATTATTATTTCTAAATCTTGAAAATCTTTTTTTAATCTATTTACATATTCATATTTCAAGGGTGGTATGTTTAAATTTTGTTTAGGTGTAAATTTTCCTAACATTGCCTTTCTAGCATGAATTATAAAAGTTTTAACACCTGTTTCTTTCAAAATATTAATAAAATTATATAAATTTTCATATTGATCGACATTGTCATATCCAATTCTAGTTTTAACAGTTACAGGAAGTGATGTTTTTGAAATCATGGAACTTAAGCAATCAGCTACAAGATTAGGTTCTTGTATTAAACAAGCCCCAAATCTATTTTTTTGAACTTTTTTACTTGGGCAACCTAAATTTAAATTTATTTCATCATATCCAAATTCTTCACCTAAATATGCTGCATTTCCTAATAATTTTGGAGAAGAACCACCAAGTTGCAGAGCAACAGGTTTTTCCCTTATATCAAATTCTAATAGTTTCTTTTTATCTCCTCTATCAATAGCTTCTGAGACAATCATTTCAGTATAAAGAAGAACATTTTTACTAATTAGTCTTAAGAAAAATCTTTCATGTTTGTCTGTACAGTCCATCATAGGAGCAACAGAGACAGTTCTATTTAATCTAGACATATTTTTTTAGTTTGCTTGATAAATTAATTTTCTTTTCGTTTACATACTCTTGATGATTTTGCTCAATTTTTCCAAGTTCATATTTATAATTAACCATTATTCCAAAGGATCTTTTAAAACCTACATCAGAAACATTGGCATTAATTACGATATCATCAATTTCAGCTCCATTTTTTAAGTGAAACCTACAAACATCATTAATGGGAAAACCTAGATCATTTTTTTGTACAGCCAAGTAATTTAAAGCAAGTTTTGTAAGTAAATCTTTATTATCAATAAATTTTCTATCACCGATTTTAAGATCTAATGATTTTAAAAACTCAACTTTTACAAAATTATCTTTTTGAACTATCTCACTAATTTTCTCATTTTCCGATGATTTAACCCAATCAGCAAAACCTTGCATTGGTGATAAGGTTCCAAAATTTTTTACATCGGGTAACTCTTCTTGTAACTCATATACGACTCTTTTTATTAAGAAGTTCCCAAGTGTAACTCTTGATAGTCCCTCTTGACAGTTACTAATTGAATAAAAAGTAGCTGTATCATAATCTTCTTTTTTTCCATCATTAGGTTTTGTCAATTCTTGTATCGATTTAGCTAGTCCTTTAGTTAATGCAATCTCAACAAAAATTATCGGCTCATCTTCTAATGCTGGATGAAAATAAGCAAAAAATCTTCTATTTTCACCTAATCTAATTTTCAATTCATTCATATCTTTCATTGAATGAACTTTTTCATATTTTAATAATTTTTCTAATATTGCAGCCTTAGTATCCCAGGTTATTTTTCTTAATTTTAAAAATCCAGGATTAAACCAATTTTTAAAAATATCAATCAAATCATAATCTAATTCTTTTAATTCAGGATTGTTTAATAAAAACGTTTGTAGATCTTCTCTTAAAGAAACAATCTCAGCTGTTCCATTAGGAGCCATGTTTAATCTTATAAACAATTCTTTTCTAATTCCTGATGTAATTCTTGATAAATTTAAAATTGATCTACTATTTTTATTTTCTGTATAATCTTTAATGGCATTGTCAATATTAGCTGTATCAGGTTTATATTTTTCATTTACTTGAAGTAAGAATTTTAATTTGTCTTCGTGAGATAAATTATGATATCTAAAAAGAATATCTCTTGCTAGAGTGATACCGAAAGCGGCTCCTTTAGATGATAACAGATCATCACATAGTTCAATTAAATCTCTTTTTTTAGAGAATTTTTTTAATGATTTTTTCTCTAAAATTTTTTGACCAGCATCAGCAATCGTCTCGAATATTCTTTTTATATTTAACATGGTGTTTTTTATATATTAAAAACCTAAACTTTTGCCCATTATTTTGTCAGGTAACCAAGTCACAATCTCAGGAAAAATACACAAAATAAGTATAGCTAAAGCCATAATTATCATAAATGGTATAGATCCCTTTAAAATTTCTGACAAACTAACATCTGGTGTTATACCTTTGATTATATAAAGGTTTAATCCAACGGGTGGAGTAATAAGACCAATTTCCATATTAATTGTAAATACAATTGCAAACCAGTACGGATCAAATCCCAGTTGAGTTATAACTGGCAATAATATTGCTGAAGTCATAACAATAACGGCAACTGGAGGTAAAAAGAAACCTGCAATCAACAGAAATATATTTATTAAAATAAATACTACCCATTTATTAGAGCTCATCTCCACCATGCTCTGAGCCAACGATTGAGTTACATAAAGTTGCGATAATGTAAATGCAAAAAGATAAGAGGCTGCAATGATAAACATTATCATCACACTTTCTTTCATGGAAACTTTAACAATGTTCCATATTTTTTTTGGCTGATAAATTTTGTAGACAACAGCAATCAAAACAAATACTAAAAAAGCTCCAACTCCTGAAGCTTCTGATGGAGTAGCAACACCACCATATAAAACATATAAAACACCAGCAATGATTGCTAAGAAAGGAAGTATCCTTGGCAAAACTTCAATTTTTTCTCTAAATGTTGGTGGAGTTCTATTCTTTAGAGCTTTAGCGGAGTCTTTATCAATAAAGTAACTGTGTATCAGTGCCCAGATAGCGAACATACCCGCAAGCATAAATCCAGGTATCAATCCACTTAAAAATAATCTTCCAATAGATGTTCCGGTTGCAATTCCATAAACAATTAAAACAATGCTTGGAGGAATTAATACTCCTAAAGTTCCGCCAGCTGCTATGGTTCCAGTTGCAATTTGATCTGAATATCCTCTTTTTCTCATTTCAGGAATTCCCATGGTACCAATTGCAGCACAAGTTGCGGGACTTGATCCACTTAGTGCAGCAAAAATTGAACAAGCTCCTATATTAGAAATAACAAGTCCTCCAGGTACTCTCCATAGCCATCTGTCCAATCCTGTATATAAATCTTTTCCTGCTGGAGAATTTGCAACTGCCATTCCCATTAAAATAAACATTGGTATTGAAAGAAGAACAAATGAATTTAAGCCTGCATAGAAAGTTTCGGCAAAAACATCTAACATTTGGAAACCTTCGAAAGCAACTAAAAGAGCGATTGATACAAAGCTTAAACCAAAAGCAATTGGTATTCCCGAAAATAAAACTATTAAAGTAAAAACAGCAACGATTATTGCAATTAT
This sequence comes from uncultured Pelagibacteraceae bacterium, assembly GCA_902519695.1. Lineage (GTDB taxonomy): Bacteria > Pseudomonadota > Alphaproteobacteria > Pelagibacterales > Pelagibacteraceae > Pelagibacter. Next base: position 118,650 of record CABYKN010000001.1, on the reverse strand, counting down.
TAATGGATCCATTAGTTAGCATCCCTTTCGTCTATAAGTTTAATAATCTCTGCTATATATTGTAAAATCATTAATGCGGCACCTATCATCATAGAGGAGTATGGCACCCACAATGGAGGATCCCAAACTGTTCCTGTTGAATAATTTTTAGTAAACGCTTCCTCAACCATTAAAAAACCAAAATAAAATAAAATTAAGAAAAATAATAAACTGACTAACGATGTAAATATTTTAAGTCTTAAAATATTTTTCTCTGATAAAAAATCATAAATCCACTCCATGCTGACATGAGCTTTCTCACTCAAAACATATGCGCTTCCTATAAATGTTGAAGCAACTAGAAGCATTGTAACAAGCTCAGTTTGCCAAGTGATTGCTCTTTGAAAAAAGTATCTTTCAAAAACTAATTCTACGATTACAAGAATTGATAAAAGTAAAGCTAGAACTGCAAAAGCTCCACAAGCTCTTGCAACATAATCACAGAATTTTAAGTATTTTTCTTTCATAAAAAAAACCCCTACTTATAGAGAATAAATAGGGGTTCTTTATATATTATTTTATTTAACTGCTAAAGCCATTTCCATTAGCTTATCGCCACCTGGAACTTTTTCAGCAAAAGCTTTGTGAGATGATTTTATTGCAATATCAACCCATGCAGCATGATCATCAGCATCCATATACACTAATTTAACACCTGCAGCTTTGTATGCTTCCTCAAACTTTTTATCTAAGTTTTCTACTTGAGCTGTCATATATTTCTCAGCAACTTTTCCTGCTTTCATTAAAGCCACTTGCTGGCTTGAATTTAATGCATTGTAGCTTTTCTTAGACATTAAAATTGGCTCATACATAAACCATAAACCAAATTTCCCTGGAGGTGTTGCACATTTTACTTGTTCGTAAATTTTGTAACTTACAAAACTTCCTGAACTAGTATTTGCACCTGTTAATACACCAGTTTGTAATCCAGTATAAATTTCAGATGATGGCATACTTTGAATACCTGCACCAGCAGCTTCTAACATTTGGTTGAAAGCTTTTCCTGCAGCTCTCATCACTTGTCCTTTAGCATCACTTGGATTCTTGATACATTTAGTTTTTGATGCGAAACCACCACCTAACCATGCATCAGATAGAACTACAACACCAGCATCACTGATTATTTTTTTAATCTCAGTCATCATTGGACCTTTATTAAATCTCAATGCATGCTCATGATTTTTTACAGTTCCTGGCATCAATGTAGCATCAAACTCTGGATGGAATTTTGATGCATAAGCTAATGGGAAAGCAGAAATATCTAATTGACCTGTAGTCATAGGTTTCCACTGTTCTTTTGGCTTATAAAGTGACTTAGCTGGATAAATTCTTATTTCTAAATCAACGTTTGCTTTTTTTACCTCATCAGCAATAATTTGTACCATTTCATGACGAGGGTCAAAAGAGCCATCAGCTCTTGGTGTTCCTGGCCATTGGTGACTTGCTTTTAATGTAACTGCATATGCAGATCCTACTATTGAAAAAGCTATAATTATTGAAGACAAATATAATGTTATTTTTCTTAACATAGTTTTCCCCTTTTTATTTATAAAGGTGTTATTAAATTGAACTTGAGCAGAAGAGTCAATATAAGGAAATGACGTACTTACTATGGATGGACCTTTAAAAAATTTATTAGTTGTTGATCTTACTAGGGTTTTAGTAGGTCCATATTGTACAATGATTTTATCTGATCTCGGTGCACGTGTAATTAAAGTAGAAGCACCAGAAATTGGTGACGATTCAAGAAAGTTTGGACCTTTTGTAAAAGACTATTCGGCATATTTTATGTCACTGAATAGAGGAAAAGAAAGTATTGCGCTTAATTTAAAAAATGAAGATGACAAAAAAATCTTTGATAAAATTTTAGCAAAAGCAGATATTTTAGTAGAAAATTTTAAACCAGGTACTTTAGAAAAATGGGGATATGGTTGGAAAGATGTAAGCAAAAAATATCCAAAATTAATATATGCATCTGCATCTGGTTTTGGTCAAACTGGACCTTTAAAAGAATTACCAGCTTATGACATGGTAGTTCAAGGAATGGGTGGACTGATGAGTGTTACAGGTCATCCAAATAGTGAACCAACAAGAGTAGGAACATCAATTGGTGATATTACAGCAGGCCTTTTTACTGCAATTGGAATTAATGCAGCTTTGTATGATAGACAAAAAACAGGCAAGGGAATGTTTATAGATGTATCTATGTTAGATTGCCAAATTGCAATTTTAGAAAATGCAATTGCGAGATATTTATCTAAAAATGAAATTCCTAAACCGATGGGATCTAGACATCCTTCAATTGCTCCATTTGAGGCATTTAAAACAAAAGATAGCTATATAATCATCGCTGCAGGTAACGATAAATTATATGAAAAACTTTGTGAAGTATTAGGGATACCTGAAATGGTCATTGATAAAAGATTTAATACTAATTCTCTTAGATGTGAAAATATGAATGAATTAAAATCAATTTTTGAAGATAAACTATCCTTAAAAAATACTTCTGAGTGGGTAAGCGAAATGGAAAAATTAAAGATACCTTGCGGACCAATATTTAATATTAAAGAAGCGGTAGAGAATCCTCAAGTCGAAGCAAGAAACATGATTGTTAAAGCCTATCATAAAGTAGTTGGTGATTTTAGATTAGCAGGCAATCCTATAAAAATGTCTTCATACGAAGATAAAAGTACTAGAGGAGAAATTCCTGATCTTGATGAACACAGGGAACAAATATTAAAAGAGTTTTCTTAATTAAGAATTATTTTCTTCGTCGCTTACGTTATCTGAAACTTGTTCTTCTGCTTCTGAAACTTGATCTAATGAAACGTTATCATTTTCTTCAGCCTCACTTGGAGCTTCTACATTAACATCAGGTTGAGCTGATGGTGATAATTCAGCAAGATCTTCTTTTGAAACTTGAATTTTTTCAGGGATTTTTCTAGCTCTTTTAGAAGGAAGAATTGGCACACCACTTTTTGAGATTTCACCTTTGTATAAATTCTCAAAATCATCACCAATATCTTCATCTTCTTCAGCAGTATCATCAATTTGTTCTACATGTTTTCTTAGTTTGTAAACTGCAGCTTCAGTTAAATCTGGAACTTTAATTGTTTCTTCAGCTATTTCTCTTAAAGCAATAACTGTGTGCTTGTCGTTATCTCTATCTAACGTAGGTTCAATTCCTGAATTAAGCTGAGTGGCTCTTTCTTTAGCAACTAAAACTAATTCATAAGGGCTATCTACTTTGTCTATACAGTCTTCAACGGTAACTCTTGCCATGGCCGATTAAATATACTCCAAGATCAACAAAATCAAGTGTTTTATACTAAAATTGGATTTAATTTTTTTCTAACTAAAAAAAGAAGAATGAAAGAAATAAGTATATAAAGTGCAGATATTATAGCAATTTTCTCAATTGAAAATCCTATATCAATTAAAATACCAAAAAGAGCAGTTCCGAAAGCTGTTGAAAAAACCATAAGTGCAGTGGTCAAAGCTTTAATAGATCCAATATGCTTTACACCATAAACTTCAGCCCAAGTAGAAGATCCCAAAACGTTTGCCAAACCATTTGATATTCCAATTAAACCTAAAAATATAAATGCAGTAAATTGTGCATCAAAATAAATAATTACAAAAGTCGACAGAAATAAGGGAATATTCATAAAAATTAAAAGTTTTCGACTTGTGAATTTATCAATTAAAAAACCAGATATTAAAAGTGTAATTACTGAAAATACCGAATAAGACATAAAAGATTGCGCAATTACAAATGGTCCCCAGTTTTTTGACTCAGTAATAAATGATTGGTATACAAATACACCAGTTGCAATCCAAGGCATGGCCAGCATATTCATGCTTACTATATAAAATTTATAATCTTTTATTACTTCAATTCTTTTCCATTGCTTAATATTTTCCTCTTTAAATTCTTCACCTTCAGTGCTTTCTCTCGTATCAAGTTTAACAGTTCGAACTAAAAAGAATGATGCAATCGGTAAAAATATTAAAATTAATAAAGCAATTACTGTCCAAATATTTTGCCAAGTCGTTAATGACAACAAAAATACCATTAAAACAGGTAAAATAAATTCAGCACTTGATAAACCAAACCAACAAATACTTAATGCCCTACCCCGTGATTTTGTAAAATATCTTGAAACTGTTGTTGTTGCAGTATGAGACATCATTCCTTGTCCTGAAAATCTCATTAAGAAAATTGCAATGAATAAAAAAACTATAGATGATATTTTTGAAAAGAAAAAACAAGAAAAAGATAAAAGTAATGTTACATAGATTGCAAATCGGAAAATATTTACATCATCAATTTTCTTTCCAACCCAAATAAGTAATAAACTACTACACAATGTTGCTGATGCATATATTGAGCCAAATTGTCCGTGAGTTATCGATAGTGTCTCTCTTATACTTGTATTGAATATTCCAAGAAAAAAACTCTGTCCAAAGCTTGAAAAAAATGTAAATATGAATCCAAATACAATTACTTTTAAACTTAAATTTTTAAACATAAAAAAATATGACTTCTAAAGTTGCTTTCATAGGTCTTGGTGTAATGGGTTATCCAATGGCAGGATATATATCAAAAGCAGGACATAATGTAACTGTTTTTAACAGAACAAAATCAAAAGCAGAAAAATGGATTGGTGAATACAAAGGTAATATGGCTGATACACCATCTGAAGCTGCTAAAGATGCTGATTTTATTTTTACCTGTGTTGGGAATGACGATGATTTAAGACAAGTCTCTTTAGGCGATAATGGATTATTTCATAATGCTAAAGAAGGATGCGTATACATTGATAATTCAACAGTGTCTGCTGAAATTTCTAGAGAACTTTATAAAGCCGCAAAAGATAAAGGATTTGGTTTTTTAGATGCTCCTATATCTGGAGGACAATCAGGTGCTGAGGGTGGGATATTAACTGTCATGGTTGGTGGCGATGAAAATGATTTTAAAAAAGCAGAGCCAATAATTGATTGTTATAGTAAAAAAGTAACTTTAATCGGACCATCAGGTAGTGGACAATTAACTAAGATGGTTAATCAAATGTGTATTGGTGGTTTAGTTCAAGGTTTATCTGAAGCAGTAAATTTTGGAATTAATGCAGGTTTAGATATGGATAAAGTTATGGAAACTATTTCAAAAGGTGCAGCTCAATCTTGGCAAATGGAAAATAGATATAAAACTATGGTAGCAGATAAATTTGATTATGGATTTGCTGTGGATTGGATGAGAAAAGATTTAAAAATTTGTATTGAAGAGGCAAAAAGAAATGGTTCGCCTGTACCAGTAACTGAAATTGTTGATAGCTATTATGCAGAAGTTCAAAAAATGGGTGGAAACCGTTGGGATAGCTCTAGCTTAATAGCTAGATTAAAAAAGAAAAAATAATTGTGTCTACCACTGTTCCCTACTACGAGGATTTTTCCGAAATAAAAAAGAAAATTTGGTTAATGCTAACTGATGCAGTTACTAATAGATCATCTCCTTTTAGAATACCCGTTTTTTCATGTGGTAGTAAAGACAGTATTGAAAGTAGAATTGTTGTTCTTAGAAAATCAGATGAACAAAATAATATAGTACAATTCCACAGTGATATTAGATCTGATAAAATTAAAATATTAGAAAAAAACCCAAATTCATCGATGTTATTTTACGATAAAGATGAAAAAATACAGGTTAGATTAAAAGTTGAAGCAATTATCAATCACAATAATGATATAACAAAACAATCTTGGGAAAAAACTCAACATATAAGTCGTAAATGTTACTTAGTAGATAATGGACCAGGTACAGAGTCTGATATTCCAACATCTGGTTTAAAACCTGAGTTAGATAATTTTGATTACACAAAAGAACAAAGCGAAGAAGGATATAAAAACTTTACTGTTATACAGTGTAAAATTAAATCTATTGAGTGGTTATATTTAGCTGCAAAAGGTCATCGAAGAGCTAGATTTGACATTGATAATAGTAAAGATACTTGGTTGGTACCATAATGAAAAAATATGAAGCTATGGTTTTGTCATGCATGGATCCAAGGTTTCAGCCAAAAGTTTTTAATTATTTAAAAAAAAAGAAATTAACTGGAAAGTATAGCTCATTTACTATTGCAGGAGCTGCCATCGGAGTAACTTCTAAAAAATTTAAAAAATGGCAATCAACCTTTTTGGATAATTTATCAACTTCAATAAAGTTACATAATATCAATAAATTAATAGTAATTAATCATGAAGATTGTGGTGCAGCTAAAATAGTGAATGGAAAGAAAGAATTTAATTCAACTATTGAAAAGAAAATTCACAAGGATTCTTTTAAAAAAATTAAATTAATTATAGATAGAAAATTCCCTGAGTTGAAAATAAATTTTAAAATTTTGTCGCTGAAAGATTAATCTTTCAAAGTCCTTTAATTATTATGTTTGTCCCCTCAGCGTTATCCAATCTTATTTGTTTTATTGGTTTATATTCCTCTGAATTATACCACTCTAGCGCCCTCTCATAACTTGGAAATTTTAGAACTATTATTCTTGGAAATTTAGTTTCACCATCGAATATTTGATACTCACCATTTCTAACCAAAAACTCTCCATCAAATTTTTTTACAATTGGATTAACTTTTTTAATGTACTCTTTATAATTTTCTGGATTACTTACTCTTAATTGTGCAATTACATACCCAGCTGGCATATTAAAAAACAGTTTTTACGTATCTTTTCCAATTATCTTGGTAATGTTTTGCGTTCTCAGTAATTTTACCTATTTCTTCGTCAGTAAGTTTTCTTACTACTCTACCAGGTGCTCCAACTACTAATGAGTTATCTGGGATCTCTTTATTTTCAGTTATTAATGCTTTAGCACCAATGATGCAGTTTTTACCTATTTTTGCATTATTTAAAATGACAGCTCCAATACCTATTAAACTATTGTCTCCAATTGTACATCCATGAAGCATAACGATATGACCGATAGTTACGTCTTTACCAATTCTTAAAGGACAGCCTGGGTCAGTATGTAGAACGCTCCCATCTTGAACATTTGAACCTTCTCCAACATGAATGTTTTCATTATCCCCTCTAATTATAGCATTAAACCAAACACTGGAGTTTTTTTCTAATGTGACATCTCCAATAATAGTTGCATTTGGAGCTACCCAATTTTCGCCAGAGTTTTTTCGTTTTTTATCTTCCAAATCGTAAAACATAATTTATATATTATTACATTATGCCTATTAAAACACCAGTATGTGATTTTGGAAAAAAAGCAGAAAACTTTGAATTAAAATCTACAGAGAACAAATTAATATCATTAAATGATATCAAGGGTGAAAATGGAACGTTGATAATGTTTATTTGTAATCATTGTCCATATGTAAAAGCAATTATAAAAGATGTGGTGGAGGATTGTAATAAACTTAATGATTTAGGAATAAATTCAGTTGCAATATGCTCTAATGATCCAATTAATTATCCAGAAGATTCTTTTGAAAAAATGATAGAGTTTGCAATTAAACATAAGTTTAATTTTCCTTACCTGATTGATGAAACACAAGACATTGCAAAAAAATATGATGCTGTATGTACTCCAGATTTTTTTGGTTATGATAAAGATTTTGGTCTCCAATATAGAGGAAGAATAAGAGAATTAAGAGAACTAAAGCCTATGAGATCTGGAGATAGTGATTTATTTATTGCTATGAGACAAGTTTCAGAAACAGGTAAAGGTCCTGAAGAACAATTCCCAAGTATGGGTTGTGGTATTAAATGGTCATCTAATTAATGAATTTAATAATTACAACAACTTTTCCTCCTGATGTTGGTGGTATGCAAAATCTAATGTGGGGACTAGCAAGATCATTATCAAAATTAGATATGGTTAAAGTTTTTGCCGATTATCACGAAGATCATAAAAAGTTTGATGATAAAGTTTCATTTACAATTGAAAGAGTTAGTGGAGTTAAATTATTTAGAAAATATAGAAAATCTCTACTAATAAATGAATATTTAAATGAAAATAAAAATGTAAATTGTATTATTGCAGATCATTGGAAAAGTTTAGAACTTATAAAATCACCAAAAAAGAAAATATGTTTAATACATTCTAAAGAAATTAATCACCCTAAAGGATCTAGATTAAACAAAAAAGTTTTAGAAGTTTTAAATAATATTGATCATGTAGTGGCAAACTCAAATTTTACAAAAAATTTAGCAGTTAGTCTTGGAGTTGAAGAAAAAAGATTGATAGTCATAAATCCAGGTGTAGATCCCGTTGAAGAAATTCCAAAAGATGACCTTAAACAAGCAGAAGAAATGTTAAAAGGAAAAAAACAAAGGCTAATTACTGTATCAAGGTTTGACAAAAGAAAAAATCATGAAAAAGTTATAATGGCTATTAGGAATTTAAAAGAGAAATATCCTGATATTACTTACACTTGTATAGGATACGGAGATGAAGAAGAGAATTTAAAAAAATTAGTGATAGAGCTAAAACTTGATAAATATGTAGTTTTTTTAAGTGATATCTCTAATGAATTAAAAAATGCACTTATAGCAAAATCAAATATTTTTATTATGCCATCTATAATTCACAAAACTTCAGTTGAGGGCTTTGGAATTTCTTTTATTGAGGCTGCACAATATGGGATACCATCTATTGGTGGTAAAGATGGTGGTGCTTCTGATGCAATTATTCATAATAAAACGGGGTTAATTTGCGATGGTAACAGTCTAGATGAAATTTATTCAAGTATAGATAATCTATTTGAGGGAAATAAATATATTGAATTTGGAAAAGAGTGCAAAACACATTCCGAAAATTTTCTTTGGGATAAGATAATTGAAAACTACAAAGGAATCTTATAAAATCAAAATATGTTAGATAAATTTAACGGAATAATTTATTTAAGTATTTTTATCGTTCATTTTATCGTTTACGCTGTTTATGCTTTTAGAACAGTGGTAGCAACAAAATCATTTTTAGATCAATACAATATAGATCATTCTGCAGCTGTGATGGTTAGATTTTTTGGAGCACCCTTTGTTGCATCAATTTTAGTGGCACTATACATAATGTTAATCAAAGCAGATGGTTTGGCAGGAACATGGGGTTTCTTTACATTGATTTTTGCGCAAAACGTTTTATATTTTTTAATTGGGATATATACAATTTACATCAATAAACTTGGGCATAATGATAAAACAAATAGTGAAGGTGTCATTGCATCTGGTATTTTGACAGTTTTAAGTGGAATTCTTTGTTACGGTCTAGCTGATAAAATTTATATTTAACTTTTTTTTCTTAAAGTTGAAAAAATTTGCCAACCAACAATTGTTATTGTTATCAATAATATTATTAGTGTTATAGGCCTATCCCACAAAAAATTAGGTGAACCATCACTTATTAAAAGTGATCTTCTCAATGTTTCCTCCATAAGTCCTCCAAGCACAAAAGCTAATATTAAAGGTGGCATGGGGAAATCATAAAGCCTTAAAAAAGTTGCAACTACAGCAATTCCTATCATTAAAAAAATATCAAAATTATTAAATGACATTAAATAAATTCCTGTCACTGAGAAAAATAAAATTAAAGGAATTAAATAATTTCTAGGTACTGCTAAAATTCTTGCGATATAAGGGATTAAAGGTAAATTTAAAATTAAAAGTACAACCATGCCAATGTACATTGACATGATAACAGACCAGAATATTTCAGGGTTTGTTTGATAAAGTCTTGGTCCAGGCTGAATACCAAATCCTAAAAGAGCTCCAAGCATAACTGCAGTTGTTCCACTTCCAGGAATTCCTAATGTTAGCAATGGTACAAAAGAACCAGAGCAAGCAGCATTATTTGCTGTCTCTGGTGCTGATAAACCATGAACGCTACCTTTTCCAAATTTTTGTTTTTCTTCTTCGTTTACGTAATTTCTCTCCATTCCATAAGCTAAGAAAGATGCAATTGTTGCACCTGCTCCAGGTAAAACGCCAATTAAAAAACCAAGTATTGAGGATCTAGGTATTGTTTTGGCCATTTTGATAGTTTCTTCTTTATTTACTCTTATCGAACCTAGCTCTGTTAATGAAATTTGTTTTGCGGCTCTATTTGGATCTTTCCCTCTAAAAATAATCGTTAGAGCTTCACTCATTGCAAATGTTGCCATTACAATTAATACAAAGCTTATACCATCAGTTAAATTCATATTATTAAATGTGAACCTTGTGATATCTGACAACGAGTCTTGTCCTACAGTTGCTAACATTAATCCTAAAACTACCATCATCATTGCTTTTAAAAACTGTCCTTTAGATGAAAACGCAGAAATTGCAGTTAAACCTAAAATCATAAGTGCAAAATAGTCAGGCGACCTAAAAGCTAAACTAACTTTTGATAAACTAGGTGCTGCAACTAATAAAAATATTGCAGAAATTGTTCCACCAGCGAATGAACTATAGGCTGCTATTGCTAAAGCTTTACCAGCTTTTCCTTGTTGTGCCATTGGATAACCATCAAATGCAGTAGCAACAGTTCCTGGTATTCCAGGTGCATTTAACAAAATAGAAGATGTAGATCCTCCAAATACTGCTCCATAATAAACACCCGCCATTAAAATTAAACCTGTTGATGGATCAAAGCCGTAAGTAATTGGTATCATTAATGCTATTGCAGTCATTGGTCCAAGTCCCGGCAACATTCCAATTATTGTTCCAGCAAAACAACCAACCATCACCATTAAAATATTCGTTAATGATAGCGCAGTTGATAATCCAATTAGTATTCCTTCAATCATCCCATAACTCCAATGTATTTTAAAAAAGGATCACGAAGATAAATATTTAGTAAACCATGTAATAAATACATAAATGCAGCAACAAATGGAAATGACAAAATAAACATCAGTCCCCATCTTCTTTCACCTAAGAAATAATAAGATGCAAAAAGAAATAAAGAAGTTGATATAAAATATCCAATTTTTAAAATTACAGCCGCATATATTAAAGAGATTACTATTAGATAAATTATACTTTTATAATCTAAGTGTTTGTGATTTACCTCTGTAGTAACTTTCTCAGGTAAAATTATTTTTAAACTCGATAAAATTATTCCTGCCCAACCTAAATAGATTGGAAAAGTTCTAGCATTAAATGGTGCATTCTCATCAAACGCAAATACTTGAATGTTGTAAGCTGTGTATAGATAAAATACTGATAAAACTAAAAAAAGCAGTGAGATAAATTTTGTAGGACTTATTCTCACTGCTTTACATTCTTTAATAATCTAAAAAGATTATATTACTCCAAGTTTTTTCATCAGAGCTGTCATTTCAACTGTTTGTTTTTCTAAGAACGCATCAAATTTAGAACCTGGGTTATAAATATTTACCCATGCATTTCTTTTTCTAACAGCTTCCCACTCTGGTGTCTTTTGAACATCACCAAGCATTTTAGAGATTTTGTTATAGTCACTCATACTCATGCTTTTTGGTGCAAAGAAACCTCTCCAGTTAACAAACTGAACATCATATCCTTGCTCTTTTAATGTTGGAGCTTCTGGTGCATCACCTACTCTTTCAGGAGCTGTGATACCAATTATTCTTACTTGATCTCTAGCACCCATTACTTCACCTAAGCCGGTTGAAAGTATTTGAGTTTCTCCAGATAAAAGTCCAGCAAGCGCTTTTCCACCAGCATCATATGGAACATAGATCACATCGTTTGGATTTGCTCCAGCTGCTTGGAAAGCTAACGCACCAATTAAGTGGTCCATGCTTCCTCTTACAGATCCCCCAGCCATTTTAATTGACTTTGGATCTTTTTGATATTGATCAACTGCATCTTTGAAATTTTTGATAGGTGAATTTTTTGCGACAACTATTGCACCATAATCTCCAATTACACCTGCAATTGGTTTAACATCTTTATAAGATAATGTACCAGTTCCTTTTACATAACCTTTATGTCTTGTAATAGATCTTAACACCAATGGTGTTGACTGAACTAAAACTGTATCTTTTGGAGCGTTATTAATTAGGTAAGCCAAAGCTTTACCACCCCCACCACCTGACATATTTTCAAATGATGCACTTTTCAAAAAACCAGCTTTTGTTAATGCTTCTCCAGTACCTCTAGCAGTTCCATCCCAACCACCACCAGCACCACCTCCAATTAAAAAATGTAATTTTTCAACTGCAAATGAACTTGTTGATGAAAATAGAAGGAAAGCAGAGAATAAAACTGAAATAAAAGTTTTAATTAGTTTCATTATTTCCTCTCTTATTATATTTATGAAACCATCATTAAACATAAGTTATAAATTTTAGTCAATGCTCAAATATAATTTTTCCAAAAACATAAAGGAATATATTTTAGCTTTAGTAGGTAGTTATAAAGCTATATTTATAGGACTTGTTGGTGGATACTTAGGTACTTTAATTAATCTACCTTTGCCCTGGTTATTAGGATCTCTAGGTTTAAATTTATGTTTCGCATTTACAAATTTTAAAATAATTTTTCCAACTAAATTATTAAATCCTATATTTTTAATTGTTGGTATAATTCTTGGTGGAACTTTAAATGTAACATTGTTGTATAAAATTCATCTTTGGATTTTTTCGTCATTAGCGATGTTAATCTGCACAATAGTCAGTACTATTCTAGCTGGTTATTATTTTTTTAAAGTTTGTAAATTTAGTAAATTCATTTCAGTTTTAGCAGCTCTTCCGGGTGCATTTGTTCCAATATCTGCAGCTTTATTAGAATTTGGTAAATCAAAAAATGATAAAGGTGTTTTGATCCCTCAGGCTACTAGGGTGATATTTATTGTAAGTTTTGTTCCAATTTTTTTTATTAATAATTTAGGTTTCTCAGAAATGACCGGTTACAATTATGAAAATATCTATAATGAAAGATATTTTTTAGAAATATTATTTTTATTAATAATTTGTTTCATTTTTGCAAACATCTTAAAAAATTATAAAATTCCATCACCTTCTTTAGTTGGTGCAATGGCTTTATCTGGTGCTTTTTACACTTTTGAAATAATTAATGCCAGATTTCCAGATGCATTTATAAATATTGCATTTATATTTCTAGGCACCGCTTTAGGTACCAGGTTAAACGGATTAAAAATTAAAGAGTTATTATTTTTTATATTTCATGGAATAATAGTTAGTTCAATTTTGGTAATTGTTGCAATGATAACTGCTTATTTGCTCACTTATATAGGGTTTGAATTTATCCCAACTTTTTTAAGTTTTGCACCTGGAGGAATTCATGAAATGGTTGTTATTAGTGTTGCTTATAACATAGATCCAATATTTGTGAGCTACCATCATTTTTTAAGAATTTTCATAATAGTTTTATTTTTGCCTTTTTTATTATCAAAATTTAGAAAAACTATTTAATTGCTTCTTGCATTCTTTGAAATACTTTATCTGCTGAAAGTTTAGACAAATCTGAGACTTGGATTGCTTTAAAATGTTCTCTTTCAATACTAACTTTTTTTGCAGTAGTATGTGATCCAAATAAAACTAATCCTTTTACATTTAAATGTGCAGCCATATGTGCTGGCCCAGTATCATTAGATATAACAAAATAACTATCTTTTATTAATGACGAAAGTTGAGAAATACTTAATGCTTTATCATTATCTAAAATAATATTAGCATCAATATCATTTGCCAATTTGATTTCATTTGGACCAGGGGCAACTAATATTTGGACTTCATCTCTTAAAAAGGATTTAATTTTTTTAATCAATTCGTTGTAATACGGCCATCTTTTTATAGTTAAATGAGATGATGAAAAAGGGAATAAAATTATATACTTATTTAAATTATATTTTTTTTTGATTTCTGAAATATCTTCACAACTCCATGAAAAATCTGGTTTGATTACTTTATCAGTTTTGATACCAGACACATTTAATTGATGCTCAAAACGATTTAAAACAGTATCTTTGTCAAAATCTATCTTATTAGTTCCCTCTGGGAGAGTTGTTTCAGAAGAGGACCAAACATCTGAAGAAGCTTTAGGGTAAAGAATTTTTTTATAAAAACTTGTTCTTTTAGAATTTTGCAGGTCATAAACTTTAGTAAATTTATATTTTTTTATTTTTCTCATTAATAAATATAAATAAATTAAATTAAATCTAGAGAGTCGTTTATCCAAAATAACATCTGTTATATTTGGATTCTTTTTTAGTAAATCATGATAAGGTTTGGTGGATAGTATATAAATATCGTCATTTGGATGGTTATCAGATATATCTTGAATTGCACCACTTGCTTGGGCTATATCACCTAAAGATCCATGTTTTATAATAAGTATATTAGACATATTTTTAACAACTTAACATAATATAAATTTATATGAATAAAATTTTAGTAGAAGTTTCAGTTGGAGAATTGCTAGATAAAATTTCAATTTTAGAAATTAAATCTGAAAAAATTAAAGATCCTGAGAAACTAAACTTTATAAATAAAGAATATAAAATTTTAAAAGATCAATTAAATACAAATATTAAAAATTATAGTGAAATTGAAAGTTTATATAACTCACTAAAAGAAATTAATTCAAAGCTTTGGGTTATAGAAGATGATAAAAGATTATGTGAGAAAAATTCTGATTTTGGTGAAAAATTTATTAAACTATCAAGAGATGTTCACTTCTTAAATGACGATAGGGCAAAATTGAAATTAGAAATAAATAATAAAACTGGTTCTAAAATTAAAGAAATTAAAGAATACACCAAATATTAGTCTTATTCCCAGTCAAACCTTTGAAAAGAGTCAAATATTTTAAAAATACCTTGTGACCATTGATTACAAACTTTAGAAAATTCAGGGTCATTCATATTTAAACATTTAAGTGATGCTATTTTGATTTCATCTTTTTTTATCACAGCAAAGTCTATTGGTGGACCAACAGTTAAATCACTCTTTAATGTAGAGTCCATTGATATCAGTGCACATCTCGATGCATCTCCAATTGAGACTTTTGGAGTAATTACTCTATCTAAAATAGGTTTTCCATATTTCACTTCTCCAATTACTAAATATGGTTTGCTATCTGCTGGACGAATATAATTACCTTGAGGGTAAACTAAGTATAATTCAGGAGGTTGGCCTTTTATTTGACCACCAACAATAAATGTTGAACCAAGTAAAACGCTATCAGTATTTATTCCCTGTGGAGATGAATGTTCAATATTAAGAGAGCCAATATAAGAAGCAATTTGTTCAAAATCACTACAGGTATTTAAATTCATAATACCTGTTTCGCTTTTTAAATCTTTTTTTATTGAATTATAAACTGCTTGAGAAGTTCCAAGATTTCCTGATGTAACAATTACTATTGTTCTGTCTCCAATATCGTGTGTAAGCATTTTAGAATATATATTTACATTGTCCAATCCTGCATTTGTTCTGGAGTCTGATGCAAAAACTAGTCCTGCCTCTGTTTTAATGCCAATACAATAAGTCATGTTAAAATTAACTATTTAAATTATATGTGATTACAATAAAACCCATTTATTTCATATCAGATATCGAATTTAATCATTTGCTTATTTAACTCTTATGTAAAAAAATTAATTTAATATGTCTGATTTTTGGAAAAATTACGATTCTAAATCAACTTTTGATGGATATATCAGTAAAGAGAAGAAGTTGAGGAGTCATGCTAAGATTATTGCAGGCATACTTGAAAAATATGGAAAAAGAAAATTACAAGAAATAGAAAAAAATTGTCAAAGTACAATAAGCGCTAGAGGAATAAATTTTAGAGTTTATGCTGCAAACAATAGAGCTGAAGAGAAAAAATGGCCTTTAGACATCATTCCTAGAATTATACCAAAAAGTCAATGGTTAAAGGTTGCAAAAGGACTTGCACAAAGAGTTAAGGCACTAAATTTATTTATCGATGATGTCTACAATGCAAAAAAAATATTTAAAGACAAAGTAATACCTAAAGAATTAATTTTTAATTCTCCTTTATATTTAAAAGAATGTGAAGGTTTCTCCCCAAAACACAAAGCATGGTCAAATATATCTGGTATCGATCTAATAAAAAATATTGATGGAGATTTTTTGGTTCTAGAAGATAATTTAAGAGTTCCGTCTGGAGTTTCATATATGCTAGAAAATAGAATGGTTATGAGAGATATTTTTCCAGAATTATTTACAAGATATAAGGTTTCCTCAGTTCATCAGTATGCAAATAAATTATATAATTGTATGACAGAATGTATTCCAAAGAAGACTAATAACCCGCACATGGTTTTATTAACACCTGGTATTTATAATTCAGCTTATTTTGAACATTCCTTTTTAGCGGAACAAATGGGAATAGCATTGGTAGAAGGAAAAGATTTATTTGTTGAAAACGATCACGTTTATATGAAAACTGTTAAAGGTCCTTTGAAGGTAGATTGTATATACAGAAGAATAGATGACAATTTTATGGATCCAAAATTTTTTTTTAAAGGATCGTTATTAGGTGTGCCTGGTGTTTTCAAATGTTGGAGAAAAGGAAATGTTGGAATAATAAATGCTTTGGGAACGGGAGTTGCAGATGACAAAGCAGTTTATTCTTATGTTAATAAAATGATAATTTACTATCTAGGAGAACAACCAATTATTGATCAAGTTGAAACTCTTCTTTGTGGAGATAAAAAAAATAGAGAACACGTTATAGATAATATTTCTAAGTATGTAGTTAAACCATCAAATGCATCAGGTGGTTACGGAATTATGATTGGTCCAAAAGCCTCTAAAGCAGAAAAAGAAGAAATGATAAAAAATATCAAAAAAAATCCAAGAAATTACATTGCACAACCATTAGAAATTCTTTCTACTGTTCCCACAATCACACCTGATAACATTGAACCAAGACATTTAGATTTAAGACCTTTTATTTTAACAGGTAAATCAACTTATGTTACAACAGGTGGATTAACTAGAGTTGCTCTAAAAAAAGGCAGTACAATAGTTAACAGTTCTCAAGGTGGTGGATCTAAAGATACTTTGATTGTGGATAGTAGGAATTAAATTAAACTTGGAATTATTTTTCTTAAATCCATGGAAAGCTTAGGTTTAATTTTTGAATATATGACTCCCTTGCCTGATTTTTTTAGTGCTAATATTTTTCCATCTGGTGAAATAATAGCTGTATGACCAAATGTTTCTCTTTTAGGAGTATTTCTACCAGTTTGAGCTGGTGCAAATATATAGCAAAAATTTTCAATCGCTCTTGCTCTTAAAAGCGTTAACCAATGTTTTTGTCCAGTAAACTTTGTGAAAGCTGAAGGAACAGCGATAAAACTCAAATTTTTTTTTGATAAATTTCTGTAAAGTTCTGGAAATCTTAGATCAAAACAGATTGTAAAACCTATTTTACCCCAAGGTAAATTAGCTGTGACTAATTTATTTCCTGCTTTAAAAGTTTTGCTTTCTTTATGTTGCTCTTTATTCGGAATTTTAACATCAAACATGTTAATTTTATCGTAATATTTGACAATTTTTCCATTCGGTCCAACAAGTATAGATCTATTTCTAAGTTTATTTTTAACCTTAACGCAAATTGAACCAAGTAAAATCCATTTCTTAAATTTTTTTGATACTTCTTTAACTTTCTTCAAAATTGGATCTTTATTCATTTCAAATGAATATTTAAATAATGTTTCTCTACTACTAGACATCAAAGAAGAAGTTTCAGGCGTAATAATTAAATCAGATTCATTTTTTATAGCTTGATTTACGTATTTAACAATATCTTTAAAATTATTTTCATAATTTTCTCCACTAGATAATTGTATGCATGCTATTTTCATGTTTGAAACCCATATTTTTTTTCTAAATATTTAATAACATTATGAATTATAAAAGTCATAAACAAATAAATTCCTCCTGCCACAATAAATACTTCTACTGGCTTAAACGTTGTTGAAATTATATATTTAGCAACACCAGTTAAGTCCATAAGTGTGACTGTGCTTGCCAAAGATGTACCTTTAAGCATTAAAATAATTTCATTACCATAAGCTGGTAAAGATTGTTTAATTGCTATAGGAATTTGTATTTTTGTAAAAATTATTTTAGAAGGTATGCCCAAACTTCTTCCAGCTTCTAAATATCCTGGTTTTATAGTTTGAAAAGCTGATCTCAATATTTCTGATGTATATGCACCAGTATTTAATGAAAATGCTATTATCGCACACCAGTATGGTTCTTTTAAAACTACCCACAAAAAGGTTGTTCTTAAATATTCAATTTGACCTAATCCAAAATATATTATGAAGATTTGAACCAATAAAGGTGTTCCTCTAAAAATATATGAATATCCATAAGCAAATTTATTAATCAACTTATTATTGTTCATTCTCAAGATTGCAAAACCTAATCCAATAAAAAGACCAAGAATTAGAGATGCAGATAATAGTTTAAGAGTAATCAAAGTTGCGTTTAACAACTTTGGAAAACTATTAATCATTAATTCAATATCCATTAATAACCTTTGCTATATTTTGTTTCTAATCTGTTTAACAATTGCATACTTAAAAATGTAAGCATTAAGTATAAAACTGCTGCAAACGAGTAAAAAAATAATGGATCTCTAGTTGAGCCGGCGGCAATGTAGGATTGTCTCATTATTTCAACTAAACCAGTTACAGATATAAGAGAAGTATCTTTTAATGTAATTTGCCAAACATTACTTAAGTTTGGAATTGCTAGTCTTAACATTTGAGGCAAAATAATTTTAAAGAAATAAATATATTTATTAAATCCTAAAACTTTTGCGGCTTCAAACTGACCTTTGTCAATTGATTGTAAAGCGCCTCTAAATACTTCAGTTGAGTAAGCTCCTGATATAATCCCAATTGAAAATGAACCAGTTAGAAAAGCATTAATTTCTATATAATCATTATAACCAAATATTGAAGCAACAAACATAATTGCTCCACTACCACCAAAGAAAAATAAATAAATTACAAGGAGCTCTGGCACACCTCTAATAACAGTAGTGTATGCATTGCCAATAGAGTTAAGAAATTTATTATTAGATAATTTTAGTGGAGTAAATAAAGCAGCAAATAAAAAGCCTATTATCATTGCGGTTATTGAAACCGCAATTGTCATTAAGGTTGCAAAGAATAATTCGTCTCCCCAACCTTTGTCACCAAAATATAGAAGTTCCATAATATAGGTGGCTAATTATAGCCACCCATAAATAATTTATTACATAGAAGCGTCAAAACCAAAATGTTTTATAGCAAGCTTACTAATAATGCCATCATCTCTAGCTTTATCAATTGCTGCATTAAAATCGTTTAATAATTTCGAGTCACCTTTTCTAATACCTACGCCAACACCATTACCAAAATCACCGCCTGCAAATGTTGGTCCAGTTAATACAACTCCTTTGCCAGATTTCTCTGCATAATCAGTAAAAGCAACTGCTGCAGCTAGTGCTGCATCTATTCTTCCAGCAGATAAATCTAAGTTTACTTCATCTTGAGTTTTGTAAGTTCTAATTTTTACATTACCCATTAAACCAGATTCTAAAAAGTTCTGGTGAATTGTTGCTGTTTGTACACCAATAGTTTTACCTTTGAATGCTTTAGTCAAAACATCTAGTGTTGCTTGTTCGTCTGCACTTACATCAGATAAATTTATAGCTGACATTGTTTTAAGACCTTCGTTTTTAGATCCTTTCATAACAGCTAGTGATGCAACTTCATCAGCATAACCTTGAGAAAAGTTTATTGTTTTCATTCTCTCACCAGTTATTGACATTCCTGCCATGATAGCATCAAATTTTCTTGAGACTAAGGCTGGTATCATTCCATCCCAATCTTGCTCTACAATAGTGCAATCATGATTCATTATTTTACATAATTCATTTGCTAGTTCGACTTCAAAACCAATCAAATTTCCTGCTGAGTCTTTAGAATTCCAAGGTGGATATGCACCTTCAGTTCCAATTTTAATTTGATCTGCAATTGAAGAAATTGTTAGGAATGATGATATTAATATACCAATTCCTAATATTTTTAATTTTTTCATTTTTTCCTCCAAAAATTTTCTAAGATTATTTCATAAAAATGTTGTTTTAAAAAGAAAAATTAATGATTTATTGATGAGGAAAAATTCCAAGAACAATCGAAACTTGGTATATAAACTCTTGAAAGTTTTGTATTTCCAAAATTTTTGTTAAAAACATTTAACCAATTTTCAACTTGCTTTGGTTTTTTGTCTTGGCTTCCTACTTGAGCGGTAATTACACCTTTAGGTTTTAATATTCTTTCTAGAGATGGCATATTTTTTGCAGCTAAATCTATGCAAAATTGATCATCGTTAAGATCAACAAAAATTTGATCATAAGTATTATCTTTGACTGATTTAATGCTTTCAAATGCATCACCCCAAACACATTTAACTGAATTTTTTTCTGTAGCCATTTCACCAATTTTACTTAGGTGTTTATCACATACATCAACAACTTCAGGATCTAATTCATACCAATCTATAAATCCAAAATTTTGTGAAATGCATTCTCTTGCTACACCACCGTCACCTCCACCAATAATTGCAGCTTTCTCTTTGTTTGAATTCAAATTAAGACCAGAATTTACAAAGGTTGAGCTATATAAATGTTCATCACTCTCAGCAACTTGTATCTCATTATCAATAAATAAAGCTTTTCCAAACTGTTCTAAATCTAATATTTCAATATATTGTCCAGCTTTGGATTTAAAATTTTCTAATACTTTGTTTACAACATAAGATTTTTTTAATCCTGGTGAACTATAGTTATCATGATATAGATCAATCGTATCTCTGTTAAATTCCTTAATAATTATTTGTTTGTGTTCTATTTCTTCTTTAATGACTTTAAGAGCAACCGATGGTGAAACTTTACCACAAGTAAAAAAATCAAAGCTTATAATTTCATTTTCCGGGAAAGTGTGAAAGCTTATGTGACTTTCTGCTAACAGAGCTACCAATGTAAAACCTTGTGGCTCAAATTTATATTTTGAAATCTTTAAAACTGTTACTTTTGCTAATTTTGCAATTTTATAAACTAACTTTTCATAAAATAAGGGATCATATTCTTTTTTGGTTCCTATGATATCTAGAGTTAAATGTTCACCAACTTTTGTCACCTATTAACCTCTTTTATAATTTTTAGCTTTTTTTAAAACTTTATTCATTTCATTTATAGAAAGAATTTTTGGCTTTCCGAGCTTAAGAGCGGTTATATACTGTAAACTCAAATTTTCAACTTCTTGTGCTAACTCGAATGCACTAGGTAAATTATTATCAAATGCAATCTGGCCGTGATTTGCAATTAAGCAGGCTTTTCTTTTATTTAAAGCTTTTAAAATATTCTTTGAAAGTTCTCTTGATCCATAAGTTGCATATTTTGCACATTTGATATCGTTACCTCCAGCGAGAGCAACCATGTAATGAAAAGCTGGAATTGGTTTTTTGTGAACAGATAGTGCAGTTGCATTAGTTGAATGTGAGTGAACTATTGCTTGAGCATCTTTCTTTTTAACATAAATATCTTGATGAAATCTCCATTCTGATGAAGGTTTATATTTTTTTTCATATTTTCCATCCAAACTAACAAAGACTATATCTTTTACTTTTAATGATGAATATTTTTTTCCTGATGGGGTAATTAAAAAACCATTTTTATGTCTAACCGAAATATTGCCTGATCTTAAAGCTGATAATTTTTTATCATTAAGCATTTTTGAAAACTTAATAATATCATTTTTCTTTTTGTTAGTTTTTGAAGAGACCATTTAAACCTTCAGTAGAGGCTTCACATATACCTTTTTCTGTTACAAATGCCGTAACATACTTAGCTGGCGTTACATCAAAAGCCAAATTTAATGACTTACTTTTTTCTGGATAAATTAAAAATTTATCAACTTTATTATCTTTGTTAATTCCATCCATATGTGAAAGTTCTTTTGGGTCTCTTTCTTCTATTGGAATATCTTTAGAGTTTTTTAAATTCCAATCTATCGTTGAACTTGGTAAAGCAACATAGAAAGGAACATTATTATCATGAGCTGCAAGAGCTTTTAAATATGTACCAATTTTATTGCACACATCTCCGTTAGATAATGTTCTATCTGTTCCAACAATACACATATCAACCTGTCCTCTTTGCATTAATATTCCACCTGTATTATCTGCTATAATTGTATTCGGAATTTCTTCTTCATTAAGTTCATATGATGTAAGGTTTGCTCCTTGATTTCTTGGTCTAGTTTCATCTACCCAAACATGTATTGGTATTCCTTTTTTATGTGCATGATAAATAGGAGAAGTTGCTGTTCCCCAATCTATTGTAGCTAACCAACCTGCATTACAATGTGTGAGAATATTTACAGTATCTTTCTTTTTATTATATATATCCTCAATAATATTTAATCCATTTTTACCAATACTTTCACAAAATGCCTCATCTTCTTTACAAATTTCTTTAGCTTCATTGAGTGCAACATTAAATAAATTTCCAGGTTCAACAAATGATAATTTGTTATTCATTCTATGAACTGCCCACTGAAGATTTATAGCCGTCGGTCTGGAAGCAACTAACTCTCCTGAACTTTTTTTTATAAAATCTAAACTATTATTTTCTTTTATAGCTAAAACTAATCCAAATGCAGCTGTACCCCCAATTAATGGAGCACCTCTCACTTCCATTGTTTTGATAGCATTTATTGCATCTTTAACTGAACTTAATTCTTTTATTATAAATTTATGTGGAAGCTTTGTCTGATCTATAATTTTTACAACTTGTTTGTCTTCATCAAACCAAATTGTTTTATATTCAACACCATTAATTTTCATTTATTAAGAACTCTTCCTGCAATTGTTTGTAATTTATCTTTGGTTTTTTGAGTTATTTTTTCTGGAGCAGTAATTATTGCAACATCTAAGCAATTATTAGTTGGATCATTAGGATCAATGTGATTTTCAAAGTTCTCTATCAAGTTTTTAATCATATTTTTTGCTTTCGCGGCATTATCTAAGAGCACTTTTATAACTTGTTGAACATCAACATTTTCATGATCTGGATGCCAGCAATCATAATCTGTTACCATCGATACCGATGCATATCTAATTTCTGCTTCTCTTGCTAGTTTAGCTTCTGGCATATTTGTCATTCCAATAACATCAGCTTTCCAAGATCTATATAGGTTTGACTCTGCTAATGTGGAAAATTGCGGACCTTCCATTACAATATAAGTTCCACCTCTTTGATAAGGTATACTCTCTTTTTTTATAGCATCTTCGCAAGCGTTCATCAGTCCATTTGAAGTTGGATGTGCCATTGATACATGCGCAACAATTTCATCATCAAAAAAAGTTTTATTTCTTGCAAAGGTTCTATCAATAAACTGATCAACGATAACAAATTTACCAGGGGGTAAATCTTCCTTTAAAGATCCTACAGCTGATACAGATACTATATCCGTAATACCCAGTTGTTTAAGTGCATCAATATTTGCTCTAAAATTTATTTTTGATGGAGAGATAAAATGACCTTTTCCATGTCTTGGTAAAAAATAAATTTCTTTGCTGTTATATTTGGCTTTTAATATTAAATCTGAGGGTTTTCCCCATGGGGTATTTAAATCAAGAGTTTCTCTGTCTTTAAACTCTTCAACATCATATAATCCACTACCGCCAATAATTGCTAATTTATTATTTGTCATATATTTATTTAGATTATATTTAAGATTAATGGATTTAAAAGAACATATTAGATCAATTCAAGATTATCCTAAAAAGGGAATTCTTTTCAGAGATATAACAACACTTATTAAAAATGAAAAAGCATTTAAAGAATGTATAAACCAAATTGTAGAAAGATCAAAAAAATTCCAGTTTAATAAAATTGGAGCTGTAGAGTCTAGAGGATTTGTTTTTGCATCAGCTATTTCTTATATACTCGATAAACCATTTATAATGTTGCGAAAAAAAAATAAATTACCTGCTGACGTTCATTCAGTAGACTTTGAACTTGAGTATGGAACTGCCACTATAGAAGTCCATAAAGACTCATTCGATGAAGGTGATAAAGTTTTAATAATTGATGATTTAATTGCTACTGGTGGTACTGCAGAAGCAGCCGCTAAATTAATAGAGATATCAAAAAGTAAAGTGGCTGGATTTATATTTGTAATAAATCTTTTTGATTTAGGTGGCACATATAATCTAGTTAAAAAGGGATATCCAGTTGAAAATCTTTTAGATTTTCCTGGTCATTGATGGTAGCGGGAAGTGGGATCGAACCACTGACCTCGGGCTTATGAGTCTATCGCCATGAACCCTTATCACCTACTCTAGAACAATTACTCCTGTAAATGCTCTCTTTCCTTTCTAGTGTTATTGAAGCAAATTAAAGAATCTTAGTCAAGAACCAATGTCATTGACGCGTATATGGAGCAATAAAAGTACTTGATTGATTTAAAAAAATAAAAAAAAGTTGATTAAACTAAATAACTAGTTATATAGTTATTTAGCTATGATAAATAACATAACAGCTGCAAAAGGATTTAACGCCGTTGGTTCAAAATCTAGGTTGGTTGTTCTAACAGAACTTGTTAAAGTTGGATCAAAAGGGTTAACAATTGGAGAAATCCAAAAATTAGTTAAAATTCCCCTTTCAACTTTAGCTCATCACCTAGATCATCTAAAAAAAGCAAATCTTATTAATCAAGAACAAAAAGGTAGATCTATTTTAAATTTTGCAGAGTTTAAACATATACAGCAATTGGCCAATTATCTTTTAAAAGAATGCTGTGTAAATGAGAAAAAAAGAAAATAATGAAAACTTTAATTTTAAAAAATATCAACATAGAAAAATTTAGTTTTAAATCAGTTTGGACTTTAGTGTTATTTATATCATTATTGGTGTTTATCTTCATACCTAAGGAATTTAATTCGATTATTACTTTTGCTCTAAAAGCTTTAATGGGAACTATCCCGTTTATTCTATTTGCTGTTAGCTTAGTTGCTTACTTAAAAGCAAGTGGTGCCGAAAGTATAGTTTCAAAAGCTTTTAAAGGTAAAGAAGTTAAAACTATTTTTATTGCAACTCTTGTTGGTGGACTGGCTCCTTTTTGTTCATGTGAAGTTATTCCATTTATTGCAAGTATGTTAGCTTTAGGAGTGCCACTCTCAGCCGTGATGGCTTTTTGGTTGTCATCTCCTTTAATTGATCCTCCAGCGTTATTAATCACCGCAAGTGCATTAAATTGGGATTATGCAATTGCAAAAACTATATCTGCTTTAGCAATTGGATTAGTAGGTGGTTTTGGAATTTATTTTTTATCAAAATTTGGAATGTTTGCTAGTCCATTAAAGCAACAGACTAAATCTGGTTGCGGATCTTGTTGTGATACTAAAGATCCTTTTGACCAAGAGATAGTATTAAAGTTTTGGATTAAAACTGAGAGAATAGATACCTTTAAAAAAGAGTTCATAACAAATGGGTTGTTTTTATTAAAATGGTTATCTCTTGCTTATCTAATTGAGGCATTAATGGTTCAATTCATGTCAGCGCAATTTATAGGAAATTTTTTATCTGGTGATGGATTATCTTCAATTATAATTGGTGCTTTTGCTGGTGTACCAGCCTACTTAAATTCTTATGCAGCACCTGCAATTGTATCTGGATTAATTGAACAAGGTTTGAGTGCTGGAGGTGCAATGGCATTTTTGGTTGGTGGCGCAATCAGTTCTATTCCTGCAATGACAGCAGTTTGGTCTTTAGTTGATCGTTCAACATTTATTGCTTATCTTATTTTTGGTTTTGGTGGAGCTATTTTATGTGGGATAGCTTTTCAAGTTTATATCAATTTTTAATTGACGCCTCAGAGACGCAAAACAGACCAATGCTTCTAGAATGGTAGCGGGAAGTGGGATCGAACCACTGACCTCGGGCTTATGAGTCCCGCGCTCTAACCAACTGAGCTACCCCGCCGTAAATAATTGTTGGTTTATACTACTTTTATTTTTTGATGCAAACAAGATTTCACTTGTTCTTTTTCTTATCTTTTTTAATTTTTCGTTTTTCCTTTAGAGAAAGTTTAACTTTTTTCATCACACTAGAGTCTTTAAATGATTTTCCACTATATCTTTTTGACATTTAATTTAATTGTTCAAAGAACTTATCTTTTAATTGATAGGTAAAAGGATATTCTTTTCCAAGTGGTTGAAATTTAGTTTTAATTACTATTACGTTTTGCTTATCAAGTTTAAATTTCCAAGTTAATTTAATATCACCTGAAAAAACTCTTAACTTACCTAAATTTGTAAATCTCCATCCATCTTCTGAAATAACTTTTCCATCTTGGTATCTTTTATAATTTTTTTCATCAAATATATAAGTTACAACACCTTGATTCCTCTCATCTTCTAATGTTATTGCATAATTATTTAAAAATTCTGCTGTTTGGGATTTATTCAAGCTTTTCTTAGTTATAGATTTTAAAAAATCAGTAGTTTTATCAATGGTTTCATCTATTTTATCTTTGGCTATTGAGATCGATGATAAAAAAAGAAAAATGAAAAGAATGCTAAATATTTTTTTATACATAATTTTTAATTTAATAAATTTATAGTAAATAAAAAAGTAAATATTGAAGCAAATGTTGAAATAAATATTGCCTTAATAATATTTTCTGGACTTACATTATATGCAGAACACATAACAATTGAGGTAGCTCCACATGGGCCAACACTAACCAACAAAGCTCCAGCAAAATTTATTGGATTTGATAAGCTAAAAAATGTGTAACCTAAGATCAGCAAAATCAATGGTGATACAATAAGTTTCAATATTGAGATAGTAATTGTTAATTTA
Source organism: uncultured Pelagibacteraceae bacterium (assembly GCA_902519695.1). Taxonomy (GTDB): domain Bacteria; phylum Pseudomonadota; class Alphaproteobacteria; order Pelagibacterales; family Pelagibacteraceae; genus Pelagibacter. The sequence continues at coordinate 91,699 of CABYKN010000001.1, read as the reverse complement.
TTGAAAACTTTTTTTGAATAAAAAGATAGAATGATACCAATTGCAAATAAACCAACTGGCATCACACATGCAGCCAGTCTTTGAAGAATATACTCAAATGGTGTTTCGTCTATATTGATCTTTGAAATTCTTATAATCAATCCAATTAATATTGCTAATATCATCGGATTTAATATTAAATTTCTTAAAAACTGAAATAATTTAATTCTTTTTTTTACAGTAAGTTCTAAAAAGAAACTAACTATGGATAGTAAAACTACACTATCCATTAAAATAATACCTGATATTTGAGTTATCGTACTTCCTGCAAAAAATATTTCTGCAATAGGTAAGACTAATATTACGTGATTGGATAAAGCAACAGTTAAAGCCCAAATAATAGACTCCTGAATTGACCTTTTAAAAGTATTTTTAGTTAATAAAAAAGCAAATATTCCACTTGTTAACTGCATTAAAAAATATGATGAAATTTGAGATACATCTATTTCACCAATATCACTTTGCGCAACTAGTTTTATGATTAAAGCTGGTACCGCTATATAAAATGAAAATAAATTAAATATTCTAGCCTTCTGTAAATCGAATATTTTAATATATCCTAAAATATAACCAATAAGAGTGACACCAATAAATGGAGTTAATCCTAGGAATACTTGAAACATTATTGGACAGTAATTCTATGCATAATTCTATTACCTTTAAAAGCTGTTGCTTGATGAAGCATAGATCTATTATCCCAAATGGCTAATTGGTTCTTTTCCCATTCTAAAGAATATTGAAAACTTTTTTTTAATTGGTGTTTAAATAAATAAGTTTTTAATTTTTTGTCAATTTTGCTGTTATTAAAACGAATAAAGTGTCCAGGACTACAGTATAAAGTATATTTACTATTTATTTTTCTAATTAATTTATGCTTTGAAATAAGTTCTTTAGCTTTTTTCCCCTTTTCTTTCTCTCTTTCTAATCTTGTTACAGAAATAGGTCCTTCTGATGAAAATATGCATTTTTCGTTTTTAAACCTTCTTTTAAATTTAGTTGGTAATTTTTCATAAGCTAAATATTGGGAACAGAAATCTGTGTTTGCCTGACCTTTTTTTGGAACTAATTTAGAAAGTAACATAGTAAATCTAGGCGGTTTTTTAGTATAAATTGAATCAGTATGAAATTGCTCTCCAAAACTAGGGCCTTTGTCAGTTGATTTTCTTTGAACAACAGTTATTTGAGGATATTTTTTATTCAATCCTTTAAGTCTTGGGTAGTTTGCTAGTTTTCCAAATTTTTTTGCAAATTTTACATAATGATTAGAGCTTAATTTTTGGTTTCTAAAATAAATCATTCCATATTTCGATAAGGCAGATTTAATTTTTTTTAGTGAAGAATTATTAATTTTATTTAAATCGCAGACTAATTCTGCGCCTATATTTTTTTTATTAGGAATAATTTTAAGCATTTTTTAAAAAGAAACTTTTTAATTGTTTAATTGTTTCTTTGGGATTTTGCTCTGGTATAAAATGTCCAGATTTAACAGCAACTCCAACAACTTTTTTATTTGAATATTTTTGCCAAATTTTAATCGGTTTAAATTGTTTGCCTATAACACCATTTTTTCCCCACAATACTTGAACTGGAATATTTAATTTTTTCTTTCTATCATGTCTGTCATGATCAAGATCAATTGTAGCAGATGCTCTATAATCTTCACATGATCCATGTATTCTCTTTGGTTGTTTAAAGCACTTTATGTAACCCTCTTCAACTTTTCCAAATTTATGATTGCCAGACCATTTATCCAAGCAATACTTCATCCATTTTCTTGGATCACTCATTATCATTCTTTCAGGTAGCCATTTTGGTTGAATTAAGAAAAACCAATGGAAGTAAGCTTTTGCAAAATCTCTAGTTGTTAGTTCGTACATATCTAAAGTTGGACAAATATCTAAAACGCTGAGAGCAAGCACGTTTTTTCTGTGATCTCTTGCCAATCTATGAGCAACTCTTCCACCCCTATCATGGCCTGCAACAAAAAACTTGGCATACCCCAATTTTACCATCATTTGTTTCATGTCACTCGCCATTTCTCTTTTAGAATAATTAAAATGTTTACTGTCAGATGGTGGAGCTAAACTATTTCCATAACCTCTTAGGTCTGCTGCAACAACTGTAAAAATTTTAGATAACTCTGGAGCTGTTTTATGCCACATTAAATGCGTTTGAGGGTAACCATGGAGCAATAATAAAGGAGGACCATCTCCTTTAACTTTGCAAAAGACTTTACCTTTTTTTACTTTTACGTATTTACTCTTAAAACCTTCAAACATTTATTTATCTTAATTTATATTTTTATAATTCAATAAATAATTTTAAAATTGTTCAAATACAACGTTAATTAGCTTAATTATTAAATTGAATTATCATTCATTGGATGTATACCTTCATTTTTGTGAGAATTGAAGAAGAGCTAAAACTAGATTATTCCGACGTACTTTTTAGACCTAAAAGAAGCACTCTTAAAAGTAGAAAAGATGTTAATTTAAAGAGAACCTATCGTTTTAAATACAGTAAAAACGAATGGTCTGGAATTCCTATAATGGCAGCTAACATGGATGGTGTAGGCGTACTTGGTGTAGCCGAAAAATTATCTGATTACGGAATGATTACATGTTTAACAAAACAACATGATGTAAAAAAAATTAAACAATTTAAAAAAATTAAATCAATATATCCAAATGTAGCTTTAAGTATTGGAACAAAAAAAGAAGATTTTCAAAATTTAGATAAAGTTTTAAAAGAATTTAGTTTCATTAAATTTATATGCATTGATGTTGCAAACGGTTATTCAGAGCATTTTAGTAAATTTTTAAAATCTGTTAGGGATAAATATCCAACAAAAACAATCATAGCAGGCAATGTTGTTACTGCTGATATGACTCAAGAATTAATTTTGTCAGGTGCAGATATTGTTAAAGTTGGAATTGGACCAGGTAGTGTTTGTACGACACGAATACAAACTGGAGTTGGATATCCACAGTTAAGTGCGGTAATAGAATGTGCTGATGCTGCTCATGGATTAGGTGCACATATCATTGCAGATGGTGGATGCACTTGTCCAGGTGATGTTGCTAAAGCATTTGGTGGAGGAGCTGATTTTGTTATGCTTGGAGGAATGTTTGCAGGTCATGATGAAGGTAAAGGAAAATTGGTAAAATCTAATGGTTCTAAATATGTCGAATTTTATGGATCGAGTTCTGAAACAGCTAACAATAAACATTACGGCGGACTATCAGACTACAGAAGTAGCGAAGGAAGAACAGTCAGAGTGAAATACCGTGGTAAAATTAATGATACCGTTTTAAATATTTTAGGTGGTGTAAGAAGTAGTTGTACATATGTTGGCGCACCCTCTTTAAAACAATTAAGTAAGTGCACAACTTTTGTCAGAGTTACTAAGCAATTTAACGATACATTCATTAAATAAATGAAAGAATATTCAATAGCTTCTATTGCTGGTGACGGCATTGGAAAAGAAGTTGTACCTGAAGCACAAAAAATATTAAAAGAAATTTCTAAACAACATCAATTTATATTAAATATAGAAGATTATGATTTTGCATCATGTGATTATTATGAAAAGCATGGAAAAATGATGCCAGATGACTGGAAAGATAAATTAACCAAACACGATGCAATTTTCTTTGGTGCGGTTGGTATGCCAGATAAATATCCAGATCACATAACACTTTGGGGATCATTGTTAAAATTTAGAAGAGAGTTTGATCAATTTATTAACTTAAGACCTGTAAAACTTTTTGAAGGTGTAAATGCACCATTAGCTAATAAAAAGCCAGGTGATATTGACATGATAATTGTTAGAGAAAATACTGAAGGAGAATACTCATCAGTCGGTGGAAGAATGTTTCAGGGAAGTGATAGAGAAGTGGTTATTCAAGAAACAATAATGTCAAAATACGGAATAGATAGAGTTCAACAATTTGCATTTGAATTAGCTAAAAAAAGAAAAAGAAAAAAACTAACAAGTGCTACAAAATCAAATGGAATATCTATTACAATGCCTTATTGGGATGAAAGATTTAATGAAAATAAAAAAAATTATCCTGATGTTGAAACTGATCAATACCATATCGATATATTAGCTGCTAGATTTGTGTTAAGTCCTGAACGCTTTGATGTGATAGTCGCATCGAACCTTTTTGGGGATATTCTATCTGATCTAGGACCAGCTTGTACTGGAACTATTGGAATTGCACCGTCTGGAAATATAAATCCAACTAATAAGTATCCATCATTATTTGAACCCGTTCATGGATCGGCGCCAGATATTGCGGGACAAGGGATAGCTAATCCAGTGGGTCAAATTTGGTCAGCTGCAATGATGTTAGATTACTTAGGTGAAAAAGAAGCTTCTGATAGAATAGTAAAATCAATTGAATTAACTCTTAAAGATAAAGACAGTCGAACGAAAGATCTTCAAGGCTCTAGTAGTACAGAACAGTGTTCAAAAAAAATTTTAGATAATCTTAGCTCGGTCTAAAATTTAATCACAAATATGAATTTTCTTAAAAATAAATCTATTACCAAAGTTATAATTTTATCTATATCTGGATTTTTTATTTTAGTTTGCCAAGATTCTACTGCAAAATATCTGGGAACATTAATGCCATTAAATCAAGTAATTTGGGGCAGATTTTTTTTTCACTTTGTGATTATTTTAATTTTATTCGCGATATTAAAACCTAAGTTAAACTTAAAAAGCAATTTTAAAATTAATTTTATTAGATCTATATTAATGGTTTTTGCTACTTTTTTTTTCATTCATTCTTTACAAAAATTTGACCTTGTCGATATATATGTAGTTTTCTTCTCAGCTCCATTAATAGTATCAATTTTAACGGCATTGTTTTTAAAAGATATTCTTTCATCTAAAGGTATAATTTTAATGTTATTAAGCTTCGGGTGTATAATTTATTCAATGAGCCCTAGTATGAAAGTCTTAAGTTTAGACTTAATTTTTCCTTTGGTACCACCAGTATGTTGGGCTTTATATCAATTTTTTACAAAATTTATTTCTGGTAATAATGATCCATTAGTGGCGTTATTTTATGCTGCTGTTGTTGGGGCCATTGTTTTCTCTATTTATGTAATGTTAGACTGGACACCTATTGAGAATAAAAAGTTATGGATTTGGTTAATATTTCTAGGTGTATTAGGTTTTACTAGTCATCTTTTAATTATATTTGCAATTCAACTATCAAATTTATCTTTTGTAACTAATTTTCAATATTCACAATTAATTTGGTCGACATTAATTAATTTTTATATTTTTGGTGTACCTTTTGATTTTAATAAAACTTTTGGAGTTATTGGAATAATAGTTTTTGGAGTTTTATTTGTTCAAGCCGAAAGTAGAAAAAAGAAAATTAGTTCTTAAAATCTTTATTGTTTAAAGGTTTTTCCAACACCTCAACTGGATATTTTTGTTTTTCAATTTCAATATATATATTTTTGTCTTTTAATGTTTCAACTGTATTTCCAGAATTGACATATCCAAAAGAAAGATTTTTATCATAACAAAAAGAATAATTTCCTGAAGTTGTTCTACCAATTATTTTGTCATCCATATAAATAGGTTCTTCATTTAATAAAAGTGGCTCACCAGGTTTGCTGTCTTTAAGAGTAAACATCATCATTCTCTTATCTAATTTTTGGTCTTTAATTTTTAATAGAGCATCTTTTCCAACAAAGTTTACATTTTTCTTATAACTAATTGCAAATTTTAAACCTGCTTGATACTGATTTTCTTCTGGCGAAATATCATGTCCCCAGTGAACAAATCCACTTTCCATTCTCATAATATCCATTGCATGCATTCCGCAATGAGATAATTCAAAGTTTTTTCCCTCTTCAATCAGAATTTCATACAAACCCTTAGCTAAACTTGAGTCAACGTAAAGCTCAAATCCTAATTCCCCAACGTAAGAAAGTCTTTGAGCCCAAATTTTGAAACCATTTATCATTATGAACTTTCCAGTTCCAAACTTAAATTTATCATTACTAAAATCTTCATTGCTTATTTTCGAAATCATCTCTCTACTCTTTGGACCGAATAATCCTAGACAACAAATATCTTCTGTTACATCTTTAAAAGACACATCTCCATCTAAATACTTTAAGATATGGTACTTATCGTGTTCTCTCGTAGCTGCTGAGCTCACAATTCTAAAATAATTTTTATCCATACATACAACAGTTAAATCTGTTTCTATTCCACCATCTTCATTTAACATATGAGTGTAAGTTGTTTTTCCAATCTCATTTTTAATATTAGCGGTACACAACTTTTGAAGTTCTTGGTGAGTTTTTTCGCCTTTCAAATCAAATTTTGAAAATGTTGAGAAATCAAATAAACCAACATTCCTCCTGGCATTTAAAGTCTCGTGTTTTGCTGATGGGTACCAATTTTGATAATTAAAACTATATTCATATTTAGGCTCTTTACCATTTAATGAATACCACATTGGTCTTTCAAAACCTCCGGCAACTCCAAAACAAGCTCCTGCTTTTTTTAATTCTTCATGATAGGGCAAAAGTTTTTGATTTCTTGATGTATTTGGTTGTTTATAGGGCCAATGCATTCCATACAGATCACCAAGCGTTTCTGTTACTCTTTCCATAATAAAGTTTTTTGATGAGTGGAATTTTTGAAACCTTTTAATATCCACTGAAAATAAATCTTCATTAATATGTCCATTGATCATCCACTCGGCAGTAACTCTGCCAGCTCCTCCTGAGCTAGCAATCCCAATGCTATTAAAACCGCAACATGTAAATAGATTTTTAACTTCAGGAGTTTCGCCTAATAAATATTGAGTATCTGGAGTAAAAGACTCTGGACCAGAGAAGAATTTTCTTATTCCTGCACTTTCTAACATTGGCAATCTATGAAATGATTTTTCTAAGTAAGGTTCAAAATGATCAAAATCATCTGGCAGTTCACCAAATGAAAAATTATCTGGAACTCTTCCAGTGTCTTTAAATGCTGGTTTTGCTTTTGGTTCAAAAATACCTACGAGCATTTTTCCTGCATCTTCTTTTAAATATAAACAAGCATTATAATCTCTCAGCACTGGAAGATTTTGAGGTAAATCTTTTATTGGTTCTGTGATGATATAGAAATGTTCGTTTGGATATAGTGGCACACTTACATTTATTTCTTCGCCTAATTGTCTTGACCACATTCCTGTTGCCATAACAACATATTCACAATCGATGACACCTCTATTAGTTTCTACCCCACTAATTCTAGAATTTTTAATTAAAATTTTTTTAACAGGTGTTTTTTCAAAGATCTTTGCACCCTCCATTCTTGCAGCTTTTGCAAGCACATTGGTTACTCCAACTGGATCTGCTTGACCATCTTTCGGCATGTAAACACCACCTACAATATCTTCACTATGTAATACAGGATACAATTCCTTTAAACGTTTTTTATTAAGAACTTCTACTTCAACGTTTGATAATTGAGCAGTTGTTGCTTGTCTTAGTAGTTCTTGCATTCTTTCTTTAGTGGATGCAACTGTGATTGCACCATTTTGCTTCATTCCAGTTGATAAACCTGTAGTCTTTTCTAAATCTTTATAAAGATCTAAAGAATATTTTCTTATTTTTGTAATTGTTGATGATGCACCTAATTGACCTAGAAGACCTGCTGCATGCCAGGTAGTTCCTGAAGTAAGCAAATCTCTTTCAAGTAAAACAACATCTTTCCATCCAAATTTTGCCAGATGATAAGCACATGATGTTCCAGCAACACCACCCCCTATAACAACTACTTTAGTACTTTTAGGTAACTCTTTCATACATTTTTGGATTTATATAATTAAATTTAAAAGCAAACAATATGATCGATATGGATGGGTCTTTTTATACCAAATTTTTCATCGACTTCATGTTGATGAATATGATGAGAATGCACAAAAACTGGTATTAATTTATTACTTAATGTTTTTAACGTATAAATAAAATTTGACCCTCTGAATTTTCTATCTACTACTTCAAGTTTGAGATTGCTCGCATCATCATGTTGTAAGTCTTCTGGCTGTATTAAAAGTTTTACTTTAGATCCTATTGGGAACGGTCTAGCGAAATTTCCTGTTATTGTACCTAAATCTTCATTTTCAAGACTTTTCGGACTGGTAACTTCTGCTGGTATTAATGTGCCTCTGTTTAAAAAATTAACTACTTCTACTGAATTTGGTAAATGGTAGACATTATATGGATCATCATATTGCTTTAACTCACCGTCTAAAATTATTCCACATTTGCTACCCAGGTAAAAAGCTTCATATGAGTCATGAGTTACAATTATTGTAGTTATTTTTGAATTTGTTAAAATTTGTTTTAATTCAACTTGAATTTCCTCCTTAAAACTTTGATCTACATTAGATAATGGCTCATCAAGCATTAATAAATCAGGTTGAGAAACTAAAGATCTTGCTAGGGATGCTCTTTGGGCTTCGCCAGCACTTATCTCATGTGGAAATTTGTTTAATATTTTGTTTAAGTTTAAAAAATTAATTACTTCTTTAGTTTGAATTTTTTTATCATCTTTCACTCTATCTGAGCCAAGATTAATATTTTTTTCTACATTGTAATGAGGAAATAAACTGTTCTCTTGAAATGACAGAGCAATGTTACGGTTTTCTGGCTCAATATGAATATTTTGAGATGAAAGTGTTCTGCCTTTCAGATTAATTTTACCTTTATTAATTTTTTCTAAACCCGCAATGGTTCTTAATATTGTGGTTTTACCTATGCCAGAGGGTCCAAGTAAACATACTATTTCACCTTCATTTTCAATATTTAAAGTAACATTATTAACTTTGTTTTTCCCGCCAGCAGCAAAAGATACATTTTCGATTTCAAAAAAATTATCAGCCATTAGTCTTTCAAAATAAATTTAGATGTAATCAAAATAAATGTACTTGCAATCAATATCAAGAATAATGATGGAACTGCTGCTGCTTCTAAAAGATCTTGGGATGCGAATATATATGCTGTTGTAGCGAATGTTTCAAAGTTAAATGGTCTCAATATCAAAGTTATAGGTAATTCTTTTATTACTTCTATAGTAATCAATATCCCTATAAGAAATACAGAGTTTTTTAAATAAGGAACATGAATTCCTAAAAAAGTTTTAATTTTCGAGTAACCAAGAAGATAAGAACTTTCATCAATTGACCTATTTATTCTTTCATAACCAGTTTTCAATCCATTATAAGCTAGTGAATAAAATCTTATAAAATAAACTATCACTAAACCAAAAATAGATCCTATAAAAACTCTCTTTATAGAATTAAATTCAAGGGCTTTTATAAAAGTATTATCAAACCAAGCAATAAAAGTGATGAATGCTACAGCTAAAATTACACCAGGGATTGCATAACCAGTAATAGAAAATGTTGTAAGATAATTTAAGAATTTACTTTTAGTTACTCTGTTTCCATAATTTGAAATAAATGAAAAAATTACTAGAACAACGCTTGATAAAAATACCAGGTAAATTGTATTTATAAATAATTGAAAAGTATTTAAATCAAATAAATTTTTTGGAAAAATTATTGTCCAATACAACATTTGTAAAACAGGGAATAAAAAGCTGACTAAAAAAACTAAAAAACAAAATCCGAATGCTAAAGATCCTTTTGAAAAGTTTAATTTAATTTTCTTCTTTTCTTTAATTCCTCCCTTAACTGGAGAGTGATATTGAGCTTTTTTTCTTGAGATATTCTCAATAAAAAAAAGTCCTAATATAAATAATAGTAAAAAAAATGAGAGCTGATTTGCAAAAGCTAAATCATCAAAAGATATCCATGAATCATATATTCCAGTAGTAAGAGTTGCTATTCCAAAAAATGATACTGCTCCAAAATCTGATAATGTTTCCATAGCAACTAAGGCTAATCCAGCAACTATCGCTGGTCTTGCAGATGGTAAAATGATTTTAAAGAAAGACTTATATTTTGAAAAACCTAGATTTTGTCCTAATTCTATTAAATTTTGAGACTGATAATGAAAAGATGCTCTAGTTAGAACATAAACATATCCAAATAGTGAAAAAGAAATAGATAAAATAGCACCAAGCATACCATCAAATTTTGGGATGGATTGATTGTATTCACCAGGTCCAAATAAAGATTTCAATATTGAATATAGTGTTCCAAAGTTTTCAAAAAAAGCAGTTAATGAATAAGCATAAATGTAAGCAGGTACTGCAAAAGATAATATTAAAGCCCATTTAAAAAATTTAACGCCTGGAAATTCATAAAATGATACTACATATGCACAGCCTACACCTAAGATTAATGTCAGAAATAAAACTCCTAAAAGTAATATTAAAGAATTATAAATATATTCAATTAAAAATGTATTTTTTAAAATATCAAAGTAATTAGTTGTTTCTTGGAAGAAACTTGCAAACACAGTCAAAATTGGAATTGCAACAACAAATGAAACTAAAAATGAAGAAAGGTACCATGTATTAAATTTCATATATTATAATCCGCCTTATAATCATGAAAATCAAAAGTGCCCGTGGTTTAGGAAACCAAACCATAGGCACAAACTTTAGAAAATCAAAAATTAAATACTTTTAGGATATGCGGAACCTCCTTAGTTTTAATTTCAGACAATTTTCTATTATTTACACGTTTATTGATTTTTTCACACTCCGAAGCACATGCAGGACAGGCTTTGGTAGATTTATTATAATCAACTTCCGTAGTAAATTTTTTTTTAACAGCTATCATTTACTTCCAACCAGCAGCTAACATTACTTCTAATGCATCTGCTTGTTTTGCACCGTATGACTTAACACTTGTTTTGGTATCCATTACAAAGTTCATCTCTTTGCCTGGAACTAAATCATTAGGTGTTACACCATCGATCATTGGATACTCAAAAGTATTATTTACAATGTGATTTTGAGCCTCTGTTGATAATAAAAACTCAACTAATTTTACAGCATTAGCTTTGTTTGGTGCATATTTAAGCATTCCAGCTCCACTAATATTAATGTGCGTTCCTCTATCTTGTTGATTAGGGAAAAAAGGCATTACTTTTTTTGCTGCTTCTTGTTGTTCAGCACCTTTTTTTCCAGATAACATCAATGCATGATAGTATGTGTTTGCAACAGCAATATCAGCTTCTCCAGCTGCAACAGCCATGATTTGAGCACGGTCGTTACCTTTTGGAGTTCTTGCCATGTTTGCCACAACAGCTTTAGACCATTCTGCAGTTTTTGCTTTACCATTATTCTTAACAAGTGAAGCAACTAAAGATTGGTTATAAATGTTGTTAGATTTTCTAATTACTAATCTACCTTTCCATTTTGGATCAGCTAGACCTTCGTAAGTCATGCCATTTAGTTCATTTGCATTTACTCTTTCAGGTGAATAATAAATTATTCTTGCTCTCTTAGCTATTCCAGTCCATTTAGCAGATCTAAATTGTGCAGGTACAGCATCCTTAATAGCTTTTGACCAACCAGCGTTTTGCATCATGCCTTTAGCTGCAAATGCACCTAATCTTCCAGCATCAGCTGTGATGTATAAATCTCCAACACAGTCTGCTCCCTCTTCTGTAATTCTTTTTTGCAGGGCTTTATCTTTACCAGATACTACGTTTACTTTAATTCTTGTTGCTGCTGTGAACTTTTCATATAATTGAATGTCAGAATCATAGTGTCTTGCACTAAAAATATTGACCTCAGCTGCAATCGTAAAACTTGAAATTAAAGCAAAAAACAATGAAATTATTGTTAATTTTCTCATTCTACTCCTTAAATTTATATTTATATTAAACGTAATTTGTCCTGCAATGCGGATGATAACTATTCTCAATGAAAATGATTATCAATTGCAATATTGTCGCAATTGATAATCAATCGCAATCAGTGCTGTTTTTTGGTTAAATTATTTAAAATTCCCACTCAGAAATTTTACTGTAAAGGAAGTTTCTAAAAGCTTGAACTCTAGCAACATTTTTAAGTGATTGAGGATATACAAAGTGTGCCTCAGTAGTTGGACCTTGAACGCTTGGTAAAACTTTAACAATATTTGGTTGTTTCACAGTTAAGTAATCTGGAATTGCAGCTAGTCCTACACCGCTTTGAACAGCTAATAGTAAACCATAAACACTATTCACTCTCATTACTGTTTTTCTTTTTTTATTATCTTTCATTCCAAGTTTTAATGCCCAATCTGGATTATAAACTGGAGATGGAGCTCCTCTACCAAATGAAATAAAGTTGTGCTTATTCAAGTCATTAACTGTCTTAGGATATCCATGTTTTTCTAAGTATTTTGGTGATCCGTAGATGTGATAATTAATATCTATGAGCTTTTTTTGAATATAATTAAGTTGTTTCGGTCTTCTCATAAATATTCCAATATCTGCTTGTCTTGTGCTTAAATCTAACTCCCTATCATCAAATATGAGTTCAACTTCAATTTCTGGATTTAATTGCATAAATTCTTGTATTCTTGGCGTCAGCCAAGTTGTTCCAAAACTAACAACGGTTGTTACTGATAGTTTTCCGGATGGTTTATGTTTTTTATCTCCTAAAGTTGTTTCTACTTCTTTTAATTTGGAGATAACTTCATGAGCTGTTTTAAATACATATTCTCCATTTTCAGTTAGTGTTAAACCTCTAGCATGACGTTCAAATAATTTAACTTTTAAATCTTCTTCTAAAGATTGAATTTGTCTACTAATTGCAGATTGACTTAGATTTAGAATTACTGTTGCACTAGTAAAGCTACCTGCCTCAGCAACTGCATGAAATATCTTTAATTTATCCCAATCCATTATTTATTTACATCCACTACTATTTTATTTTTTAAATTTCCTTTTAATATATCAGGATAGATATTTAATAATTCGTCTAATCCAATAGTATTTACTGATTTTTCTAAAATATCAAAATCTAGCAAAGCAGGGAATTCTCCCCATACAAACTCTTTTCTTTTTTTACTGATATTAACCGAGTCTACTCCCCATAATTTGACTGCTCTTAATATAAATGGAATTACTGATGTATTTAATTTATTGCCACTAGCATTTCCACATATAGCAACAATTCCTTTTGGTTTAGTTTGAGCTATTGCATTAGATAAAATGTTACCACCGACGGTATCTACAACTCCATCCCATGTTCCTTTATCTATTAATCTTGCTTCACCCTCAAATTCTTTACGATCTATAACGTTTTTTGCACCAAGTTCTTTTAAGTAATCTGCTTTATCTGGTTTACCAGTTATAGCTGTTACATTAATTCCCATCTTTGCAAGAACCATTACTGCTACCATACCAACTCCACCAGTAGAACCTGTTACCAATACATCATTTACTTTTGATTGCATCAATAGTTCCTCTCTTGCTTTAACTGCAAAGGCACATAACAAACCTGTAAGACCAGCAGTTCCTAGAATCATAGCTTGTTTATTTGTCATTCCCTCAGGTGTTTTTGTAATATGATCTTTTTTAACTTTTGCGTATTGAGAATATCCACCATCAAAAAGTTCACCTGCTCTACAACCTGTTAATATAACTCTTTCTCCTTCTTTAAATTCTTCACCATCTCCTTGTGCAACAGTTCCAGAAAAATCAATACCAGGTATTCTTGGATACTCTTTAACTAATTTACCACCATCTTTTAGTATCATTGCATCTTTCCAATTAAGATCAGAATAATCTATCTTAACTAGCACCTCACCATCTTTAAAATGATCTAAACTTAGTTCTTTGACTTCTCTTGTAAAATTTTCGTTCTGATTGTTTATTACAACTGCTTTAAATGAGTCCGCCATGTTTATCAGTAAATATTATTTTGCAATAAATCGCAAATATCTATTTTGATAACTTAAATCGTCTTTAAACTGTCCAAGATAAAAATTTGTAACTGTGGTAGCTTGCTCTTTTTTTATACCTCTCATAGTCATACACTGATGAGTTGAATCTATTGTTACCGCAACTCCTTTTGCATCCAACGACTCCATTAAAGTATTAGCGATCTGAACAGTTAATCTTTCTTGTGTTTGTAATCTTTTAGAAAATACTTCTACTACTCTTGCTATTTTACTTAATCCTACAACTCTTTGATTTGGAATGTATGCTACATGAGCAATTCCTATAATTGGTGCCATGTGATGTTCGCAATGACTTTGAACTGAAATATTTTTCTGAACAACCATATCGCTATAGCCTTCAACATCACCAAATGTTTTATCTAAAACTGCTTTAGGATCTTCTTTGTATCCCTTGAAATATTCTTTAAATGCTTTTGTTACTCTTTTTGGAGTTTCCAATAAACCTTCTCTGGTAGGATCTTCACCTAACCACTTAAGAATTTTAACGAAAGCTTCTTCAGCTTCCTTGTCTGTTACTTCGTTAATTTTTTTTTCGTTTTCGTTTTTTACTAATTTCATGACGTGCTTTTATATATATAAAACCTTAAATTTAAAATATTTATTATATTTATTATTATGTTAGATAATTCCACATATATGTTTAAAAAAAGAGAAAATGTAGCAGAAATAGAAGAAGGCAAGCTTTTATCTCCTAAATTCGACAATGATGGATTGATTCCAGTCATTACAACATGCTCAAAAACAAAAGAAATATTAATGCATGGGTATATGAATGTCGAAGCCTTCAAGTTAACTATTGAAACCAAAGAAGCACATTACTGGAGCAGATCAAGGCAATCAATTTGGCATAAAGGAAAAACAAGTGGGTTTGTTCAAAAAGTAAAAGAGATTCGAATTGATGATGATCAAGATGCAGTGTGGATGACTGTAGATATTGGCGAAGGTTCTAGTTGCCACGTTGGGTACAGATCCTGTTTTTACAGATCTGTTCCTTTGGGTAAAATTGATAATGCAAAACAAATCGAAATGAAATTTGAAGAAGAAGAAAAAAAATTTGATCCAGAAGTTGTTTATAAAGGACAACCTAATCCAACAAAAATATAAAAAATTAATGAAAGTTTTAAGTCCGTTTGGACCAAAAATTGCTGTTGTTAAAATTCCATTAAATTTGGTAAAAAAAATTAATGATGAAGTTGAAAGTATTATCAAAGATAAAAAAAAATTGAAATCAAATGACTACTCAAAAAAGTTAGTAGGTCAAGTTGAGCAAGAAATTGAATTAAAAAATAAATTTATTAAAAAAAATTTAAAAAGTTTTATTTTTAAAAGTGTAAATCAATATTTAAAAAAAAATCTTAATAAGAAGTCAAAAAATATTAAAATTAAGAATTTATGGGTCGTAAGACAATTTAAAAATGATTATAACCCTGTACATTTTCATGATGGCAATGTTTCTGGAGTTGGTTATTTAAAAATTCCAAACAATTTAACAAAGGGACATAAAAAAATTAAAACTAACGGAACAATTGATTTTATTTATGGTTCTAAATCTTTTTTAAATAATTCTATATTTAATCATAAACCAAGAGTTGGTGATCTTATCTTATTCCCAAATAATTTAATGCATACTGCATATCCATTTAAATCTGATGGTGAAAGAAGATCATTTTCTTTTAACATAGATATTGATAAAAAATTAACAAGATTGTTTCATGGCTGATAAACAAAAAAATGTTTTAGACGAAGACTTAGAGTTATGTTCAAATGATCCTTTAACAGGATGGTATAGAGACGGATGTTGCAATACAGATGAAAATGATCATGGTGTGCACACTGTTTGTGCAAAAGTAAATACTGAATTTTTAGAATGGTGTAAAGAAGCAGGCAATGATTTAATTACACCTCATCCTGAGTTTGGTTTTCCAGGTTTAAAAGATGGAGATAGTTGGTGCGTGTGTGCAGGCTGGTATGCTCGAGCTTTAGAAGCTGGAAAAGGATGTCCAATTTATTTAAAAAAAACTCATAAAAACACTTTAAATCTTATTCCAATTGAAACCTTAAAAAAGTTTGCAATCGATTTATCTTAATTACATATTTCCGTATTTAGGTCCACCTCCACCTTCTGGTGTGACCCAAGTAATATTTTGAGATGGCTCTTTAATATCACAAGTTTTACAATGTATGCAATTTTGTGCATTTATTACAAATTTTTGAACAGAATTTACTTCTTGAACTTCATAAACTCCTGCTGGACAATATCTTTGTGCAGGCTCATCAAATTTTTCTAAAGTATATTTTATTGGCAAATCTGGATCTTTAAGTTTTAAGTGGACTGGCTGATTATCATCATGAATTGTACCTGTTAGATAAACCGAACTAGTTTTATCAAAAGTAACAACGTTATCAGGCTTAGGATAATCAATTTTTGGCATTTTATCTGCTGGTTTTAAAGCTTCATGATCAGCGTGTTTATGCTTTAATGTGAAAGGAAGCTTTCCTCTAAATAAAATCTGGTCAATTCCAGTAAATAATATACCTAGAATTAAACCCCAAGAGAAACTTGGTTTTACATTTCTCGCCTCATATAATTCTTTATAAACCCAACTTTCTTTAAATTTTTGTTCATATGTAGATAAATTTATATTTTTTGTAAGATGCTCATAAATTGTTTCTGCAGCGATCATTCCACTTTTCATTGCAGTATGAGACCCTTTTATTTTAGGCATATTTAACGTTCCCGCGTCACATCCAACTAACAAAGCACCTGGCATAAACATCTGAGGTAAACTCTGTATACCTCCCTCAATTAAAGCTCTTGCGCCATAAGTAATTCTTTTTCCACCATCAATTATTTTTTTTATATCTGGATGAGTTTTAAATCTTTGGAATTCATCGAAAGGTGAGAGATGAGGATTTTGGTAATCTAATCCAATTACGTAACCAAGAAAAACTTGTTTATTTTCTGCATGATACATAAAACTTCCACCGTAGGTGTTATTGTCTAAAGGCCATCCAGCAGTATGCATTACTAAACCTTCTGCATGATTTTTTTCATCTATCTCCCAAATTTCTTTAAAACCAATTCCATATTGTTGAGGATTTTTACCTTTATCCAACTCAAACTTCTTAATTAATTCTTTTCCTAAGTGACCTCTGCATCCTTCTGCAAAGACTGTAACTTTTGCATGTAATTCCATTCCTGGTTCATAAGTATCTTTTTTATTTCCCTCTTTGTCGATACCCATATCTTGAGTTGCAATACCTTTAACTGATCCATCATCATTATATAAAACTTCACTTGCTGGAAATCCTGGGAATATTTCAACTCCTAATCCTTCAGCCTTCTCTGCTAACCATCTACAAAGATTTGCAAGACTTATAATATAATTGTTATGATTTTGTTGAACCTTAGGAAGCAGCCATGTTGGCCAACTTAATGATTTTTGTTTTCCTAAAAATAAAAATTTTTCTTTTGTAACTTTTGTTTTAATGGGAGCATCTAATTCTTTCCAATTAGGTATTAGTTCGTCTAAAGCACGTGTTTCAAACACGTTCCCTGATAAAATGTGTGCACCTATTTCAGATGCTTTCTCTAAAAGGCAGACATTAATATCTGGATTTAACTGCTTTAATTTAATTGCAGTTGAAAGTCCTGATGGTCCGCCACCTACGATGACAACATCGTATTCCATCACTTCTCTGGACATAATGATAATTTCTTACAGTATTTGCTATTTTTGTATAGTGTTTAATTTGTTCAATTCTGACAAAAACTGAGGAAGAGCCTCAAAAAGATCTGCTTCTAATCCGTAATCTGCGACACTAAAAATTGGAGCTTCACCGTCTTTATTTATAGCCACAATAACTTTGCTTTCTTTCATTCCTGCTAAGTGCTGTATCGCACCTGAAATTCCAACTGCA
This sequence comes from uncultured Pelagibacteraceae bacterium, assembly GCA_902519695.1. Taxonomy (GTDB): domain Bacteria; phylum Pseudomonadota; class Alphaproteobacteria; order Pelagibacterales; family Pelagibacteraceae; genus Pelagibacter. The sequence goes on along the minus strand of CABYKN010000001.1, from coordinate 73,835 downwards.
ATATATAAATCTGGGACTACCACTTTACCCGTTTGTCCTACTTGATGATCATTCGTAATATAACCTGCATCAACTGCTGCTCTAGATGCACCAATTGCTGCATTAAGTTTATCCGCAATATCACTTATTAATTTGAAATTTTCGCCATTTTGCATTCCTCTGCCACCAGAAATAACTATTCTAGCTGTTCCAAGCTCTGGTCTGTCTGACTTAACTTCTTCTTTCTTTAGAAATTTAGTTGATGAACTAGCTTCTGCTGGATCAGATTTTGTAATTTCAGCAGATCCACCACTCTTTTCAGCAGGGTCAAACGACGTCGGTCTAATAGTAACACATTTTTTTTTGTCATTACTTTTAACCGTAGCAAAAGCATTTCCTGCATAAATTGGTCTTAAAAAAGTATCCTCAGAAATAACTTTAATTATATCGCTCACTTGCGAAGTATCTAGTAATGCTGCAATTCTTGGCATTAAATTTTTGCCAAATGTATTTGCTGAGCTTACAATATGTGAATAACTTTCTGCATGCTTAATTATTGCTGCTGTATAATTTTCAGCAATGTAGTTTTCATAAATTTTATTATCAACGTGAATAACTTTTTTTACATTTGGAACTTCAGATAAAGATTTTGCAACATCATCAGCTTGATGACCTAAAACCAAAACATGAAGATCCTCATTTATTTGAGAAGCTGCAGTTATAGCATTATAGGTAAATGGTCTAACCTCTTTATTATTGTGTTCTGCAATTAATAATACTGACATTTAAATTACTTTAGCCTCATTTTTTAATTTTTGCACTAATTCTTCTACACTAGCGACTTTTATTCCAGCTTTTCTTTTTGGTGGTTCCTCAACTTTAATTTGTTCGATTCTAGGATTAATATCAACTCCTAAATCTGAAGCATTTAACTGTTCTATTGGTTTTTTCTTCGCTTTCATAATATTTGGAAGCGAAGCATATCTTGGTTCATTTAGTCTTAAATCACATGTAACAATAGCTGGAACATTTACTTCAATAGTTTCTAAACCTTCATCAATTTCACGAGTTACTTCTAATGCATTATCTTTAACTTCAATTTTCGATGCAAAAGTTGCTTGAGGCCAATTTAATAAAGCTGCAAGCATCTGACCAGTTTGATTACAATCATCGTCAATTGCTTGTTTTCCCATAAACACCAAATCAGGATTTTCTTTTTCTACAATTTTTTTCAAAATTTTTGAAACTGCTAATGGCTCAATCACATTATCAACTTTGACATGTATTCCCCTATCCGCTCCAACAGCTAATGCTTTTCTAACAGTTTCTTGAGCTTTTTCTTCACCGATTGTAATTGCAACTATTTCTTTAGCTTTGCCAGCCTCTTTAATTTTTACTGCTTCTTCTATTGCATTATCATCTGGTGGATTTGTTGACATTTTAACGTTGTCAGTAACAACACCAGAACCATCTTCTTTAACTCTTATTTGAACGTTGTAATCAATAACTCTTTTAACTGCGACTAATATTTTCATTAAGCTCTTAATAAATTGTTTTCTGGATCGTAAGGACTTTCATCTAAAATTGTAGCATCATATTTCTCACCTAATATTTCAATTTTAAGTTTTTGTCCAACATTTGCTAATTCTGGTTTAACCATACCTAATGCTAATGATTTTCCAATTCTAAAACCAAAATCTCCTCCTGTAGCTCTTCCTATAACACTTCCATTTTCATAAATTGGATTGTTGCCTAATACATCTGCATCTTTTGGATTATGAACCTCCAAGGTAACAAGTTTGTTATCAAAACCTTTTTCTCTCCACTTGTTTAATGCTTCAAGTCCAATAAAACTTCCTTTATTAGGATGTATAAATCTATCAAGACCACTTTCATAAGGTGAGTATTCTATTGATAGTTCTGTTCCAACCAATTTATACGATTTTTCTACTCTCAAACTATTCATTGCTCTAATACCATATGGCTTTAGTCCAAGATCTTGTCCTGCTTCCATAAGTTTATCAAAAATGTGATTTTGATATTCAATTGGATGATGAAGTTCCCATCCTAATTCACCAACAAAATTAACTCTCATAGCATTTACTGGTGCGTACCCTACATCAACCATTTTTGCACTTAGCCATTTAAAGTTTTCATTTGAAAAATCATCTTTTGAAACTCTTTGCATTAACTCTCTAGCTTTTGGACCTGAAACAACCAAAACTCCATTACTATTAGTTAAATTTTCAAACTGCACTGAACCGTCTGAAGGCATCCATTTTAAAATCCAATCATGATCTAATCTTTGGAAAGCTCCTGCTGATACTAAATAAAAGCTATCATGTGACTCTCTCATAATAGTAAATTCAGAATGAACTCCGCCTTTAGTATTTAAAGCATGACATAAATTAATTCTTCCAACTTTTTTTGGTAATTTGTTTGCAACTAAATTATCTAAAAATTCCTCAGCACCAGGTCCTTTAATTCTACATTTTGCAAATGCAGTCATATCCAAAAGACCAACATTTTCTTTTACGTTTTTGCATTCTTTTTCCATTGCATTGAACCATTTTGATCTTCTAAATGACCAATCATCTTTTTGCTCCATTCCATCAGTTGCAAAAAAATTAGGTCGTTCCCATCCAAATTTTTGACCAAACACTGCTCCTAAATTTTTCATTCTGTCATAACATGGCGCTGTTCTTAATGGTCTTGCTGCTGGTCTTTCTTCATCAGGAAAGTGAGTTATGAAAACGTGACTGTAGGCTTCTTCATTTTTAGCTTTTAAATATGATTTAGAGCAATAATCTCCATACCTTCTTGGTTCAACACCAAGCATATCAATTGTGGGTTCACCATCTACAATCCATTCAGCAAGTTGCCATCCTGCTCCACCTGCTGCAGTGATACCAAAACTATGACCTTCATTTATCCAAAAATTTTTCAATCCCCAAGCAGGACCAACAATTGGGTTACCATCAGGTGTATAACAAATTGCACCGTTATAAACTTTCTTAACTCCTACCTCTCCAAACGCAGGGACTCTATGTATTGCACCTTCAATATGTGGAGCCAATCTATCCAAATCTTCCTGAAATAATTCATATTCAGAATCTTTTGATGGTCCATCTACATAACAAGCTGGTGCTCCATCTTCATATGGTCCTAAAATTAATCCACCTGCTTCTTCTCTCATGTACCATCTGCTATCACTATCTCTTAAAACTCCCATCTCTGGTAGTCCATCTTTTTTTCTTTTTTGAATTTCTGGATGAGGTTCAGTAACAATGTATTGATGTTCTACTGGGATTACTGGAATATCTAAACCAACCATCTTTCCAGTTTGTCTTGCAAAATTTCCTGAACAAGAAATAATATGCTCACACTCTATAGATCCTTTATCTGTTTCAACAACCCAACCATCTTTGGTTTGTTTCATTCCAACAACATTTGTATTTCTATAAATTTCTGCTCCTCTATTTCTTGCGCCTGTAGCAAGAGCTTGTGTTAAATCTGCTGGTTGAATATATCCATCTTCAGGGTGTTGTATTGCACCTACTAAATCTGATGTATTACATAATGGCCAGATTTCCTTAACTTGGTCTGGAGTTAAAAATTTTACATCAACACCTATTGTTTGAGCAACACCTGCGTATTGAAAGTATTCATCCATTCTATCTTTAGTGCTTGCTAATCTAATATTTGATACAACGCTGAAACCTACATTCTTACCTGTCTCTTCCTCTAAAGTTTTATATAAATTGACAGCATACTTATGAAGTTGTCCTACAGAATAACTCATATTAAATAGTGGTAATAAGCCCGCTGCATGCCAAGTTGAACCTGATGTTAGTTCTTTTCTTTCAATTAAAGCAACATCTGACCAACCTTTTTTTGCTAAGTGATAGAGTGCGCTAACCCCTACTACTCCACCACCAACTACAACAACTTTTGCTTTGGATTTCATTCTCAGATTCCTACTAAATTTTAATTACTAACGAAACAAAATTCTATTATTCATCATCTGCGTCACGCCAGCCCATTCTGAACATTAAATAAGCGGCAACTATAACGGAAATTGTACCTACTACCATGCCAATATTAATCCCAACTTCACTTCCCCAAAAATACCACCCAAGTTGAGTAGATGAAATTGTTGGAAAGCATAATATAAACATTAGAATTGCGTACCTAATATACATTGGGGGCTTTTTCATTATATTGATGATCCCATTGGTATTGGTTGTGAAACCGCTGTTGTTAGCCAGCAATCTAAAAGATTGCCTTCTTTATTATTCTTTTCAACTTTCCATTTAAATTTAAAATATTGTTTGTCATTATCCAAGACAACAACTTCATAAGTTGCCATTGTGCTTGATTTGTAAATTTCAGTTACTGTATTTTCTTTGTGATCAATCAGCATCGAGTATGAAGCCCCTTTTAACATTCTTTTAAATCTATCTAATGGACCTGTCATCCTTTGATTATTTGGATGTGCAAATTCCCATGTTTGCTCAATCCCTCTATCTTTATATGGACTGTCATTTTTCATTAATGCCTTTAATTGAATTAAAACAACTTGTTTTGGATCTATATTCACACTTGGTTTTAAAACATCGGCAAATGAAGAATTAAAATAAAAAAATGTAATTAAAAAAAATAAAATTTTGAATTTCATATTTTAAATTTATCTTAAATTTAAAATGAAATAAAAGGTCTTAATATCACACTTAATAATTTGATATTATATAGTTTTGAATAATCTATCGTATTCGTTTTTAATACATTTATTAGAGATATAATAAATTTTATTTTGAGAGACTAATTTAGCTGCATTTTCGTTGTGAATTCCTAATTGCAACCATAATACATTTGCACCAATTTCTATTGTTTGTTTTGCTATTTCCTCAGCCTCCTCACTAGGTCTAAAAACATTAACAATTCCAACATGATCTTTAATATCCGTTAGTTTTTTATAAACTGGTTCACCATGTATAATTTTATTATCTGTTACTGGATTAACGGGAAAAACTTTGTAACCTGTATTTCTTAAATATTTCATTATTATATTGGAAGTTTTTTTTGAGTCTGGGCTTGCTCCGACAATTGCTATCGTCCTATAACTTAAATATAGTTCTTTTATTTTTTCATCTAAAAGTGTTGTATCCATAATTTGATTTAAATTTTAAGATCTAGTCGCGGTTTCCAAAATGGTCTGAAGAGTTCAATTTTTGGACATCTATTCATAACTACTTTTAAACCTGCATCTTCAGCAATTTTTGCTGCATCATGATTAATTACACCGATTTGTCCCCATAATACTTTTGCTCCAATTGATATTGCCTCTTCAGCAATTCCATAAAGATCCTCAGATTTTCTAAATACTTCAACCATATCAACAGGTCTATCGATAGCAGATAAATTTGGATAAACTTTTAAATTTCTAATTTCCTTTATACCTGGTTTAGGATTTACAGGTATCATGTCATAACCAGTTTCATGCAAAACTCTTAGCACACCATAACTAAATTTAGTTTTATCTGGGCTAGCACCAACCATAGCAATTGTCTTAACTGAGCTTAAAATATCTTTTAAATATTCAGCGCTATAAGGTTCGTTGTGGTTCATGTTTATTTTTTTTCTTCCTTTTTACTCGCGATATCTGCTTTTAATTCATGAGGTTCTAAAGGATCTAGGAAAGGATTTCGATACAATTTATCATGACTTTCAACTCCTATCTCAATTGTGCAATCTGTTTTTGCTTTAGCAACACATAAAATAATATATCCATCATTGATTTGTCTATTGTTTAAAGCAACTTGAGAACGTTGATCTACTTCTCCATTAATTAGTTTAGCTGCACATGTAATACATCCACCATACTGACATCCGTATGGAAGATCGACACCTTGATCTCTTAATTCGTTTAATAAAGGTTTTTTTCCACTGACTTCAAATGCACTGTTATTTCTGTTTGAGATTGTAATCTTTGTCATAGCCAGATGTCGCTTGTGCAATCTCCACCTGGATATCTACTTTCATGGCACCTACTAGGTCCATTTGGTTCTTTACCAAAATCAACAATAAAATCTTTATTAATTTTCATCCCACCATTTTCAACATCACAATCAATCATAATCATTGCTCCACCCTGCTTTCTTATTTCAGGATAAAATTGATTATCCCATGTAGAAAATAATGATGTTGTTACATACATTCTTTTACCATCTAAGGATAATTGATACATTTGAGGTCCACCAGCAATTTTGACACCGTTTACTTCTGGAGCCTTTCCTAACAATCCACCCATCCAAACTTGACCAGTTAATTTAGGTTTGTGCGGATCTGAAATATCGTATTGCCTCATATCTCCATGAAGCCAATTATTTATATAGAGATATTTATCATCCATTGAAACTAATATCGCTGACATAACTCCAGGTACAGGGATTGGCCAATCAGGATGTGGTTCATTTTCAACATCAATTATTTTTTCCCATTCCCATTTTCCCCCTTTTGATTTCCAAAAATGAATTACATTTGCGCTTAGCGCTGCACCGCAAAATCCATGACTACTGTCGGGATTATGCATAAATTTTACTTCTAATGGTATTAAACCATCTTCACCTAAATACATTGTTTGAACTGGCTCTTTTTTTTTAAAATCCCAGACATGAAGTCGTCTACCATATTTCAAATGACCAACTTCCTCTAAATCAAATCCAGGCATAAAAGTATTAGGAGCCGCCCATTCAGAACTAACCATCACATTATGTCTTGGTTGGTACCAGAAGTCATAACTAAAAGGTATGTCTCCCATTGAATTTTCCCATCTACCTACAATTTCAAAATCTTTATTCAAATGTAAATATCCTCCTGGTGCTTCTCCTCGAGCGTCTCCAAGAAAAGAAATGATAATTTCAGAACCTAGGCAATGAACTGTATGTGGTCCTGATAAATTAGTTTTTTTCTTTATTTCAGATCCATCTACTACTTTATGTATTTTTGGAGCTCTAGGATCGGATGCAGTATCAACAACATAAATATTATTTGATCTAACACCTGGAACTAATAAATATTTTCTGCTCATGTTTGAGTCACCATGGCAAGAAGAACATGCATTCCATCCCATGTGATGCAATTCATCACCAATACCTGGCATTTCAAGTCTATGAATTACTTTAGAATATGTGGGGCTTTGAGGATCAACATCGACAGTTGCTAAATAGTCTGGTTTTTGTATTCCCGTCCCTGTGTAGATAGCTATTGTATATAGAAGCTTTTCTTTTGGCGCTTTTATTGCTTCTACAGGACTAGCATATCCAGGACCACAGCATCCATCCATGATTGATTTTCTCCTTTGATTACAACTTAAACTTTTTTTTAAGTGACTTCAACTTAATGGTTATTTGTTTTTCCAACTTGGATTTCTTTTTTCAATAAAAGCACTAATACCCTCTTTGGCATCATAAGATGACATATTAAGTGTCATCATCTTACTTGTGTAATCATAAGCTTTACCTAATGGCATTTCTAATTGTTTATAAAAACCTTTTTTACCTATTTTGATGGTTAAATTTGATTTTGAAGATATTTTTTTTGCAATATCTAAAACTTTTTTATTCAAAGTTTTTGGACTGTAATGATCATTAATTAATCCAATTTCCTTTGCATATTTTGCACTAATTGGATCACCGGTAAGTAGCATTTCCATCATTCTTTTTCTACTGATTTTTCGACTGACAGCGACCATTGGAGTACTGCAAAATAATCCAATTTTTACTCCAGGTGTAGCAAATGTTGCTGAGTTTGTACTATATGCAAGATCACAACTTGCTGCTAATTGACATCCAGCTGCGTAAGCTGCTCCATGTACTTTAGCTATCACTGGTTTGTTTCCTTCAACAATTTGCATCATAAGTTTTGAACAAAGTTTAAACAGTTTTAGATGATTAGATCTATTTTTTATACCTCTTACCTCTTTTAAATTGTGACCTGCACTAAATCCTTTGCCAGCCCCTTCTAAAATAATAACTCTAGTTTCTTTATCGTTATCTAATTTTTTGAATGCTTTTAATAAAGACGAAAGAGTATTGTATGATAAGGAATTATAAGTTTTTGGATCATTAATTAAAACTCTTTTAACACCCGGTGATACTTTATTTATTTTTACAGTCACTTATTTTAATTTACCTTCTTCTCTCATCTTGGCTCTAATTTTAGTTGCTGAAATTTTTTGGATTTCTTCAGACAAAACTATTTCTTCAATTTTATATCCAACACCTCTTCCATAGCAAATATTTGTAATATTAGGGACAAGCATAATTTTGAACCTGCCCTCAAACTCTGGATTAAGTTTTTCTTCAATATTTTTCTTAACTGTTTCAAAATCAAATGGATTATCATCAACACCTTGTACATCTCTAATTTGAATACATACTTGTCCTGTTTTTTTTATAATTTCCTTAAATAGAGTATAGTGACCATCATGAAACGGTTGCCATCTTCCTAACATTTGAGCAGTTGGTTTTTTATTGTCCCATTGATACGTCATTTTTTTATCTCCTTTAAAATCTTTGGTGCCCAAGACTTAGCATCTTGCGATGTAACATGAAAATCATATTTTTCTGGTTTAACAAACATTTTATTAGTGTCATCAAACCTACCTTCTTTTATAGTATCTACCCAAACTACATAATCTGCAGGAAATAAACTTCTTGCCTTTGGAGTTGGGCAAATAAAATCCGCAATCACATAATTTCCTTTATCTTTTAATTTTAATGCAAAGTCAGCCATTCTTTTTGCTTGTCTTGTTCTTCCCTCTTCTGAAAAATCCCAATCGTTTGCAGCTTTTCTTACTTCATCTGCATTTAATCTTTTTGCATTCAATAAGGGAGCAAGTTCATCAGCTAATGTAGTTTTCCCTGCGCCTGGAAGTCCCATAATTAATATAATTTTCATTTTTAGGTTTTAACTTTAAATTAAATTACCAGCAACCCACTTATGAAAATGATGTGTAGGATTGTCCATCTTTGAAGAAAAATTACCACCATTATAAGCTGGAGAGTTTCTACCTATTTGCATACTTTGAATTATATCTACATCTTCTTTTTGAATATCTTCCCATTGTTTGTGATTTTTTTGTCTTAGGGATTTATATTTTGTTGAATTTGCTGCTTCATCTCCTACATAATAAATTTCCATATGTTCAATTGTAAACTCATGATTGATTGGCTCTAACCAATAAGCATAATAATGATCTTTGTGAATTCCTAACATTACGTTAGGAAAAAGTGCTACGTACTCAGCTATATTTTCTTTATCTTTCGGCCAGTTAGGGAAACAAGGAAACTTTTCATTTCCTTCAAATCTTGGATTGTAAACAACTGTTCCTTGTCCAGCGAAACGATTTGGCAGTCCTTGAATATGATAGTGATCCTCTAATTTTGAATAAGAATTTAAACCTGGATGTACCCAAGGCAAATGATAGCTCTCACAATAATTTTCAATTGCAAATTTCCAATTACATTTTGCATCTAATTTAAAATAACCATAATCATTTGCATGATAAATTAATTCTCTATCTTTCAAAGGCCAAAATTTTTCCCATCTTTCACTTAAAGGACTAATGTAATCCTCAAATGAAATTTCATTGTTGTTAATATTAATCATAATTAGATCTAACCAAATATATGATCTTATCTCTTTTAAATTACTTTTTGATTTATCAAATTCAGGTGTTTGATGAATATTCATGCCTCCTATGTGAGGTGTAGCAATTAATTTTCCCTCTAAGTCATATGACCATGAATGATATGAGCACCTCATAACATTTCTAATTTTGCCAGCTTCTTTAACTAATTTAACTCCTCTATGACTACAAATATTATGAAAAACTTTTATTTCTTTATTTTTTGTTCTAACAATAAGCAAAGGTATTCCAAGTAAATCAATTGGTTTTACATCCCCTGCATCTGGAATTGAACTTCCTACTCCTATTACTATCCACTTATCTTCAAATAATTTTTTTCTTTCAATTAAAGTATATTCTTTACTGATGTAACATTCATTTGGTAAACCATGAGCTTCACTAATTGGTTTCGATACAATATCTAACTTTTGTTTATCTATAATATTGTAAATTTCTGACATGGCTTACTTTATCACTTGATATAACCCTAACCAAGCATTTACATCTTTACTTGCAATGTAATCTGACTTAAAAAATTTTATTTCTTTCCATTTATTTTGCTGTTTAAGTTGTTCAATTTTTTTATCAAAACCATATTCTTCATGTATTCCCTCATTTATAGTAAAACAGATAAATCCATCATTCTTTGTAATCCTGATAAATTCCTCCAAAGCTGGTGGCTTGACATGTCCAAAAGTAAATGTACCAACGCACATAACAGAGTCATATTCGTCATCTTTTTTATTAATGGGTTTATTCAAGTCTACTTGTTCAAGCTCTTCATAAAGATCATTCGGTACCAATTCTAATAACTTTTTCGAAAGATCTGCCCCATGAAAATTTTTAAAACCATGTTTTTTTAATTCAACACCGACCAATCCAGTACCACAACCAGCATCATAAATTTTTGCATCTTTATTTTTCTGAAATTCTGAAAATACTTTTGTTGTTTCTTTTGGTCCTGTGTAATTCCAATCGACCATATCCTTGTCATATTTATTACCATCACCCCACTCATCGTAATATTTCATTACTTGATCGGTGTCTTTTAACTTATAAATGGGAATTTTATTACCTACGTCTTTTTGCGCCATGATAAAACTTACTTCACTTTTAATAAAAAAACTCCAAAATAATTTTTTTTATCAGTAAAATATTTTAAGACTTTAAAGCCAGATTTATTAACTAATTTAACAAAGTTATTTTTTGAATATTTATGAGAATTTTCAGTATGAATGGTTTCATCTTTAGTAAATTTAATATTCTTTTTATTAATTTTTAACGTGAAATTTTTTTTCGAAATAAGGTGCATTTCAATTCTATTTTTTTTTAAATTGTAGAATGCTTTATGTTCAAAATCTTTAGTTTGAAATTTTGAATTACAAATTTTGTTTACTACATTTAATATATTTTTATTAAATTTTGCTGTAACTCCCGATTTATCGTTGTAAGCATTTTCAAGAGTTTTCTTATTTTTGATTAAATCAACCCCAATTACTAAATAAGAATTTTTGCCTATAATTTTTGAAAAATTTTTTAATATTTTTTTTGCATTTTTGGGTAAATAATTTCCTATTGTCGATCCTGGAAAAAAACTGACTATTTTTTTTTTATTTTTTAAAATTTTATTTAATCTATTGGTCTGACTAAAGTCGGCACATATTGCTGTTACCTTTAAATCTGAGAATTTTTTTGCAATTATCGATGCATTTTCAAACAAATATTCCTTACTAATATCTATAGGAATATATTCTTTGGGTTCACTTAATGAATTTATAAATTTATTAATTTTTTTATTTGAGCCACTACCAAATTCTACAATTGTTGAATTGATTGGTAATTTCTTTCTTATCTCTTTTTGTGAACTACCTAGTATTTCTAACTCTTTGTTTGTTGGGTAATATTCTTTAAGGTTTGTAATTTTATTAAATAACTTTGAACCTTTCTCATCATAAAAATATTTAGGTAGTAAATATTTTTGTTTTTTATTTAATAATCCTTGTAAGATTAATTTTTTATCATCTTGAATTTGATTGTTTATGTTTATTAATTTTAAATTAGTCACTAGATGTCATCAGCTAGTCTGACACCACAAAACTGCCAAGTATCACTTGGGTAAAAGAAATTTCTATAAGATGCTCTGACATGATTAATAGACGTAGAATGTGAGCCACCTTTTAAGACAAACTGATTACACATGAACTTATTATTATATTCTCCTAGATTTCCTTCATAAGGTTTATATTTTTTGTAAGGTGTGTAATTACTACTTGTCCAAGCCCATAAATTTCCATAAACATCGTCTGCTTTTTCTTCCACTTCATGGAAAATTTTATTTTCTAAAAAATTACCTTTTTTCTCAGATTGTTTTAAAAAATACTCTAGTTCAAATTCAGTTGGTAATCTTTTGTTTTTATATCTTGCAAATGCATCTGCTTCATAGAAACTTATATGAGAAACTGGCTTTTCATTATCAATTTTTTTTACACCTTTTAATGTAAAATAATTATTATTATCTATCCAATACATTGGTTTTTGTAATTTGTTATTATTTACAAAATCCCATCCATCAGATAACCAATACTCATGGTTTTTATATCCTCCATCATTAATAAATTCTTTCCACTCTCCATTAGTAACAAATGAATATATTTTAAAAGGATCTAATTGTATTTCTGATACTGGTAATTCGTTATCGTAACAAAAAATATCCTCGTTATTTCCATATTTAAATTTTTTACTAGTTTCTAATGTCAATTCATTTTCTTCTTTAGCAGTTGGTTTATCATCGTTAGAATTATAAGTCGGCATCAATGGATTGTTGTAAAAAATATTTTTAATATCCATTAACATTAATTCTTGATGCTGTTGTTCGTGATTTGAACCTAGTTCAACTAAAAATGATGTCCTGTTATTTTTTGTCCTTTTTAAAAAATCAATAATATTTTCAGTTACATAGTGTCTATATTTTACAACATCTTTTAAGATGGGTCTATTTAGTGAACCTCTCTTATTTCGAGGATTGTACTCACCCACAGAATTATAATATGAATTAAATATGTAATTGTAATCTTTGTTAAAAGGTTTGTAACTATCATCTAATTCTGACAAGATGAATTTTTCGAAGAACCATGTGGTGTGACCAAGATGCCACTTAAGTGGGCTAACATTTTTGCTGGGCTGTATGACCATATCCTCAGCCTCTAAGTTCTCGCACAGAGATAGCGTTTGCTGTCTTGTTTTGGAGAATAAATCTGTAATTTGAGATAATTTATTTTCCATGACTAAATTTAATTAAATTTTCGGATCATGACAATGGGTTACAATGTGTTCAGCTGTTTAATATTTTTATAGACACGGAATATAAAATAATTAAGAATTTAGTTATGAATTTTTCTTTAGAAATAGGTCCTAAAACTGATTTAAGTACGTTGCCTAAGGTAAAAGATGTTTATGTTACAATGCTACCTGGAGGTGATTATAAAGAGACTGCTCAACAATCTGGAGAGTTAGTTAAAGAGGGATTTAATCCAGTTCCTCACTTCCCAGCAAGGTCAATAAATGATGAAAATCAGCTAAAAGATTATGTTTCTAGATGTAAAGATTTGGGTGTTAAGCAGGTCTTGGTGATAGGTGGAAGTCGTAACCCGATCGGAAAATTTGATAGCTCATATCAAATGTTAGAGACAGGGTTTTTTGATGGCATCAAGATTGGAATTGCTGGACATCCCGAGGGGAGTCCTGATATATCCGACTCTGATTTAGAAAAAGCTATGATAGATAAAAAGCCTTATGCTGATTATATAGTTACACAATGGCTAATGGATACTCAGCCTATTATAGATTTTATCTCAAAACAAACAATACCAGTTCATGTTGGAATAACTGGGCCAATGAAAATATCTAGCTTAATTAAATTTGCTAATATTGTAGGGGCAAAAAATTCCATTAACTTTCTTAAATCTAATTTTAGTAAGGCGTTAGATTTATTGAAACCTAAAGACCCTAATGATTTAATTGGGAAAGTTAAATCGCATACTGATTATTTCCACATTTATACATTCGGCGGCTTGAAGGAAACTAACAAGTGGTTGAAGGAGAATAACTATGTCTAATGAATTTGACTATAGTAAACTAAGACATACAACATCAGTAGATCAGTCTGATAGAAAAGTACCATACAATTTAAGGCAAAGCGGACCTACTAAAGTTGAGATGCTAATATCAACAAGAGTAAGGAAATCTCCATACTGGCATTTATCTATGAAAGCAGGATGTTGGAGAGCAACTGTTTATAACAGAATTTATCATCCAAGAGGTTATGTTAAACCTGAAGATGGTGGTGCAATGGTTGAGTACGAAGCAATTAAAAACCATGTGACAATGTGGAATGTTGCAGTTGAAAGACAAATACAAGTTAAAGGACCAGATGCAGAAAAATTTGTTGATTATGTAATTACAAGAGATGCTACAAAAATTTCTCCAATGAGAGGAAGATATGTAATTTTGTGTAATTCTTATGGAGGAGTATTAAATGATCCTATTCTTTTAAGAATTTCTAAAGATGAATTTTGGTTTAGTTTATCAGATAGTGATATAGGATTATATCTGCAAGGAGTAAATGCAGATGAAAGGTTTAATGTTCAAATTAATGAAATAGATGCTTGTCCTGTACAAATTCAAGGTCCTAAAGCAAAAGCTTTGATGAAAGATCTTTGTGGAAGTGAAGTTGATATTGATAACATGCCTTTTTATGGATTGGCTTCTGCAAAAGTTGGTGGAAGAAGTTGTATAATTTCTCAAACAGGTTTTTCAGGCGAGTCTGGATTTGAAATATATTTAAGAGAAGCAACTTTATATGCCGAAGATATGTGGAATGCTGTTCTTGAAGCAGGTAAAAAACATAACTTAATGGTAATTGCTCCTGCACACCATAGAAGGATACAAGCTGGAATTCTTTCATGGGGACAAGATATGGATCATGAGCATAATCCATTTCAATGTAATCTTGGATATCAAGTTTCTTTATCTGGTAAAGGTGAATGGAACAAAAAAGCAGATTACATTGGTAAAAAAGCTCTCGAGAAAATGAAAGCTGATTTAAAAGCAGGTCATAAACCTTACAAACTTCAATTAGTTGGACTTGAATTAGGAGGAAAACCTATTGAAGAATATGCACCAGATTTTTGGTTAATTTCAGAAAACGGCAGTGAGCCTGTAGGATTTATAACTTCTCCTTGGTATCACCCAGAAAAAGGGAAAAATATTGCCATGGGATACGTTCCATTTGATGGCACGCTAAATGCAAATGGTTTTCCAAAGGGTAAGGTTGGATCGAAATTTAAAGTCCACCTACCAGAAAAATATTCTGATAAACCTGGAGAACCGGTCGATGCAGTTGTAGTTGATGTTCCATTTACAGAATCTTACAACGCAAATACAAGAGAAGTAGTCAGTAAGTGATAAAAATTTTTTTAGGGGGAATTTAATTCCCCCTAAATATGACGAAAACCTTTTTCATAGTTGTTTGCATTATAATCGCTATTGCTCTAATAATATTCCCATTAATCGTTTCGTATAAGGCGCAAAAAAAAAATAAAGATAATTAATGTTTGGTCAGTTTTTAGATATTGTTTTTAAATCGTTAAAGCTTGATAAAAATCTTTATAGAACTCCAAGATATTATGGAGAAGCTGGAATTTATTTTGCAATTCTAATTATGATTTTAGATGGGGTTGCGGGTGCTATTGCAGCTAATACGATTGTAAAAACATCAGTTGGTATATCTGGTTTAACAGCATTATTAACATGGCTGGTGTGGGCAATTTTTATATTTGTAATTGGCGTTAAAATTTTTCCTGATAAAGATAGAAAAATTCCATTTAAAAGAGTTCTTATAGCTGTTGGGTACGCTCACGCTCCAGGCCTGATAAGATTTTTTGCAGTTACACCAGAACTGGTTCTTTTAATTATTTTTCTTACTCAATTTTGGATTTTTGCTTCATTAATCATTGCAACACGACATATTTTAAATTTAAAATCAAATTTAAAAGCATTTGGAATTGTATTTTTGTCTTTTTTAATTATTTCTTTTTTGACAATTTCATTTGTAATGACAAAAATTAATTCATTACCTATAAGTACAAATATTTAAAGCGGAAATAAAGTTTTTGATGTTCTGCAGGAGTTACAAAGTTTATATCCTGTTAGTATTAAATTTTGGGTTACTGTTTCATCTTTTTTTTTACATTCATCACAAATATTATTTAATTCATTATTATCTGATTTGTCTAATTTATATTCAAAGTTATCAGTCATTATCTGTTAATCCTGCTCCTGCAGTTTTTTGTTTTAACTCATCTGTTTCTTCCACAAATGTGTTTTCTGATAATTTTGTTAATTCTTTCCAATCTTCTTCAGAAAAATTATTCTTATTTTCTAAGAATTGAATTTTAATTACATCAGCTTTTTCTACAATCTCACTACTTAAGTAATTTGAATAAATTGATTGATTGAAATTTAATAAAAATTCTTTTTGATCTATCTTTAAAAAAATTCTCTTTCCTGTTATTTCTGAAGATCTGCTGACAAACGGCAAAAATATCAATGGGTAAGCCATTTTTTCAATTTCTATATCATTTAGATCTTGGATAGAGATAGATTGATCAAAAAAACTTAATCCAAGTTTAATCGGACAGTAAAAGTTTTGAGGTCTGTTGCTTTTGTTAAAAGATTGGCAATTTTCAAACTTCTCATTATTAAAAATCTTAAAATATTGATTTATATGTTTTATTCCTGGTAAACCAAATAACTCAAGTTGTTTAATGTTCTTTCCTATTTCTTCGGCAACACCCCAAGAGAAACCTTTTGCTTTAGTTGAACGTTTAACAATTGTATCGATTTCACTATAACTTCTCATTAATTACTTTAGTTATATATCCAATATTGATTAAATGAATTAAGTTCATTTGGTAATGGTGCTCCTTGAAACATACAAATCCTTAACCATTTATCAGATCTTGGATCAAACTTTACTGCACCAAAAAAAGATAGTTTAAGTCTTAACATATCAATAGGAACTAATTTTGAGCCGATGGTGTTATCTTGAATTTCAGAATATGGATATTTCTCTGTTATAAACACTCTTCTTACAATATGTCTTAAATCATTGTTCCGTACTAGAAATTTACCAATTTTTAAGCTGTTTTTTAATGTAAAAATAGTTTCATAAAGTTTTTTTATATCTCTAGCAATAGCTGTAGGCTGCTCAAGTTCTGAACCATTATCTTCAAACCGATCTCCAATTCTAGGCTCTTCTTTATTTTTTGAAATGAACCAAAATTTTTTATTATTTTCATTTTTTGAAAAATCAATTTTTAAAATATCTGAATAATTTTTCTCAATTATTTCTCTTAGATCATTTATAGTTCTATCTATAGGTATATTAAAACTAATATCCTCGTCTGAACTCATTTGAGAAATTAAAGGATCAGTTATTTCATTATATGGCTCCATCATTATAGAAACCAAATACTCAATTCCTTCTTCAGATAAATTTTCCTCTGCCCAGTTATATAATTTATCAAATATATAAAAATTTGATTTATCAATATTATCTTTCAAATAATTAATTAAATTTTGTAAATCATTAATTAAATTGTTTATTTTTTTCTTTTGGTATTCGCTGTCAGTATTCCATGAAGTTACATTTTTTAAAGATTTTGTTAAACAGTTGTAAAAAATTTTAAACTCTTCATCTGATACTTTTTCTATTTCTCTTATTTTTTTTAAAGCTGTCTCTTTAGCTAGAATCCAATTATTTAACAATGAAGGGTGGTTAACAATAAATGGTGCCATTCCTAATCCAGTTGAATTTCCAATTCCTAAATTTCTACAAATATCCAAGTCTAATTCTACTGCGTCTTTAGGATTTTTATGTTTAGCTATATGATTGACTTGATCAAAAGTGAATTGTCTTACAAGGTAAACTAACATCATTTCCAATCTAAAAGGACCATTTATTTCATCTCTATTTTTAATTCTAAACCTGTCTGCTAATCCAAATTTTCCTGAGCCGTATACTGCAGTTGTTCTGTACAAATATCCAACTTTTGAAAGCTCATTAGTATTTGGCTGGATACCTTTTGATAAACACTCAACCACATAATTAAATGCTCTAACTGATCTATTTGCTCTTGAGAGAGTTAGTTCTTTATAAGAAAGTCTCCCTACTTCTTGTTTAGGGACATTTTGTGAAAGTCTATCAATATCAATTTTTGAAGGAATGCCATCATACAAAGCAAATGCAGCATCCCATTTGGTTGCTATTACTCTATCAGATCTTTCCTCATCTTTAAGCTCATTAGCAAAACAAACTAAAGAATATGTTTTTTTATCTTTTGAAAATGAATAAATAGCTACTCCATATCCCCTATCATTCAAGTCAAACAAATCTCTGTTATATTTCCAATCTTTGAACTCATTTAAAAATGATCTTAGAAAAGATAATTTAGATTGATGAAACGATCCAAGCCTAGAAAGTTTCATTACAATTTTAGGATCTCTTAGTGGAACTTGCATTAATTAATTCCTTTATAAAAATTAAACCAGTTATTGCCAAGTATCTTATTTATCTCTTCTTCCTGAAAACCTCTATTTTTTAGCTCTGTATTTAAGTTATTAAATCCTCTTGCGTCCAAAAACCAATCTGGTTGTTTTGGAAAACCAGGTTTATCTTTACTGCCTTCACCAAAATTTTTTGATTTTGACCAAGTTCCATTTCTCATCCACTCAACTACATTGTCTGGTTGGTTCAAACATAAGTCTGATCCTATACCAACATTATTAATACCCATAATTTCAACTGTTCTTGCAACCATTTCACAAAAACTTTCTATTTTACAATTCGTTCCATCTTTTAAATGGTGAGCATACAATGACAATCCTAACATTCCTCCACTATCAGATAAAACTTTTAATAATTCTGTAGATTTATTTCTTTTTGCTTCAAACCAAAAAGTTGGATTTGCATGAGTGATCGCAATTGGTTTTTGACTAATTTCAATTGCATCAAGTGTACTTTTCTCTGCTGAATGAGACATGTCAACAACGATACCTACTTTATTCATTTCTTTAATAGCCTCTTTTCCAAAATTAGTAACTCCGCTATCGTTTTTTTCATAACATCCAGTGGCTAATAATGATTGGTTGTTATAAGTTAATTGCATAAATCGACAACCTTGTGAGTGTACTTTTTCTATAAGACCTATGTCATCTTCAATTGGTGAACAATTTTGAAATCCAAAAAAAATTGCAGTTTTGTTTTCTTCTTTTGCTTTTGTAATATCGTTGTAGTTATTTCCTAGAAATATAAGATCTTTATTTTCTTCGAAATGTTTATTCCACTCTTGTATTCTTTGTTGTAATTCATCATAGTCTTCATGATAAACTAACGTTACGTGAACTGCATTTAATCCAGCTTTATTATTTATTTCAAAGATTTCTCTAGACCATTTACAATATTGAAGATTATCAATTCGATAATTCATATTTGGTATACACTATTATTATTATTATGATTGTCACTAATTTAAACTGTCATTAGCTAAAAATTGCAATTTAAGGGAAATATCTGTAAATTGATATTGGTTTCATGAGATACAAAAAAAAATCACATAAAGTATCAATTGTAATGGGCAGTCAGTCTGATTACAAAACAATGAAAAATTGTGAAAAAGTTCTTAAGATTTTAAAAGTTAATTATGAGACAAATATCGTCTCTGCACACAGAACGCCTGATAGACTTTATACCTATGCAAAGAAAGCAGAAAATAATAATATTTCTATTATTATTGCTGGGGCCGGAGGATCAGCACATTTACCTGGTATGATTGCTGCTATAACTAGAATTCCAGTCATAGGTGTTCCCATTGAAAGTAAAAAGTTAAAAGGTTTAGATAGCCTACTATCAATTGCTCAAATGCCAAAAGGAATTCCTGTTGGTACAGTTGCTATTGGAGAAGATGGTGCAATCAATGCTGGTTTATATGCTGCTTCAATTATAGCTACGTATGATAACAATGTAAAAAAAACACTTTTAAATTGGCGAAAAAAACAAACATCAAAAGTAAAAAAAAAACCAAAGTAATTAATGTCTAAACCTGATCTAGGAATAATAGGTGGAGGACAATTAGGAAGTCTATTAGCATCTGCAGCAAAAAAACTTAATATTAAAACGGTTATTTTATCAGATGATAAAGATGCACCCGCAATCAATTTTGCAGATGAATTTATTTATGGAGACTACCAAGACATAAATATTATCAATAACTTTTTAGAAAAAGTGGATCTTGTTACTTATGAGTTTGAAAATATCCCATATGATATATTAAAAAAAATTAATGAAACCAAATCTGTATTACCAAGCCCCGAAATAAATAAATTAATTCAAAATAGAATGACTGAAAAAGAGTTTTTAAATAAAAATAATATAACTACAACACAGTTTGTAAGCATAAAAGATTTAGATGATATAAAGATAAACGATAGATTAATGCCTGGTTTATTGAAAACTTGTACACTTGGTTATGATGGAAAGGGCCAATATAAAATAATTAATGCAAATGATTTAAATGAAGATTTTGATTTTTCAAAAGGCTACATCTTAGAAAAGATAGTAAATTTAAAAAAAGAAATTTCAGTAGTGGTTACAAGATTTGGTCATCAAAAATATGAAATTTATGATCCAATTGAAAATTATCATGAAGACCAGATTTTAAAACACTCCAAAATTCCCGCTGATATAAGTGATGAAATTAAAAATAAAGCATTGGACTGGGCAAAAACAGTGGCTGAAGAGCTTGATTATATTGGTACTATGTGCGTTGAATTCTTTATAGATAAAAATAATAATTTATATGCTAATGAAGTTGCACCAAGAGTACATAATTCTGGACACCTAACTATAAATTCACACAACATTAGCCAATTTGAAAATCATATAAGAGCTGTATGTGGACTTGAAAAATTAGAAACAAAAAAAATTTATAATGCAAAAATGCTTAATTTGATTGGTGAAGATATATTAGAATATAAAAATAAAAAATTTAAAGAAAATGAATTTTTTTATGATTATTTAAAAAAAGAAGTTAAAGCTAAAAGGAAAATGGGACATTTAACAACTATAGAAAAATAGTTTTAAGAAATTGTTTGGATCAAAGAAATATTATTGTTTGTGGGTTTGTTAACTTCCTTTGAAACTTCATGAAAGTTTAATTTTGTTTTTTTACACTCTTTCAGTAAACTCGATCCTGTTAATTCAAGATTTAAATATCTATTAACATCATTTTCATTGATTATAACAGGCTGTCTATGATGTATTTCTTTAATATTTTCATCTGCATCCTCGGTTATTAAACAAAATTGATCGTTGTCATAAATAGCCGCTAAATACATAAGCTTTTTATCCTCTCTTAAAAAATAATAAGGTGTTTTATTTTCTTTTTCTCTTTTCCACTCATAAAAACCATCTGCTACAGCTACACATCTATGTAGTCGAATTAATTTTTTGAAAGAAACTTTTTCATCTATAGTTTCTAGTCTTGCATTTATTAAAGGTTTAAAATCTTTTTGCTTAGCCCAGCTAGGTACTACTCCCCACTTTAAATTTTCTAGAGTATTTCCATTATTATATTTTTTAATTACAGGTAATTTTTGAAATGGATGTGCATTATAATTTTCATTATCTTCAACTTGTATAGCTGACTTAACAAGTTTTTTTGTTTTTGTAACGGGGCTAGTTATTACGTATCTTCCACACATATTTAATTTTCTTGGTTTAATCTAAATTTAGATTATATGTTTTTCGAAACTATGAAATCAATAGAAAATAATTTTGATGATCCGCAAGTAAATGAGTTGCTAACTAAGCATTTTATTGAATTGAGATCAGTTTCTCCTGAGGGGAGTTCGCATGTATTAGATATACCTGGATTAAAGGATCCAAGTATAAAATTCTGGAGTTTGTGGGAAAATAATGAATTAATTGGTTGTGGAGCTTTAAAATTATTTGATGAAACGCATGGAGAATTTAAATCTATAAGAGTTTCAGATAAATTTAGAAATAAAAAATATGGTGGAAAAATAATTTCACATCTTATTGAAAAATCTAAACAAATAGGAATTACTAAACTAAGTGTCGAAACTGGTGCGGGTGATTTTTTTGCGCCCGCTAGAAAACTTTTTAAAAGTTTTGGTTTTAAAGAGTGTGGGCCTTTTGCGCACTATAAAGATGATCCTAATTCGTGCTATTATTCAGTAGACATTTGAGGAGTTTAGTTTGGAAGCTGATAAATCAAGACCATTTGTATTATATGTTGCTGAAATCATTTATCGAAAGATATATGAAATCAAGATTAAAAATCCAAATTTAACTAATATTCAAGCTTTTGAAATATTTATTGCATCAGATGATTATAATGAAATTAGTTCAGGAAATTTTCATGATAAATGGTTTAAAGAACTTGAGAGCAATGACTACGTAGATAAATCTACAAAAAAAAAGATTAATCAAGAAACTATAAGACTTTTACAAATACAAAAAGATACTATGATTAAACAATTAATGAAAATCCCAAAATTATATTATGCAAAAAGTCACTTTCCTTTGGAATTATCTCAAAGAGCATTTGATCATTTGTGGAGAGTTTGTGAAAGTTATGAACTTTGGTGTAAAGAAACTAAACAAAATGGATTAATATTATTAAATTTAACAGAATAATTTATGAGTAATAAAATTTTGAGATTTATAGATAGTACTTTAATAGATTTAGGAAGACAGTTTAAGTGGACCTATCTACCACCATTGATGATTTATCTTGCTGCTGGTATTTCAGGACTAACAGGTATTGTTGGAACTTTTTTTGTTAAAGACTATCTAAACTTATCTGCTGCTTTTCTTGCTGGACTGGGTTTTTGGGCTGGAATTCCATGGGCATTGAAGATGCCTTTAGGTCATCTTGTTGATCTAATCTGGAATAAAAAAAATTACATGGTTTTTGTTGGAGCATCCTTAATCTCATTAAGTTTAATTATAATGTACGGTTTAATAATTCATACTGAATGGATGTCCTCAATTCTTTCAGTAGAAACATGGTTTGTGATCAGTGTTTTGCTTGCTCCGATTGGTTATGTTGTGCAAGATGTTGTAGCCGATGCTATGACTGTAGAAGCAGTTCCTTTAGTTGATGATAGTGGAAATAAATTTTCAAGAGATGAAATCAAACTTATGCATACAACAATGCAAACTCTTGGAAGATTTGCAATAATTGGTGGAACTGTTTTAGTTGCTTTAGCTAACGTTATCCTCTTTAAAGGAGTAGACGATCTTGAACAAGCAGATAAGATAAGTTTATACGGTTCAATTTATATATATGCTTTAATTATACCAATTGTATCCGTTCTTGGAATATTTCTCGCTTCATATTTAAAAAATCAAAAGAAAAGAAAACTTATTGAACAAGGTCTTGAGGGTGACCAAGATTATGCTCCTTCAGAGAAAACTGAAGTAAACTGGTGGATATTAGGTGGAAGTTTAGTTTTTGTTATTTTCACTTTAGGTATTGGATCATTCAAAGTGCCATTTGCTCAAGAAATTGTTTTTGTAGGTTCAATGGCAATTATTCTATTTTTAATGAATAAATTAGTTAAAGAACTTCCTCAGGATTTAAGACTTACTGTTGTAGGGACAGCAATAATAATTTTTATTTTTAGAGCAATGCCAGGACCTGGTCCAGGTTTATCTTGGTTTGAAATTGATGTACTTGAATTCAATGAACAATTTTTTTCAGTGTTATCACTTATTGCTTCAGTTTTAACCCTTGTAGGGATTATCTTATTAAGACCATTTATGGCAAACAACTCAATAGCTAAAATAATAGTGATTTTATCCATTGCAGGTGCAATTTTATTTTTACCAAGTGTTGGTATGTATTATGGATTTCACAATTGGACATCATCAATTACTAATGGAGTTGTTGATGCCAAGTTTATTGCAATATTAAATACTGCACTTGAGTCACCTTTGGGACAAGTCTCAATGATACCTTTGCTTGCATGGATTGCTAAAAATGCTCCGTCGCACTTAAAAGCAACTTTCTTTGCAGTATTCGCATCTTTCACAAATCTTGCTTTATCAGCAAGTGCTTTAGGGACTAAATATTTAAACAAAATTTATGTTATTACTAGAGAAGTAAAAGATAAGGTAACAAACGCTATTCTTACCACTGCCGATTATTCAGATCTAGGTATTTTGTTGATAACAGTAACACTAATAACTTTAATAATTCCAATTGTGTTTGTGGTTATAATTCAAAAGACTAAATTTAAAACTTCAGAATAATTTTTATTCAGCTTTATAGCCAAATTCTAAACAAGCATCAGTTATTGAATGATAAAGAGATTCTCCAAAACTTCTTAAAGCAAATATTCTTACTTTTCTTGGATTTGAACTAATAAAATCAATAGTTATTGTGATTGCATGAAAAGCAGAATTAGAACATTTTCCTTCATCAAGACTATCTAAATTTAACGGACAACCCTTTTTCAATACTTCATCTACCAAAGAACCTTCTAATTCAAGTATCGTTCTTGAATGAGATAGATCAGTTAATGCAAAATCATCATGACTTAGGTTTTCTAAAATAGATTTTTCTATTTCTTTATTCGTTGAAACGACCAACCAATTATCAGGTCCCATCCATAAAATTCTTGTATTAGTATTTGAAGATACCAAGAGTGTCTCAGGTAAATTTAAATTATCTATTTTTATTTTATCAATACTAATTGAAGATTTTTTATATTTAACAATTTGATAAATCAAAACATCCTTGATTTCTCTAATATTTATTAGCTCATCTTTACTATCGTGATTGCCAAACAATCCATGTTTATGAATATTTTCTAGTGCAGAAACATTTTTCATGATCTAACTCTTTTTCCTTCAGGGTCAACATAATGTGAAGATATAACTTCTACTTCAATTGATTTATTTTTTAATGGTGATACCGCAAAAAACTTTTTACCAATCATATTTTTTCCATCTTTCATTATTGCCAGAGAAAATGGATTATTATTTTCTACACTCCAACAAGAAGAAGAAACGTGACCAAGTTTAGGGTTTGGTAATTTTGCATTCTGATCTTGGACGATATGAGATCCTTCAGGAATACTAGACTTTCTATCAATTGGAATAAGTCCAACAATTTTTTGTCTGCTCTCAACATTAAATGCTTCTCTCCCTAAAGAATTTTTGCCGATAAAATCTTTTTTCTTTGAAACTAACCCATTTAATGAAACATCTGATGGGATTGTTCGACCATCTAATTCTGGCCCTGCAACGTGTCCCATTTCTATTCTTAATGTTGACAAAGCTTCAGTTCCATAAGGCTGATTTCCAAAATCTTTTCCTACTTCCATCATTTTCTCCCACATGAACATGCCATGATCTGATTTGACATTAATCTCATATGCAAGCTCACCAGAAAATGAAATTCTAAAAATTCTTGATGGAACACCAAAAAATTCTGCTTCTTTATAGCCCATAAAAGGCAAAGCTTCATTTGATACGTCTAAGTCCGGATATAATTTTGATAACATGTCTCTAGATTTAGGTCCAGCAATTGCAGCCCCTGCCCATTGCTCAGTTGTAGAGACAACATTTACATTTAATTCTGGCCAAACAATTTGAAGATAATATTCTAAGTGAGATAAAACATTTGCAGCTTGTGCAGTTGTTGTTGTCATATGATAATGATTTTCTGAAATTCTTGTTGTTGTTCCATCGTCCATGACAATTCCATCTTCTCTAAGCATCAATCCATATCTTGCTTTTCCAACAGGTAATTTCATCCAAGCATTTGTATAAACTCTATTTAAAAATTCTGCTGCGTCTGGACCTTTAATATCAATTTTTCCTAATGTAGTTACATCGCATATACCAACATTCTCTCTAACATTTTTTGCCTCTCTCTTTGAAGCTTCAAATAAAGTTTCACTTCCTAGCTTATAATATCGAGGTCTTTTCCAAGCACCTGCATCAACAAATACAGCATTATTTTTCTCATGCCATTCATGCATTGGGGTTTTTCTAGTCGGCATATATTCCATACCTACTTCACGACCAACTATTGTCCCGATTGTAATTGGTGTGAAAGGTGGTCTAAATGTTGTGTGTCCCACTTCAGGAACTATTTTATTTTCTATATTAGATACCAACTGAAGGCCATTTAAATTACTTGTACGGCCTTGATCTGTTGCCATTCCAAGAGTTGTGTATCTTTTGACATGCTCTATTGATCTGTAGCCTTCTCTTAGTGCGATTTCTATATCAGAAACAGATACATCATTTTGAAAATCAACAAATCTTTTTGGATTTTCATTCTTAGGTAACGGCATACACCAAAATTTATCATGAGCTCCGTATTTCTTTTCATTTACATTTGGAATTGAGATTTCTGTTTTAGTCTCTGTAATTTTTGCGGAAAGATTTGAACCATTTTCAAAACCATGTTTTAAACTTTCTTCTAATGTGAATGATCCATTTGCTGCGCCAACTGAGGTCTCATGTTGTTTTTTCTTATCTGGAATAAATGCATCAATTTTTTCTTCATACTTAAGTTTATTTCCTGACTGTGATGCTAAATGTACAGATGGTGTCCAAAATCCAGACACACAAATACAATCACAATCTACAGTTTCTATTTTCTCAAAAGAATTTTTATCTTTATTCAGTTTGCCAATTTTTGCAGATTTAACTTTTTTGTAACCATTAGCAACAATAACACCGTGAGAAAATCTTATATCAATTCCCTTTGATTTAGCTTCATCAATTAATTCTGATGAATGCTCTTCTCTTGTATCTAATATAATTGGTTCAACATTATTTTTTTTGAACTCTAAAGCTGTTTCATATGCACTATCGTTATTTGTGAATATTAAAGGTTTCTTTCCAACCAATACTCCATAGACTTTCATATATTCTTTTGCAGCTGCTGATAAAAAAATTCCTGGAGTATCATTGTTGCCGAACACAATTGGTCTTTCAATTGAACCAGTTGATAAAATTGTTTCTTTGGCTCTAATATACCAAAGTCTTTGTCTTGGGGTGAATTTTGATTTTTTCTCTAAATGATCACTAACTCTCTCAAACATTACCAGCATGTTATGATCATAATAACCAAAAACTTGAGATCTATTTTTTACAGTGACATTGGGCATAGATTTTAATTCAGTAATTATTTTTTCTGCCCAATCTTTTCCTGATAAATTATCGATGCTTACGTCATCAGTTAAAAGTGTTCCTCCAAATCTTGGTTTATCCTCAGCTAAAATTACTTTTGCTCCATTTTTTGCAGCAGCATAAGCACTTGCTAATCCAGAGGGTCCAGATCCAGTAACTAATAAATCGCAATACTCAAATTTATGTTCATATCTTTCTTTATCTTTTTCTATCGAAGCAACCCCTAATCCTGCGGCTTTTCTAATGAAAGGTTCGTAAATTTTATACCAGAAACTTTTAGGCCACATAAATGTTTTGTAATAAAACCCTGCAGGGAAAAACATTTTTAAAAAATTATTAATTGCACCAATATCAAAATTAACTGATGGCCAACAATTCTGGCTAGTAGCTGATAAACCTTCAACGAGCTCCATTTCTGTTGCATTAACATTGGGCTCTGAATGACCATTGAATTCTACCTGTAGTTTTGCATTTGGCTCCTCTACTCCTGCACCAAAAAAACCTCTCGGTCTATGATATTTAAAACTTCTACCGACTAAGTGTATTCCATTTGCTATTAAAGCAGATGCAATTGTATCACCTTCATATCCAAATAATTTTTTACCATTAAAAGTAAAAGATAATTTTTTATTTCGATTAATCAATCCCTCTTTATTTAATCTAAATGGTTGGCTCATCTTATTTCTTCTGTGACTTTTGCTGTTTGGAAAATTTCATGTGTAGCGGTGTCTCTTTGCACCTTAATCCATTGTCTACATCCTGCTATATGTTGCCATAACTCTATATGTTTCCCTCTTGGACTTTTTCTCATATAAACAAAATTATCCCAATCTTCGCTTGATACTTCTTCATTTATATTAGGTCGTTTTACAGTTGCATCACCTCCATATGAAAATTCTTTTTGTGCTCTTAAACCGCAATAAGGACATTTGATATATAACATTTTTTAACCAATCCAGGTTTTAGTTCCTAAACCTTTTTCATCTAGAAGATGACCTGTAGAAAATCTATTTAATCTTAATTCTGAATTTAATTCATGAACTTTATCTTGCGCAATTGTGTGTGCAAATGTCCAACCTGAAACAGGAGTTGATTTAAAACCTCCATAACACCATCCACAATTTAAATATAAACCTTCAATATGAGTTTTATCAATTATTGGAGAACCATCCATAGACATATCCATGATCCCTCCCCATGTCCTTAACATTTTTAATCTACTTAAAAATGGAAACAAAGCTAAGCCACCTGTCAAGACATGTTGTATAGTTGGCAAGTTACCTCTTTGAGCATAACTATTATATCCATCAAGATCACCACCCATTACCATCTCACCTTTATCTGATTGACTTATATAAAAGTGGCCTGCACCAAAAGTTACTACTCCGTCTAATAATGGTTTTACAGGTTCTGAAACACAAGCTTGTAGTACGTGAGTTTCTATTGGCAGTGTCATATTTAATTTTTCAGCTAATATATTTGTGCTACCTGCAACACATAATCCAACTTTTTTTGCTTTAATATCTCCTCTTGAAGTTCTAATTCCTTTTATCTTTCCATTAACAACATCAAAACCAGTGACCTCACAATGTTGAATTATATCTACGCCCATATCATCTGCTTGACGCGCATAACCCCAAGCAACAGCATCATGTCTTGCGGTACCAGCGCTTGGTTGCATTAAGCCTCCAAAAATTGGGAAACGTACTTCATCACTAAAGTCAGCCATTGGAATTAATTTTTTAACTTCGTCTCTATCCAATAACTTTGCATCTATTCCATTTAATCTCATAGAGTTTCCTCTACGAGCATATGCATTCATTTGAGCATCAGAGTGGGCTAAGTTTATTATTCCCCTTGGAGAAAACATCACATTAAAGTTCAGTTCTTGACTTAAGTTTCTCCATAAATCCATTCCAAATTCATTAAATCTTGCATTAGAATCGTACATAAAATTTGATCTTATGATCGTTGTATTTCGACCAACATTTCCACCACCAATCCAGCCTTTCTCAATGATAGCTACATTTCTAATATTATGTTCTTTTGCTAAATAATATGCAGTAGCAAGACCGTGTCCTCCACCTCCGATGATGACTACATCATATTCACTTTTTGGAGTTGGATCTTTCCAAGCAACTTCCCAATTTTGGTGATTGGAGAAAGCGTTTTTGATTAGACTAAATACTGAATATTTCTGCATCCGTAAGTTTTATAAAATTAAATATAAGTTTTTGCTAATTTTTTTTATATATATTTTTTAGATGTTTAAATACGTGACAAAAAAGGATAGTAATTCTGCTCATTAATAAGTAATTAGATTTATGTCAAAATCAGATATCCAAATTGCACGAGAAGCAAAAATGAAACCCATAAATGAGATTTTGGGTAAAATTAATGTTCCAGACGAACCAAGTGCTTTTAGCCCTATGGGACGTCATATTGCTAAAATAAATTTAGAATATTTAGATAGTTTAAAAGATAAAAAAAATGGAAAATTAATTTTAGTTACTGCTATTACACCAACTCCTGCAGGTGAGGGAAAAACCACTACATCAGTTGGTTTAAATGATGGATTAAATAAAATTGGTAAAAATTCTATAGTGTGTTTACGTGAACCTAGTTTAGGTCCTTCGTTTGGAATGAAAGGCGGAGCAGCAGGTGGTGGATATGCTCAAGTTGTTCCAATGGAACAAATCAATTTACATTTTACTGGGGATTTCCATGCAATTACATCTGCTCACAATTTATTGTCAGCCTTAATTGATAATCATATTTATTGGGGAAATAAATTAAACATAGATGTAAGAAGAGTAGTTTGGAGAAGAGTTATGGATATGAATGATAGATCTTTAAGATCTATCAATATTAATTTAGGTGGAGTAGCTAATGGCTTTCCAAGAGAAGATGGTTTTGATATTACAGTAGCATCTGAGATAATGGCTATCTTTTGTTTAGCAAATGATCTTGAAGATTTGGAAAAGAGAATAGGTAATATTACAGTTGCTTATACTAGAGATAGAAAGCCTATATTTGCGAAAGATTTAAATGCCCACGGACCAATGACTGTTTTGTTAAAGGAAGCAATCAGGCCTAATGTAACTCAAACGTTGGAAAATAACCCTGCCATTATTCATGGTGGTCCTTTTGCGAATATTGCTCATGGATGTAACTCTGTGATAGCAACTAAAGCAGGTTTAAAACTAGCTGATTATGTTGTAACTGAAGCTGGATTTGGAGCAGACCTAGGAGCAGAAAAATTTTTAGATATTAAATGTAGAAAATCAAATTTAAAACCTGAGTGTGTAGTTATTGTTGCAACAATCAGAGCATTAAAAATGCACGGCGGTGTGGCTAAAGATGATTTAAAAAATGAAAATGTAGAAGCGTTAAAAAAAGGTTTAGTAAATTTAGAAAGACACATTGAAAACGTAAAAAAATTTGGTTTACCGGTAGCGGTTGCTGTTAATCATTTTATTGCTGATACAGATAATGAGGTAAAAGAGTTAATAAATGCTTGTGATAATATGGGAGTTAAAGCTACTTTATGTACTCATTGGTCAAATGGTGGCGAAGGGACGAAAGAACTTGCTTCACATGTTGTAGATTTAATTGATCAAAAACAAGCAAATTTTAAATTTTTATATGATGAAAAAACACCTTTGTTAAAGAAAGTTGAAACTGTTGCAAAAGAAATATATCGAGCAAACGAAGTTGTTGCTGACAGTAAAATAAAAGATCAATTAAAATCTTTTGAAGAAGCGGGTTATGGAAATTTACCTATATGCGTAGCAAAAACACAATATAGTTTTTCTACTGATCCAAACGCAAAAGGTGCTCCAACAGGCCATTCATTACCAATTAGAGAAGTAAGATTATCTTCAGGTGCAGAATTTATTGTTGTTATATGCGGAGCCATCATGACAATGCCTGGACTTCCAAGAGTTCCTGCGGCAGACTCTATTAAGCTTAATGAAAAAGGTGAAATAGAAGGCTTGTTCTAATTTAAATTATTTAGCCAATTTTCTAATTCTCTCATCCTTGCATCTTTATTTGAAATTTTATTTTCATCTTCTATAATTTTTACGTGAGAGTCTATTTCCATTTGGTCAATAAATGCTTTTTTTTCTAAAAGTCGATCTCTCCTAAAATGAATTAAGCTTATCATTTTGGCATAAGTTATCTCTGGGTGATATTGTATTCCCCATACATTCGTTGAACCAACATTAAAATTTATACCCATGACTTTATTTATTGGATTTGATGAAAGTAATGTAGAGCCCTCAGGTAATTTTACAACTTCATCAAAATTAAATGCAGGGGTATTAAATTTTTTATTTTTATTTTTATAAAGCGGATGTTTAAGACCATTTTCGTTTATTTCTATGTCATGAGCTATTCCCCTGTGAGCGCCATTAGGGCATTTCTTTACTTCACCACCAGCAACGGTCACAGCAACTTGCATTCCCCAACATATTGCGAATATATTTTTTATATTCTTTTGACATTCCCTCATAAAGTTTATTTGTCTTCTTATTTCTGGAGTATCATTGTAAATATTTAAACTACTACCACCCCATATCATTCCATGATATTTAGTTAAATCTTTAGCTACTTCATTAATATTTTCATCTGATGAAGGATTAACAACATCAATATCTAATTGATCTGTAAAATAACTAATACTGTCTTTTAAACTTTCAGTATGAGTTTTAATTCCACCATCAGTAAAGCTTTGATTTTCTTCTCTAAGGTTACCTTCAACTATAAGAATTCTTTTCATTAAAATAATTTACCTGAAATACTATGTTCATAAAGTGCTTTCATGTCATCCTTACTCATTTTCCTTGGATTGGTAGAAGTTGAAGGATCTTCTAATGCCATAACTGATAACTGCTCTAAATTTATTTTATTTACATCAACAATTTCTGATAATTTATGAGGTATATTTAATTCTTTTCTTAGTTCTAAAATCCACTTTAAAAAACTATCAAAACTTTTATCGAGTTCGAGATAATCACATATAGAAATTATCCTTTTTTCAATTATATCTTTGTTAAAAGTTAATACATAGGGCATAAAGATAGCATTTGATAAACCGTGGTGAACATTAAATTGTGCATTAATAGGGTGGCTTAAAGAATGAATAGCACCGAGCCCTTTTTGAAAAGCGGTAGAACCCATACTAGCTGAAGCTAATAATTCTGCTCTAGCATTTAAATCTTTACCGTTCTTAACTGCTTTAATTAATGAATTTTTGATTAACTTCATTCCTTCAATTGCAATTCCATCAGCCATCGGATGAAATCCTGGTGCACAAAAAGCTTCTAAATTGTGTGCCAAAGCATCCATACCTGTAGCTGCAGTCAATCTTGGAGAAAGATCTAAAGTTAAATTAGGATCTAAAATTACAATTGAAGGTAAAAATTTCGGGTGGAAAATAATTTTTTTTATACCTGTTTGTTTATTGATTATAGCTGATGCTCTTCCAGTTTCTGATCCTGTCCCTGCTGTAGTGGGTACAGCAATAATAGGTGCAATGTTAGTTTCATCTGCTCTTTTCCAATAATCACCTATATCTTCAAAATCCCATATTGATCTTGACTGTCCTGACATAAAAGCAATAGCTTTACCTACATCAAGACCGCTGCCACCACCAAATGCTATAACTCCATCACAACCTAATTTCTTAAACTCCCCTACACCCTCTTCCACATTCTCACCCACAGGATTACCTGAAAAATTTGAAAAAACTTGAAGATGATTATGGGTTTTTTTTAAATCTTTAATTATATCTTGAACCATTTTTAGATTAATTAAATCCTTATCTGTAACAAATAATGGTTTATCAATTTTCAAATTTTTACAGGCCATGCCTAAATCTTGAATTCTGTTCTCTCCAACCCAAATTGTAGTAGGATAATTCCAATTAGTTTTCATATTAAAATAATATTTAATTTTTCTATTTTTCTTAGTACAATATATTTATAATTTTAATTGTAGAGGAAAAATTATCATGACTAAAGTCGCTATAATTGGTGCTGGACCTTGTGGTTTATCAATACTGAGGGCTTTTGAACATGCCGAGAAAAAAGGAGACAAAATACCTGAAATAGTTTGCTTTGAAAAACAAAGTGATTGGGGAGGTCTTTGGAATTATAGCTGGAGAACAGGATCTGACCAATATGGAGATCCAGTTCATAATAGCATGTATAGATATCTTTGGTCAAACGGACCTAAAGAGTGTCTTGAATTTGCAGATTATTCTTTTGATGAACATTTTGGTAAGCCAATTCCATCTTTCCCACCTAGAGAAGTACTTTATGATTATATCACGAGTAGAGTAAGTAAAGGAAATTTAAGAAATAAAATTAAATTTAATACAAGAGTAGTTAATACAGTTTTTAAATCAGATAAATTTGAAGTTAGCTATCAAGATAAAGAAAATGATAAAATTTTAACTGATCATTTTGATTATGTTGTAGTGTCCACTGGTCATTTTTCAGTTCCTTTTATACCCGAATATAAAGGCATGAGTTCATTTCCTGGAAGAATAATGCACTCACATGATTTTAGAGATGCAGAAGAATTTAGAGGAAAAAATATTATAGTTTTAGGAAGCAGTTATTCCGCTGAGGATATTGCGCTTCAATGCAATAAATATGG
This sequence comes from uncultured Pelagibacteraceae bacterium, assembly GCA_902519695.1. Lineage (GTDB taxonomy): Bacteria > Pseudomonadota > Alphaproteobacteria > Pelagibacterales > Pelagibacteraceae > Pelagibacter. Next base: position 40,203 of record CABYKN010000001.1, on the reverse strand, counting down.
AGCAAAAAGTGTAACAATTGGCTACAGGCATAATCCTATGGGTTTTAAATGGCCTGAAGGAATGAAGGAAGTATTTTATTTAGATAGATTAGAAGGAAAAAAAGCAATTTTTAAAGATGGCACTGAACAAGATGCAGATGTAATAATACTATGTACTGGTTACCTACATCATTTTCCTTTCTTGGAAGAAAATCTAAAACTTAAAACAAGAAATAGACTCTATCCCCCAAAATTATACAAAGGTATTGTTTGGCAAGATAATCACAAACTTTTGTATCTAGGAATGCAAGACCAGTTTCACACATTTAATATGTTTGATTGCCAAGCTTGGTACGCAAGAGATGTTATAATGGGGAAGATAAATATGCCAAGTGGTGAGGATATTGAAAAAGATATTAACAAATGGGTTGCTTTAGAAGAAAAACTAGAAAATCCTGATCAGATGATTGATTTTCAAACTGAATATACAAAAGAATTATATGAAATGTCAGATTACCCAAAAATAGATTTTGAATTAATCAGAAAACATTTTAAAGAATGGGAGCATCATAAGGTTGAGGATATTTCAACTTATAGAAATAAATCTTTTTCATCCCCAGTGACTGGATCTGTTGCTCCAGTTCATCATACAGCTTGGGCAAAAGCAATGGACGATTCATCTGAAACATTTCTAAATAAAAACTAAAAATTTAAACTAATTTTCTAAAATTAAGTCTAAATATAAAGCTGCGCTCCATGAGAAATTATTTGCACCCATAACCGATCCATCTTTATAACTGTAATATTCATGAAAACCTTTTTCTTCAATTAATTCTAATGTTTTTTTTTTGATTTCATTTGCATATTCTGGCTCTTTTTTAATAAGTCCTTGATAAATTAACCAGTTACAATTTATCCATATTGGACCTCTCCAATATCTTTTTTCTTCAAATGAATGATGATTTGGTTTTATTGTTGAGAAATAGTAATCGTCATTAATATTATGATTTTTTAAATTCTTAACAATTTTTTTATTTAATTCATCATCTTGTAAATTTGCGAAAAGAGTAAAATAATTTGTTATCGATGGAACAACAATATTCAAATTAGTTTTTATATCTTTTGAGACAAAATCATTAACATTATCATCATATAGTTTTAATATTTCATTTTCGGTTTTAAATACAAAATTATTTAAATCATCAAAATTTAAATCAAAAATTTTAGCTAAGGTAAGCAAATCTTTATTTGCTTTCAAAAATAAAGCATTAAATCCAACATCTACTACATTAAAATCAGAGATCTCATACAATTTATGTGGATCGTAGTGAACATCCCTAAATTGATCTCTTAAAGTTACATATCTGTCATAATCAGATTTTAAAGGTCTCTCATCAGAATTTGAAACTTCAAGATCTCTTCTTTTATAATTAAGGTTTTTATCTACTTTGATATTGCTCATTGGCTGGTCCCAAATTGGTGAATTATCATACCCGCTCTCCCAAGGATGTAATATCGATACAAGGCCGGTTTTATTAGGATCTCTGAATTTTATGAACCAATCATGATAATTTTTAATTTTTGTTATTATATTTACAATTCTTGAATGTTGTTCATTACTAAGTTGATTTTTTTCAACAATTTTCCTCAAAATACTAGCTAAAACTGGTGGCTGAGTAATACCAGATGAAGGAATATTTTTTCCACATTGCCAAGTAGTGTGATTTGGAAAATAAGATGTGTCTTTTTCATGAAAAAGAATGTGGGGTATCATACCATCGTCCCACTGACCATTCAGCAAAGTTTCAATTTCTGTAATTGAAAAATCTAGATTAAAGTATGAATAACCAAGTGCTATAAAAGCAGAGTCCCAATTCCATTGAGCAGGATATAATTTGTTATTAGTAGGAAGTGTGTAACCATCTTTTCTGTTACCTAATAATATTTTTTTTGCCTCTTCTACTTTATTTTGCATTATCCTTTAACACTTCCTGCAGTAAGACCACTTACTAAATATTTTTCAAAATAAACAAAAATTATTAAAATAGGCAAAGTTACTACTACAGATCCTGCCATCAAATATTGTCTAGGTGTTTCAGCTCCAACATTCAGAAATTGAATAGCTCTTGATAATGTAAATGTATTTGGCCGGTCTAAAAACATTAATGAAAATAAAAATTCATTCCAAGCTATCATGAATACATACAAAGCTACTGATGATATTGCAGGTAAACTAAGTGGGAGTATAATTTTAAAAATTATACCAAGCCAATTTTGACCATCAATTATCCCTGCTTCTTCTAATTCTTTTGGTATACTTTTAAAGTAACCTTGCAGCATATAAATCGCTACAGGTAAGGTTGTAGCTGTATAAACTATTAACAAACCCTCAATAGAATTTCTTAAACCAAGTTGACTAAAAATTGTATACAAAGGTATCACTAAAACTATCGCTGGGAACAAATAAATTATCAATATGGATGTTGATAAAAAATTTTTTCCAAAGAAATTAAGTCTTGCAACCGCGTAAGCAGCCGGGATTGCAAATATTAATGTTATAACGACTGTGCCTAAGGAGACTATTGTGCTTGTTAGCATATATCTTCCAAAATTATAATCCTTGAATACTATAAAATAAGATTTGAACAACTCTGGCAATCCTTGTGCGAAGTTAATACTAAAATCTAATGGGTTTAATAATAATAATGCTTGAGTTTTAAAGCTTGTAACTAACATCATGTAGAAAGGGAAAAGAATTACAAAAGAGAACAGTGTAATTCCAAATAATGTTAAAAAATTAAAGAATAATTTTTGAGACGAATGGTTTTTTAATAAAAAGTTTTTGTCGTAGTTTTTTATGTTATTGAAAAAAAATAACGAAATTAAAAATACGCCAAGACTATACCAAATAGGTAAATTTATTGAGGTAAAATAATCAAAGATAGAAAATAGAATTGCAAGTAAAATTATTTTGATATTTAAATTAAATTTTTTTCCAATTAAAAGATTTATTACACAAAGAATTATTCCAAAGATAAATAATTTATTAAAGTTAAAATTTGTTAATTCAATTCCTTGTAATGTAACTAAGATTTTCCAAATACAAATTAATGAGAACAAAAATAATGATGAGATAAAGGAATAAGTTAATATATTTTTAATTTTCATCCGCTCTTTTTCCTAGAAGTTTAAAATAGATAAACATAAAAATTAACAGAAAGACTACAATCACAATAGAAACAGCAGAACCCATACCAATATCTCCGATTGAAAAACCTTGTTGATATACATTTATTGGCAATGTTCTTGTACCTGATGCTCCTCCAGTCAGTAAAAAGATGTCTTCAAATTTATTAAAATTCCAAATAAATCTAATCATAAATAAAATTGAAATCACTGCTAAAATCTGGGGTAAGGTTATGTTAAGAAATTTTTGAATAGGATTTGCGCCATCAACATCAGCTGCTTCATATAGTTCTTTTGGAACTGCCTGAAGACGAGCAAGAATAAATAAAAATGCCAGAGGAAAATATCTCCAAATTTCAAAAATAATTACAGTAGTTAATGCTAGCCTCAATTTAAAATCTAAACCAAGTATGTTTAAAGTTACATATTTTTGTCCTAGCAAATTTATTGGTCCATCAATAATTTGATAATTAATTAACAAATTATTTAAAGTTCCACTTGTTGGATCAAGTAAGAGTTCCCAGGTATAAGCAAGGGCAACAACTGGAGCAACATAGGGGAATAAAAGAACACTTCTCATAAATGTTCTTCCAAAAAATTTTTGATTTACCATTTGTGCAGCCAAAATTCCAAAAACTATTGCACCTATGGTTCCAAAAAAAGTGTAATAAAAAGTTGTTGATAATAAATCTATAAACGCTATGTCTTTAATTACTTTTTTGAAATTATTTAATGTAAATTCATAAGTTAATAATATATTTTGTGACTTACCTGATAGTTTAGGTTTATAAGATTTTAGTTTCTTCTTAGAAATTTCTTGATTACTAGTATTTTGAAATACTATTTCTAAATTTTCTCGATATTTTTTTGGCCAATTACCTAACTCACACTGAAGTAACTTTTGCTTAAATTCACATCTTTTATCTAGATTTATTGGTTTGATATTATCTGGATATTTATCTTTAAATTTTACATTAGTTATTTCTTGTGTAAGAGAGCTATTTCTTAATTTATAAATTATTTTTATTTTATTTGGATTATCTTTAATTGATTTTACTAATTTTTTTGCTCTTGGTTCAGGAATTCTTAAATCTTTAAGCTCTACATTTTTAAAGCTGATCCAAATGTTGGAAAATATCGGAAATAAAATTATAGAAAATACTAAAAGAACCGATGGTAATATTAAAAGATAGGCTGTTCTTTTTTCAATTTTTGCAAGTTTTGTACTCATAAAAAAAAGCGGATAATTAATATTATCCGCTTTTTTTAATAATTTAAATTACTAGAAACTAGCTAGCACAGTATTAATTTCATCTACTGCCTGATCAACTGTCAATTGATCATCAATATATTGTCTAGTGATTCTATTTATAAATTTATTGTTGATAATTTTAGATGCTCTCGATAATTCACCTTCTTTTACACCCCATCTGTTAGCGGTATCTAAACCAGCAACGATATTGTTAATTACATCTGCTGAATATAGATCTGTTAAAGGAGCTTTTCTATCAACTCCAACAGGTAGTTTACTCCAAGCTGCTGTAAATGCATTTGGATCACTTGCGTTACCTCTTCTGACAGGGAACTTACCTTCTGGCGCTATAGATAAAGTACTTGTGTATCCCTCATCCATTGAATAAAGAATAAACTGTTTAGCTTCATCAGTATCTGCATCTGCAGTTATTCCAAAATATCTAACATCTGCCCAAGCAGCACCTTTTTTATTATTTGGTCCACTAAAATTAGTAATAAAACCAGTTTTAGATGCCAATTCTGGAGATGTAGGATCACTATTAATTGTTGGTGGAGCTGAATCTCTTAAACCAGCTAATTCATCCATAATAAATGGTGACCATATTATCATTGGAGTTTTACCTGCAAAATAAAGTTCTCTTGATTGTTTCCAATAAAGTTCACCTGGGGGACTAGCTTTAGCTAATTTTTTATAAAATTCTAAAGATCTTTTTAAAGCTAAACCTTGTTTTTTTGTTCCACCCTTTTTCACTATGTTTACTCCATTTGCAAGCATTACATGTTCCAAAACTTGACTCATAAAATTTTCATCAGTTTTAGTTGCCGCAACAAATCCAAACATATCATTACTTGATAAAGTATCTATTGCTTTCACAATGTTTGCATAAGTTGTTGGTGGTTCTAAACCAGCTTTTTCAAATAAATCTTTTCTATAAACGACCATTTGTGTCCATCCATCAACAGGGACTGCTGCAATTTTACCTCCCTTTTTAGCCATATTTAAAGCACCCGGCGCAAAAGTTTTTTTACCAAGTGAATTGACTACATCATTATTTGCATCAACGTCTAAAATTCCTGCTTCAGCCCATGGCAATACATACTGTAGTGTATGATAAATTACATCAGGAAGATCTCCCGCTGCCGCTGCAGCTGTGGCTCTTGTTCCTAGATCTTTTTCATCAATAGGAATAACTTCAACCCCAATACCAGATTTAGCTTCAAACGCTTTAGCCATCTCTTCTTGCTTAGCCATTCTTGCTGGTTGAGTTTCTGTCGTCCAAAATTTGATATCTGCAAATGCAATTGAATTAAAAACAAAAGCTATCGCAGAGATTGTTATTAATATATTTTTAAACATACATTCCCCTCTTGTTTCATGTTTATTAAAGATATTAAAAATGTACACTAAATGAAAGTTTAAATTTAAATGAAGAACATTAGGTATTTAAAATAAAATACTACCTGAGATTGATTTATGAATTTTTAAAAGAAATACCTTTATTATCAAATAAATGACAACGAAATGGATCAAAACCTATTTTGACTGTATCACCTACTTTAATATTCGTGTCCCCATCAGTTTGTACAACAAGAGGATCTCCCTCTTTCTCTAAATATAAGTATGTTCCTGACCCTAATTTTTCTACAACGAAGACTTTACTTTCCCATAATGAATCTGTTTTTGCATTTAATATCAAATGCTCTGGTCTTATTCCAATTTTTATACTTTCGCCTTCTATAATATTTTCGGAAATTTTTGGTACACTTAACTTTCCAGTCCCCATTATATCTACTTCAGAACTTTTTGAACTTTTGCTTAAAATTTTACTATCTATAAAATTCATTTTTGGAGATCCGATAAAACCTCCAACAAATAAATTATCCGGGTTATTATATAAGTTCATTGGTGATCCCTTTTGTGAAACTATACCTTGGTCCAATACAACAATATCGTTAGCAAGTGTCATGGCTTCAGTTTGATCATGAGTTACGTAAATCATTGTTGCATTAAGTTGATCATGTAATTTTGCCAATTCTACTCTCATTTGTACTCTGAGAGCCGCATCTAAGTTAGATAATGGTTCATCAAATAAGAAAACTTTTGGTTTTCTTGTAATAGCTCTACCTATTGCTACTCTTTGACGTTGTCCTCCAGATAATTGTTTAGGTTTTCTCTCAAGATACTCTTCTATTTGTAAGATTTTAGCAGCCTCCATTACTCTTTGCTCTATCTCCTCTTTTGATTTTTTTTCAATTTTTAAACCAAAGGCCATATTGTCAAATACTGTCATATGGGGGTAAAGAGCATAAGATTGAAATACCATTGCAATATTTCTTTCCTTAGGTGGCAGATCGTTAACAACTTTATCATCAATAGATATTGTGCCAGAGTTAATTTCTTCTAAACCAGCAATCATTCTTAAGATTGTTGATTTACCACATCCGCTTGGGCCTACCAGAACTGTGAAAGACTCACTTTTTATATCAAGAGAAACATCTTTGATCACATGTGTGCTACCAAAAAACTTGTTTACTTTATCTATTTTAATACTTGCCATTTTTAATTTAATATTAATTTTTTGTTATTAATTATAGATTTAATTAATTTTGTCATCAAAGGGATTTTTTTTTGTTGAATTTTTTTTATTACAAATGGAGCAATTTCTCTTGCAAGTTGCTCTCCCTCTACAGTTTCATTTGGCATAAATTTTCTTTTAGCATTGTTAAATGTATATCCTTGCCCTAAATAAACTCCCATTTTACTATTTCTACCTCCAGCAGCACTGACGTATAGATCTCCTACTCCAGCCAATCCAAGAGCAGTCTCAATTTTTCCTTTAAAATATTTAGTAATATATATCATCTCATTTAAGGATTTTTTGAATAAACTTGAAGACATATTTAAACTATCTCCAGCCCCGATAATCATTGAATAAATATTTTTAATTGAAGAACAGATCTCAACTCCAATAACATCTTTCGAAGTTTCGGTTAAATAGTATTTTGTAGTTATCATATTACAAATTTTTTTTGCGGTTTTGATATTTTTATTAGCAACAATTACACTTGTTTGTTTTTTATTTGAAAGTTCTTTTGCTAAGCAAGGTCCTTTTAGAACTGAAACATTTAAATTTTTATTAGTTTTCTTTATATCCTCTGAGATAGTAAAAATTTTCTGTTTTTTTTTCTCATACTTTAAACCTTTTGTAAGAATAAGAATTGGACTTTTGATATTTGATTTTTTAAATTCTTCACTAATAAAATTTATTCCTGATAAACTTAACGCAACAACGACTAAATCATATTTATTATTTAACAAATGAGTCGAATATTTTTTGTATTTTAGTTTGTTTGGTAAATTTATTTTCAAACTAGAATGATATTTCTTTTTTGAAGATAAATTTTTAATAAAAGTTTTATTATAAGGCTCTGTGATAGTTACTTCATTTTTATTATCTATACATGGAAAAGTAAAAGCAGATCCCATTGCGCCACCGCCTATTATTAAAATTTTTTTCATTTAAGCTTAAGCAATTCCTAGATGTTTTTTTCTTTTTTCTACCCAAGTTCTTATCAAATTGTCAAAGATTAAACCTATAAACGCTACACAAATACCCAAAGTTAAACCAATACCAGCACCATTTTTATCTGATAAAGCTTTTAAGATATATTGTCCCAAATCTTCTGTACCGATAAACGCCCCTATAATTACCATAAATAATGCAAAAACTATTGTTTGATTTATACCAAGCATCATATGAGGGAATGCTAAAGGAAATTCAATTTTTGTTAATCTTTGAAATTTATTTACACCAGACATCGTCGCTGCATCATGTAAACCTGCTGGAACACTTCTAAGCCCTTCAATTGTATATCTTGTTGCTGGTATAGTTGCATAAACAATGACAGCAATAAGAACAGAAGTGTCAGTTATTCCAAAAAGCATCATAACAGGAATAAGATAAACAAAAGATGGAAATGTTTGAAATATATCACATACCCCTAACATAAATTTTGCGGAATGTTTATTTTGAAAACATAATGTGCCAACCGTAAAACCAATTATACAAGAGACAATTACCCCAAATGTTGCCATGTAAGCCGTTACTAAGGCTCTATCCCACCATGGGCTTAGAGCTATGAATAATGTCAAACCACAAACTACTAATGCAGATCTAATTCCACCAATTAAATAACCAGCACCAACAACTAAAACTAATGTAGCAACAGCTGGCATCCTTAAATACAAAGCCCTCATTGGTTGTAACACTTCTTGAATTAACCATGTATTGAATGCTTTTATATAAACAAAGAAGGTATCAAAAATCCAATCGACACCTTTGTTCCAAAAATCAGCAGTTGATATTCCTTTGTTGTGTGGCACTTCAAATAAATAATTGTAACCATCTTTAAAATAGACAGATCCAAAATAAGCAAGTAAAATTCCAATTACGACCGTAATACTAAAAAATAATAAATTTTTATTTCTTTGAAAAAAATTTAAATTACCAAAATAATCAACTTGCTTGTTTGCCCATGCTAATGACATTTTATCTAATAAAATTGCAATTAGACTAATACAAAGACCAGCTTCTAATGCTAATCCGATATTAAGCTGATTTAGTGCTAACAATAGATTGAAGCCTAAGCCTTTCGCTCCAATGAAGGCTGAAATAACAGCCATAGAAAAGCACACCATGATAACTTGGTTTACGCCAATTAAAATATCCCTTCTGGCCGTTGGAATTAACACTTTAGACATTAGTTGCCAATTATTACAACCACTCATTCTTCCAGCTTCAATTACTTCTGGAGGAATAGCTCTCAATCCTAGTAAAGTAAGTAATATCATTGGTGGTACAGCAACAACCATAGTTATAATTACTGCAGCATGGTCACCGACTCCAAAAAGAACAAGCGCAGGAACTAATACTGCATATTGTGGCATTGTTTGCATAACTAATAGAATTGGATATAGAGCTTTTTCTACACGTTTACTTTTATAAGCTGCAATACCTAAACTTAACCCAAATATAAAAGATAGAGGCGCAGCAACTAAAATAAAAGAGAGTGTTTGCATCGATGGTTTCCATTGTCCAAATATAGAAATGTAAACCATTGTTAAACCGGCAAATAATGCGAGTCCAATACCACTTAATTTATAAGCAAGTATTGCAAAACCAGCAGCAACTATTGTCCAAGGTAGACCTGGTAACTCTGCCCAAGGGTTCGCATCAATCCAGTCCCAACTTGTAAAGGCAACAATTGTTTCAAGTCCACCTAATAGAATTTCTCTAATTAATTCTATTAAAAAGGTCATAAAAGCTGTTAAATTTCTGCTAATTTGCAAAACTATTGGTCTGGTTTTAAATTCTTGAGTGTCCTCATTCCAAAACTCCATTGGCATCCACTCATTCATTAAGAAAAACAAGGAGTCATTTATCCATATTGGTAACCATCCAAGTAATGGAGGAAGACGCCAGAAAACATCAAAGGCGTAATATCTTACTTCTTTGCCTAAAAATATATAACTACTTTGATTAGGGTCTTTTACGAATTCAGCTTGGCCTCTAATGAATTTATATGTTTCTGGAACATCAATAGCAAAACAAAGAGCAAAGAAAACAATTAATAGAAATAACCACTGAAATATTTTTGGATATTTTTTTAAAAATTCCATAATTTATTTTCCGTTCTTTCTTCCGCCAAAGACAGTATTTATTATTTTTGTCGGGTTGATTGCACCAACGGTTTTATTATTTTCATCTATAACTGCTACAGATTTTTCTTGCGTTAATATTTTTTCTGCAACATTTTCTATGATTTCATCTTTTGAAACTTTAACATCACCTAAATTATTAGATATAGATTCATCCATTACATCTTCAATTAATAAAACTTTTTCTCTAGGTACTTCTTCAGTAAATTTTCTTACATATTCTGTGGCTGGGTTTAAAACTATATTTGCAGGTGTATCTAGTTGTTCAATTATACCATCTTTCATAATTGCAATTCGATCAGCAAGTTTTAATGCTTCATCAAAATCATGAGTAATAAACATAATTGTTTTTTGTAATTTTTCTTGAAGTCTTAAAAATTCATCTTGCATTTCTTTTCTAATTAAAGGATCTAAAGCAGAAAAAGGTTCATCTAAAAACCATATATCAGGTTCAACTGCTAGAGATCTTGCAATACCCACTCTTTGTTGTTGTCCACCTGAAAGTTCTCTTGGAAAATAATTTTCTCTTCCATCAAGTCCAACTAATTTAACCATCTCCATTGCTTTATTAATGCTTTCCTCAGTTTTGATACCTTTGATTTGAAGAGGAAATGCTATATTTTCTACAACAGTTTTGTGTGGAAGAAGAGCAAAGCTTTGGAAAACCATCCCCATTTTATTTCTTCTAAGCTCTATTAATTCTTTATTATTTAAATTTAATAAATCTTGACCCTCAATGAAAATTTTTCCACCCGTTGCATCTGTTAATCTTGATATACACCTTAGTAAAGTTGACTTACCCGATCCAGATAAACCCATCACAACAAGCATTTCTCCTTTTTCTACCTCAAAGGAAGCGTTGTTAACACCTACTATACAACCATTTTCTTGAAATGTTTTAGCATCAACATTGCCATTCGAGTCTTGAAGCATTTTTTTAGCATTTTCACCAAAAATTTTATAAACTCCATCGCACTTAATCACTGCTTCAGACATAATTATTAAGAAGGTATACGAAAATTAATTAAATTAAAATCAATATAATTGATGCTATTTTTCATCAGAAATTTTTAATAAAATAAACCCTTGTATCTATTCCAGTGCTTAAAAAACTTAATGCTTCACCGCTTATTGTAATTGTTTCATCCACTCCTACGTTATTTCCACTAACAGTAAAACCTGCATAACATTTTTTTTTTTCAGCATCCCATTTTACATATGTATCATCAATCTTGTTTCCATTAATTGTGTAAAGCTCATGAGCTCTAAAATTGAGAAAATTAGCACCCATTATAGCTCTTTGAGGAATAAGTTTTGTAGCATTACATACACCTTCATAAAGTTCATCAGATAATTTGTAATGCTCAGTACCATCAAAGGTGACCAGTATACCTGATGGGAGTTTTGAAATTAATGCGCTTAGCTTTCTTTCGTTCGCAATTCTTTCTTCTTCTAATTTCATTTTCCTGACTAATTCATCTCCCTCTCCAAATATTTTATTTAAAATTGCAAAAGATAAAATGATAACTAATGTTAAAAATATAAGTCCAATAAATTGTTTTGCTGTTTCTGGTAGTTTTTTAATTGTTTTAATTGAATTATCGCTAGACATTAATCTTGTAATTTACCATTTTGCCAAATTCCTTTTTTTTGCTCTCCATTTGCCCAAGTAAATGTTCCTTCGCCATTCATAAATCCATTTAACCACTCACCCTCATATGTAGAGCCATCTGGAAAAGTTAAAGTTCCCATTCCACTCCAAACGCTGTTTTTAAATTCACCTTTATATATATATCCATTAGGCCATGTTTCTACACCTTGGCCATTTTTTTTTGTATCAACCCATTCACCTTCATAAGTTGTTTTATCTGTATAAACCCATTTGCCATAACCATTTTCGCAATTACCTTCTTTGCATCCTGTGCTTCTTGCGTTTGCATTTGTAATTAAAAATAAACTAAAAAATATTAAAACAAGGTATTTTATCATTAATGTATTCTACACAATTTCTTTTAAAAAAAAATCCCCCCCAACAGAGTTGGGGGAGATTTATATAAGTTGTTAATTATTAGCCTTAATGATCGTGTGTAAATTCTTCCCACACTTTTTTGTTATCGGCTAACCATTTTTTAGCTGCATCCTCATGAGTCATTTTATCAACGTCAACCAATGCCGCCATTGCACCAATTTGACTTGTAGAAAATGAAAGTTTTTTGAATACCTTAGCAGCTTTTGGATGGGTTTTTGGAAAATCCTCGTGAACTGCTTTTTTCAAATAACCATCTGGAGAACCACATTTTCCATCACCGCCATCAGCTGGTCTACAGCCTGCTGTGTATGGAGGAAAATCGATAAATGTAAAACCTGCACCATCAGTAAAATTTGGTGTCCAGTTGAAAATTATAGTTCCTCTTCCTTCTTTTTCAGCAGCTGCTAACTCTGCCCAAAGTGCATCAGCACCTCCAGCAAACTTAACCCACCATAAATCTCCTAAGCCTAGAGCATCAATCCTTTGAGGGATTAAGTCACCATGCCAAGTCTGAGGACCTTCCAACATTCTTCCTTTTCCATCTGGAGAGTCAGGTGTTGTAAAGTTTTTTGCACAGTCTGGATTTTTTAGAGCTGTCCAATCTGGTAGACCAGGGCATAGACCTTTTTCAACAACCCAGTTTGGATATCCCATATCCTCAAGTGTTCTTGCTTCATGATCACCCCAGTCCAACAAACCACCTTTGTCTAAAGCTGTTGTAAATGACTTACCGAAAGCAGACTCCCACACTTCATGAGATAAAGTCACGTCACCTATTCTTATAGACTCGTAAACTGCTTGTGAATCAGCATTTACATATTTAACATTATTACCCATACTTTCAAAAATCCCACCAATAACATAAGCCATAACAATTTGGCTTGACCAGTTGTGAGTTGGGATTACTATAGGTTTTTTACTATCTGCTGCGTTTGAAATTCCTGCAAAACTTACTAATGAAATTACTATAGCTGATAGTAATGATAGTATTTTCTTCATTTATTTCTCCTCTCTTAATATATTAAGTTTTTAATTATCCTTAAAATTAATAGAACAGTCAACAAAAGTTGATACTAAAATTTATATATACAATTAATCAGTACTGATTTATTCTTAAAACTAATTATCACTAATTTAAAATGTTGGAAGAGAATTTAAGAATAAATGAACCTGGTTTAAATGTTTTGCCACCTGGAGTTGAAAGATATGTAATTAATGGTGGTGGACTTACAGGAGTTCAGATTTTTCCAGATGATGAAATTGAAATTATTAATAATGAAGGAAATCAAATTTGCGAAATAGTTGTTTTTAATTCTGATGGAAATTCAGATCCATCGATTTTAAATTTAAAATCTTCTAAATCAGAAAATGATATAATCAAAATTTTAAATAGAAAAGAAGAAAGTTCAAAAATTGCATTGCGTCAATTAGAAAAAAGAAATCTTAAAATTGCAAAGTCTAAATCTTCAATCCTTTTTGATAAAGAAACTTCACCAGGAGAAAAAATTAAAATTAGTTCAAAAGATAAATGTTATTGTATTTTTTCTGCCCCTGGGAATGATATGTTGGTTCATGAACAAAATCCTCCTACAGAATTAACTTTATTTATTAAAAGAAATAATATTGTTGACTATAAAGAACATAGAATAATTCCAGATCCAATTTTTGATCCTCTAGATGAAAAAAATATTGCAAAACAATCTGCGATTTCTTTTGAAGTTAAAGAAGGAGATTATATTCAAATAATTTGTCCAACTGGTAGACAATGTTCAGATTTTGTTGCTTTTGATACAGCTAAATTGGGTAAAGGTATTGAGAAAGGTTTAGATTGGCAAACAACTAGGACCTTTATGGGAAATACATTTCCAGGACCAGGATTGTATTCAAAATTTTATGATACAGACCATGAACCTTTGGTAGAAGTAATAAGAGATACTGTTGGTAGACATGATACTTTTAATCTTGCTTGTACATCGAAGTATTACGAAGATGCTGGTTATTTTGGACATCCAAATTGCTCAGATAACTTAAGTGGTGCTATGGAAAATTTTGGGGTTAATAGACAAAAAGGATGGCACGCTATAAATTTATTTTTTAATACTTCAGCAGGAGGTTTAAATACTGTACTTTCTGATGAGTCGTTTGCTAGACCTGGAGATTATGTAATATTAAGAGCTTTAAAAGATTTAACCTGCGGAACATCAGCCTGTCCAAGTGATATAGATCCATGTAATTCATGGAACCCTACAGACATTTTTGTTAGAACTTATGAAAAAAAAAGAGAATTTACGAAATCTTTTGCATTTAGAATGAAACCAGACTCAGAATTAAAACTAACAAAAAATACGGGATTTCATGAAAGAACTTCTAAGTTAACAAGAAACTTTGTTGATGCTCGAGGATATTGGCTGCCTAATGATTACACTAAACACGGAGTAATAAATGAATATACAGCGTGTAGAGAAAAAGCGGTTTTAATTGATTTATCTTCTTTAAGAAAATTTGAAATATTGGGTCCGGATGCAGAAGAATTGATGGACTATACTTTAACTAGAAATGTTAAAAAATTGTCAGTTGGACAAATTGTTTATTCTTCGATGTGTTATGAAAATGGTTCTATGTTTGATGATGGAACATTGTTAAAAATGAGTGACCATGGATTTAGATGGGTATGTGGTGATGAATACGCAGGTGAATGGTTAAAAGAACAAGCAAAGAAGAAAAAGTTTAATGTTTTAGTTAAAAACTCTACTGATCAAATAAATAATATTTCTCTACAAGGACCAAACAGCAGAAAAATTTTAGAAAAGTTTATTTTTACTCCACCAACACAACCTTCTATTTCAGAATTACAATGGTTTAGGTTTACAATCTGTAGAGTAAGAGAACTTAGTGGAATCCCATTAGTGGTTTCTAGAACTGGATACACAGGCGAGTTAGGATATGAAATATGGTGTCACCCTTCAGATGCACCAGCGGTTTGGGATGTGCTCATGGAAGCTGGAAAAGATGAAGGATTAATACCTGCTGGTTTTGGAGCATTAGATTTATTAAGAATTGAAGCTGGTCTAATATTGTTTGGTAATGAGTTTGACGGCCAAGTTGACCCGTTTGAAGCTGGTGTTGGATTTACGGTTCCTTTAAAAACAAAAACAGCAGATTTCATCGGTAAAGAAGCATTAATTAAGAGAAAAGAAAATCCACAAAAGAAATTAGTTGGATTAGAACTTGTAGGCAAAGAAAAAGCTAATCACGGCGATTGTGTTCACATTGGAAGATCCCAAGTTGGCGTAGTTACAAGTGGATGTTTGTCTCCTACTTTGAATAAAAATATTGCTTTGTGCAGAATTGATGTTGGTCATTCAGAAATAGGTATGAATGTTGAAGTTGGTAAAATTGATGGACATCAAAAAAGAATACCTGCTAAAGTTGTTGGTTTCCCACATTACGATCCTCAAAAAACACGTGTAAAATCTTAATGTCAAAATCATCAAAGGATTTATTGGAATTTTGGGAAGATCAAATGAAACTATCCCATACATCCAGTAATTACTTTTTCAGAAAGTCTCCTTCACATTATCACATGATGTTGATTGTGATGAATTCTTATAAGTTAAATGAAAACTTATCTGTCGAAGAACTTAAGACTAAACTCTTTAAAACCTCAAGGCCCAAATCTGCACTCATGATCAAGGAAGCTTGTGATAAAGAATTTTTCTACCTCGAGAAAACCGGAAATGACCATAGAAAAAAGTACGTTTTACCCACACAGAATTTTGTTAATGAATTTAACGAATATTTGAAAACTCTCAAAAATTTGAGTTTTTAAATAAAATTCTCACTAATATTTAGAATTTATATAAATTATATATAAAAATTATTATATTCTTTCCTTTGCTAAAAAATTAAAGTTCTTTCATGTCGTTACCGACAAAAGCAAAAGTTGTTATAATTGGTGGAGGAATTCACGGGTTAAGCACTGCTTGGAAACTTTCAGAAAAATATAAAAATCCTAACGATGTAGTTGTCCTAGAAAAAAAGGACACTGCCGCAGGTGCAAGTGGAATTGCATGTGGAGTTGTTAGAAATAATTATTTTCAACCAGCAATGAGAGAATTAATGGCTCATTCAGTTAGTGTTTGGGAAAGTGATCCAGAGGCATTTAAATATAATGCTGTTGGCTATATGCAAATTTCTCCAGAAGTAATGCATAAAGATGTTGCAAGTATTTATGAACAACAAAAAGCTATTGGATATGAATCAGAATTTATAGAAGGTGAAAAAGATTGCATGAAATATATGCAAGGAATTTTTAGTGATTGGCAAGCAAAAGGTATTACATCAGTCTTGCATGAAAAAAAAGGTGGATACGCATTTAATAAAGACTCAATTAAAGCACTTGAGAGAAAAGCAAATTCAAACGGTGTAAACGTTCATAAAGGAGTAAAGGTTACAGGTTTTAAAAGAGGGAGTAACAGCAATGCAATTACTGGCGTCGTTACAGATAAAGGTACAATTGATTGTGATCAAGTAGTTATTGGAGCAGGACCATGGGTAAGGGATTTTTGGAATATGTTGGAGTTGCCAAAAACTACTAACATTAAAGATGCTAAAAATGGAAAAATGCATGAAGTTGAAATGTGGAAGTACTGGTTTTTACAAGAGGGTGTATTGGGTGTAGATGCAAATTATTTAAAAACTAATGAAGGTAAACCGCCTCCAGTAATTCATGTTGATACAGATGCACCACTTTATTCTGACAAAGATGGTAAAATAATTACAGAAGACTTATGGGGTATTTATTATAAACCTGATATTGAAGGATTGGGAGTTCAAGGTGGAACATCACCTTACATTGTTCAAAAACATTTTGATGAAGTTAATGTTGATCCGTATGGGATAGATTCTCCAGAATATCAAACCACTGATAAATTTTCTGATATGTGGACTTCAGCACTTGCACATATTCAAAAACGTTTTGTTGGTAAATCTCATCTGTATAGAAAGGGACCTTCAGGAGGATTGGGTTGTTTGACGCCAGACTCATTCCCCATATTTGATAGATTTTTTGAAAATGTTTACATGATTGCAGATGCAAATCATGGTTATAAAATGATAGGTGTTGGGCACCTTGTTGCACAAGAAATTTTAGGTCATGAAAGTGAATTATTAAAACCGTTTAGGTTCGATAGATATGAAAAAGGAAAACTTCATCCCACATCGAACAGTCCGTTTCCTTGGAGCTAATTTATCTAAGTAGACAAACGTTTTTTTTTCAGTTACCTTTTTGATCTGAAAATTCAAAGGGGGAAGAATGACGGATCTTGAAAAACACGTAAACCAACCAGGTAGAGCTAAACTCGTCAAAAAGGTTAGAGAAAAAATAAACGAATTAGGAATTACTTATATCTATTATCAATTTATTTCAGTAACTGGAAGAGTTGTTGGAAAAGGAATACCAGCAGATCATTGGGAAAGAACTGCAGAAAAAGGTTTTCAATTGGTTTATGGAGCAACAGCAAACTTATTTTTAGATCGTCATAATAATTATATTGGTTATGGTCCAGAAGCTATGGAATTGGTAGGAATTCCTGATCCAGAAACTTTTGTTCAATTGCCTTGGGATAAGAGAGTTGGAAGAGTTTTTGTTACATGTTTTAGAAATAGAGAAGAAAGGAAAAATCCAGGTGGTCATTTAACAAGTGACTGCAGAGGTAATCTTAGAATTTTCATGAATGAGTTCAAAAAGAAACATGGATTAGAATTAAGAGTTGGAACAGAGCCTGAAATGATGTGGTTAACAAAAAATCCTGACGGAACTCCAACTGGACAAGGTTTCTCAAAACCTTTCTGTTATCATATTGATCAATTTGAATCATTAAGACCTGTGTTTATGAAGGTTATTGAATACGCAAAAGCGATGGGTCTTGATATGATCCAAGGTGACCATGAAGATGCTCCTGGTCAATTAGAGCTTAACTGGACATTTGATAATGTTTTAAGAAATGCTGATAGATTATCTACGTATAGACAAATTTGTGCTCAAGTAGCAAGAGAACATAATCTTATAGCTTGCTTTATGACTAAACCATTTATGGGAGTTTCAGCAAGTGGATGTCACACCAACATGTCTTTGTGGAAAGGTGGAAAAGTATCAGTAAACAAATTGGGTAACAAAAAACTTCCAGGTGTAGAAGAAGTCTTTAGCTATGTATCCGGTGGAACTAATACTTTCATGCCAGATACTAAGGATATGCAATTGCCTGGAAAGATTGGATTACAATCAATTGCAGGGATAATGAAACACTTACCAGCTTTAACAGCAATTGGTTCTTCGACAGTGAACTCATATAGAAGATTATGGGATCAAGGTTTTTGGGCACCAGTATATGCTGACTGGGGTTATCAAAATAGAACATGTGGTCTAAGAGTATCTGCTCCAGGTAGATTTGAGTACAGATCAGTTGACTCTATGCATAATCCATATTTGTTGGGTGCAGCATTACTTAAAGCTTGTGATGAAGGAATATCTAAAAAAATGAAACCGGCTAAACCTGAGTCTAGAAATATATATGAAGCTCAAAAAGCTGGTAAAGATGTTAAAAAACTTCCACTAAGTTTAGGTGAAGCTTTAGATAGATTGGCGGAAGACGAAGTAATAAAATCATCAATGCCAGATGAAATGTATAAAGTATTTAATTGGTACAAACGAGATGAGTGGGAAAAATTCTTAGGTGCAACAACACAATGGGATCTTGATACTTATCTGGATTGTTTACCATAATTTAATAAGGAAATTATATGTGCGGAATAGCAGGATTAATTCATAGAGGAAATACATCAAATGTAGGTTTTGAACTCCAAGGAATGCTTCAAGCATTAAAGCATAGAGGAGAAGATTCAACTGGATATGCTTTGTATGGAAAAACTGATGGAGAAAATTTCATCATGCGATTTAAGGTTGGTGAAAATGTTGCAGAAGGAAGTTCTTCAGTAAAAGAAGATGTATCAGTTTATGATGAAAAAAAAAAAATTGTTGATTCTTATCTTTCTGAGCTAGGCGCTAAGGTGATAAAAGAAGATAGAATTCTTCCTTATTCATTACGGTATGAAATTCAGTATGACAAAGATTTAATGGAATTTTCTCAAAAAATAGAAAGTGTTGAAGGTGTAGAAATATTATCTATGGGAAAATCTCTAGAAGTAATTAAAGATCTAGGAAACGCTGAAGTTGTTTGTAACAGATATAATTTAGATAAAGTTGTCGGGACACATGCAATTGGTCATGCTAGAATGGCAACAGAGTCAGGAGTGGATATTAAATCTGCTCACCCATTTTGGGGTTATCCTTTTAGCGATGTATCAGTCGTTCATAATGGACAATTAACAAACTATTGGAATAATAGAAGAGTATTGGAAAACAAGGGCATGAGATTTATGTCAGAATGTGACTCGGAATTAATCGCTGTATATCTTGCAGAAAAAATGAGAAATGGAGCTACATTAGAAGAGGGAATGAAAGAGTCTCTTGTAGGTTTAGATGGGGTATTTACTTATTTTGTTGCTACAAAAGATAGCTTAGGGATGGCGAAAGATACAATGGCTGCAAAACCACTAGTATTGTACGAGTCAGATGATTTAGTTGCAATGGGGTCAGAGGAAATTGCAATAAGATCAATATTACCACAAGAAATCGAAACTTATGATCCTTTTGATGGAGAAGTTAAAGTATGGCAAATTTAAAAACATCAGAAAAAAAAAGTAAAGCTCAATCAATGGGACTTCATACAGAAGTCTTAACTGGAAAAACACAACAAAAATTTTTTAATCCAGATGAGGCAGAGAATTTTTATTATTTTGGGACGTATGATGTAGATTTTAATAAAAGAACTGAGATTGACGTTAAGAACATGGATTGTCGTGAAGCAAATAAAAAAATTGATGAATTAATGAAAGATGGATACGGAACCATTGTAATAAAGAACCCACAGGGAAAACATAGCTTGGGAGTTGGAATTCTCAATAAATTAAATTTAATATTTGAAGGTAGTTTAGGGTACTTTGGGTGTGGATCAATGGATGGTCCTATTGTTAGAATTAATGGAAGAGTGGGATGGTCATGTGCAGAAAATATGATGGCAGGAAAAGTAGTAATTGAAAAAAATGCGGGGTCTTGCTTTGGGGCAGCTATAAGAGGTGGAGATCTGATATGCAAAGGAAGCGTAGGTGCAAGAACTGGTATTGATCAAAAAGGTGGAACTATAATAATTGGTGGAGATGCTGGTGCTTTTACAGGTTTTATGATGCAGAGAGGGCGAATTATTATTCTTGGAGATGTTGGAATAAATTTAGGAGATTCTATGTATGATGGGACAATTTTTGTAGGTGGAAAAATTGGATCATTTGGTAGTGATGCTGTCGAAGCTGAATTAACTGATTCAGATCAAGACTGGCTAAAAAGAAAATTAAAGGTTGCGGAGATCGGAGAAAACTTCGATGTTTCTAAGATGACCAAAGTTGTAGCAGGAAAAAAACTTTGGAATTACGATGCTCTTGAACCTACAGAAAAAAAAGGAGCAATTTAAATGGCAAAGAAAAAAAATGGTAATGGAAAGTCAAACGGACATTCTAATGGTAATGGAATAGCTTCAAGAAACAAAAGTTTGTTGGGACACAACGCTATTTTTACTCCGGAAGTTATGGACGACATTCATATCAAAGCGGAATTAGGAAGATACAGAATGAGAGGAATGGCTTTGATGAAAAAGATACCTACTTTTGATGATCTAGTTTTCTTGCCAGGTACATTAACAAGATTTGTTATTGAAGGTTACAGAGAAAAATGTGAGACCAAAACAATTATTGGTCCAAGATGTGAAAATCCAATTGAGCTTGATATTCCAGTTTACATTACGGGAATGAGTTTTGGAGCTTTATCTTATGAAGCAAAAACTGCATTAGCTAGAGGTGCTACAATGGCTGGTAGCGCAACATGTTCTGGTGAAGGTGGAATGATACCAGATGAGAGAAGATATTCGGAAAAATGGTTTTATCAGTGCATACAATCAAGATACGGTTTTAACCCACACCATGCACAACTAGCTGATGGAATTGAGGTATTTATTGGACAAGGACAAAAAGTTGGAATGGGTGGTCATTTGATGGGTCAAAAAGTTACTGACCAAGTTGCAGAAATGAGATCGCTACCTGCAGGTATTGATCAAAGATCTCCAGCAAGACATCCTGATTGGCTGGGTCCAGATGATTTAGCTTTAAAAGTTCAAGAGCTTAGAGAATTAACAAAAAACAAAGTGCCAATTCAATTAAAACTTGGAGCAGCTAAAGTGTATGATGATGTAAGGATGGCAGCAAAATGTGATCCAGATTCAATTTATCTTGATGGAATGGAAGGTTCAACAGGTGCTGGACCACACATTGCAGCTGCAAATACAGGTATCCCAGGAATTGCTGGAATTAGAGAAGCAAGAAGAGCTTTGGATGATGTAGGTAAAACTGGAAAAGTAACTTTAATTTATGCAGGTGGTGTTAGAGATGGAGCAGATATGGCTAAAGCTTTAGCACTTGGTGCAGACGCAATTGCAATCGGAACAGGTGCAATGGTGGCTTTAAATTGCAATAAGGAAATACCAGAATCTAACTTTGAAAAAGAAATGGGTGTTCCCGCAGGTCATTGCTATCACTGTCACACGGGTAGATGTCCGGTAGGAGTTGCTACTCAAGATCCTAAATTAAGAAAAAGATTAAATCCTGATGATGCAGCATTAAGAGTGTATAATTACTTGCATGCGATGACATTGGAGGCTCAATTGTTGGCTAGAGCATGTGGAAAAACAAATATTCACTCGCTTGAACCAGAAGATATGGCTGCATTAACAATGGAGGCTTCTGCTTTAGCTAAAGTGCCTCTTGCAGGAACAAATCATACAGTAGGAGTTAAAGATTTCCATAAAATCTAATAGCAAATATGCCAAAGAAAAAAGGTAAAAAAAAAGTCAAATCAAAAGAGATCAAAGGTCAATTAGGCAAGAAAAAAGAGACTGCTAGAGAAAAAATGATTGGCCAAACAATTGGCTATCGATATGACGTTAATCTTTTGCCTGACTATAGTCGACTCACTCCATTTTTAAAAAAATATATAGAAGCTATGGGTTGGGATGATCTTAATTGGTTAGAAGATGTTCATATGGGATATGAAGAAAATAGACCTGCTGTATTCGATAGAAATGCTAACGGTTGGGTAACGATACCAAGTAAAATAAAATTACCTAATAATCAGCAGGATAGAGATATGATAGCTAGAGAATTATTGGTAAAGTTTCAAATGTCCCCGAATCATCCTCTGGTTGACCTTAAAAAAGCATATTTAAAATTCTAATTTCAATTTGAAGTTGATAAAATAATTATTAACTTCTACTTTTTATAAATAAAATAAAATTGTCAGCATAAAAAAAATTTCATAGAGTCTATTAACTATTAATAGGAGAGAGAAATATGACTGATCAATTAGGTGCTCTCACAACCTTATTTACAGAATTTTACTATTGGGTAACTGTGGTTCTTATGTTTTTGATCCACGTGGGTTTCTGTATGTATGAAGTTGGGGCATCTCGTTACAAACATCACCAACACACTCTTATGAAAAATACAATGCTGATACCACTGGTAACAGTCACATGGTTTTTCTTTGGTTGGTGGATATACTGGGCATTTCCAACAGGACCCGGATTAGCTCCCTCGATTATGACCGAAAGTACTGGTCTAGTTCTTGGAGGTGGATTTGGTGGAAATGATCTTGCTAATCCTACAAATGCATTGATGGCCGTAAATCTTAATGATCATATAATGGGTGTCTTCTGGGCAGCCTTTTTATTATTTTCATGGACTGCAGCTTCAATTGTATCTGGAGCGGTTATTGAAAGAATAACTACTTTTGCATTTGGAATATTTGCAATTGCAATTGGATCTGTTTTCTGGACAATAGATGCTTCATGGGGATGGCATTTTGATGGATGGATGTTAAAAATATTAGGATATCACGATGCTTATGCTTCCGGAGTAATTCACGCAATTGCCGGAGGTTTTGCCTTAGGTGTTCTAATTGTTTTAGGACCAAGAATTGGAAAATTTTCATCTAGCGGAGAACCAAGAAACATTGGACCAAGAAATCCTTGGTTAGTGACTGTTGGATTATTCTTAATCTATACAGGTTTTTGGGGCTTTTACGCTGCATGTAATGTTCCGATTTATGATCTTGGACCTGAATATGGTATGGAAGGTGTAACTTTCTTTACTGCAACGAACATCTACCTAACTCCCACCACACTTAGTGGAATAACGATGAACTTTTTAATGTCGTTATCTGGAGGGTTGTTAGCAGGGTATGTGGTCTCGAAGGGAGATCCTTTCTGGACTTATTCATCAGGACTTGCGGGAATAATATGTGCATCTGCAGGTAATGATTTATATCATCCAATACAATCAATGATAATCGGTATGATCGGAGTAGTTATAGCTTACAAAATGCATTACTGGGTCGAGAAAAAATATAAAATCGACGATGCGGTTGGAGCGGTAGCTGTTCATGGTTATGCTGGATTTGTTGGTCTTGTAATATGTGGTTTCGTTTTAAATGGTTATCCTTCATCTGGATACAGTGTTGGAGCTATGTGGGATGGAACTAATTATGCAGCAATTAATCCTCTTGGAATGTTTATCGGTGCAATAATAATGTTTTTTGTACTGGGTATGCTTCCTGGATATATAATTGCAAAAGTTCTTCACGGAATGGGTAAATTAAGAATACCAAGAGAAGTAGAACTTGCAGGACTTGACTATACAATTATGGAAGAGGCTAAAGAAGACGAAAAAGCTGTAGTCTCGGCCAGTAGATAAAGGAGGTATGTAAATGGCAACAGTATCAAATTGGATAGATCATTTAAGTGCCTCTGAGGTACAAGGATCTGTCTATCCAGGTGTTGGTTCAGAAGGAGTGCTAGTTATAATAGCAATTCTTATTTGGGTTGGCTGGCATGTTATTTCATCTAAACAAGAAGATGGTAAGATGAATGCAATTGTCAGAAAAAAACCTAGTGCTAACGACTGGAAAAGCAATATAACAGACGGTTAAAACTTTTAAGAGGGCGCATGAAATACTGTGCCCTCTTTTTTTTTAATGCAAAATTCTGAAGAAAATAATCAAAATGAAAATAAAACTCCTAGCAAAATGGCACGTCTTGCATGGCCAAAAGCAAAGTATGGAGTAATTATAGCAATATTGATTATTATTGGTGTAAATTTAATTTATTACAAAGATTTCTTTTTATCATTTTTTAAATAATTGTGTTACGTTATTAAATGGCGAAAAATTTATTTAAAATTTCAAAACAAAAAAAAATTAAATATTTTTTGATAAGTTTTGTAGATTTATTTGGTGTCTTAAGATCAAAATTGGTTCCTGGTCATGCAATAAAAGATATGCAAGTAAATGGTGCTGGATTTGCTGGATTTGCAGCCTGGCTAGATATGACACCAGCTGATTCTGATATGTTTGCAATACCTGATCCTAACAGTTTAATTCAACTACCATGGAATAAAGAAGTTGGTTGGTTGGCTTCAGATTTATGGATGAATGGTAAACCAGTCGATGCTTCACCAAGAGTGATGTTAAAAAAACAAATAAAAAAATTATCTGAATTGGGATATAGCATGAAGTCAGGTGTGGAGTGTGAGTATTTTTTGATTTCTCCTGATGGGAACGCAATTGCAGATAATAGAGACACTCAATCTAAACCTTGTTATGACCAGTCTTCATTAATGAGAAGATATGAGCTTATAAAAGAAATATGTGATTGTATGATTGAAATGGGATGGGGTCCTTATCAAAATGACCACGAAGATGCTAATGGGCAATTTGAAATGAATTGGGATTATTCTAATTGTCTAAAAACTGCTGATAGACACACTTTTTTTAAATTTATGGTTAAAACTATTGCAGAAAAACATGATTTGAGAGCAACATTTATGCCAAAACCTTTTGAAAATTTAACTGGTAACGGATGTCATGCACATATTTCTTTATGGAAAGGAAAGAAAAATATCTTTCTTGATAAACATGATAAGCTTGGGCTAAGCAAGACAGCTTATAACTTTTTAGGAGGCATCATGAAACATGCTTCATCCTTATCTACTTTTTTTAATCCAACAATAAATAGTTACAGACGAATAAATGCTGCACCAACAAAATCTGGTGCCACATGGTCTCCAAGCAGTATATCATATACAGGAAATAACCGTACACATATGATAAGGGTTCCTGATCCGGGAAGATTTGAATTAAGACTTATGGATGGATCCGCAAATCCTTATTTACTTCAAGCTAGTGTATTAGCTGCAGGAATAGAGGGATTAAGTAAAAGAATTAATCCTGGCAAACCTCTTTTTTGTAATATGTATGAGGATTATAAAAAATATCCAAACCTTTCTAAATTACCAAATGAACTAAAAGATTCTCTTGATAAAATTGAAAATAATAAAGAAATGAATAAAGCATTTGGAAAAGAAGTAATTAAAAGTTATGTCAAGTTAAGGACTTCGGAATTAAAAGATTTTAATGATAACGAAAAATTTGATAAGTCCAAACCAATTACAAAATGGGAAAGACAGAATACTCTAGACTGTTAAAGTGAAAAGCTTTGATAGTTATAGAAAATGGAAATATACAAAATTTTTATCGAATAAAAATTATAGTTTTAATCGAAACTATATTTTAAATATTATTTCGTCAAAAATAATCACTGATGCTTTTAATTCTATATCTAAGTGGAAATACTATAAAAAAACACCATTATTAAAATTAGAGAAACTAAACAAAAATTTAAAACTTAATAATATTTTTTACAAAGATGAGTCAAAAAGATTTCATTTAAAATCATTTAAAGCTTTAGGTGGTGCATATGCTGTAGAAAAAATATCTAAAAAGAAAAAAAATATAATAATATCATCTGCAACAGCTGGAAATCATGGTAGATCGGTTGCTTGGGGTGCTCAAAGATTGGGTTTACAATGTAAAATTTTTGTTAGTCAATATGTAAGTGAAGAGAGAGTAAAAGAAATTGAAAAATTTGGAGCTGATGTAATTCGAGTAAAAGGTAATTATGAAAATTCATTAAACGAGTGTAAAAAATTATCAAAAAAGAATAATTGGAATATTGTTCAAGATGTATCTACGAAGAATTATAGTTATGTTCCTTTGTTAACTATGGCTGGTTATTCAATTATGATTAAAGAAATTTCAAAACAAACTAAGCATTATATTACGCATATATTCCTTCAAGCTGGTGTTGGTGGCATGGCAGCAGGTGTAGTTGCAGGAGTTGCAAAATATTTCAAGAGAATTCCTAAAATAATAATAGTTGAACCTGATGGAGCTGATTGTGTACTTCAAAGCATAAAAAGCAAAAGTTTAAAAAAAATTAAAATAAAAAAAGAAAGTATAATGGGTGGTATGTCATGCAATGAAATGTCTCTCATACCTTGGCATGTATTAAAAAAAGCTAGTGATTGTTGTGTCACTGTAAATGACTCAAAAGTTTCTAAAACTGTTGCAATGCTTAGAGATAAGAAACTCAGTAAAAGATCAATAATAGGTGGTGAATGTGCTACACCAGGAATTATCAGTCTTATAAGTCTCTGTAATAATCCTAAAACAAAGAAATTAATAAATCTTAACGAAAAATCAAACGTTTTAGTTATTGGATGCGAAGGTAATGCAGATGTAAAACTTTATAAACAATTGCTATCTAAAGGCAGAAAGTAAATTATATGTCAAAAAAAGCTGTTGTATGGATAAGAGACGATTTTAGAATAAAAAATAATTCTGCATTATCTTATGCAACAAATAATTACGATACTGTCACTGCATTATATATTTATAACAAGGAAAATTTTGATGATGTTAGAGAAGCTCAAAAATGGTGGGTAAGTAAATCTTTAATTAATTTTAAAGATGAATTAATTAAATACAATATTGAATTAGAATTAGTATTTTCTGATGAGATAACTTTTTTTAGTAAAGTCAAAGGCAAACAAGAAATTTCTATATTCTGGAATAAAATATATGAGCCATCTCAATTAAAGCTAGATAATGATCTCATTAAAATTTTTGAAAAAAACAAAATACTTTCAAAATGCTTTAAAGGAAATGTTCTTAATGAATATAATAATGTTACAAAAGATGATGGAAGCCCTTATAAAGTTTATAGTCCATTTTGGAGAGTTGGAGAGCAAATTTACTTAGATAGTATCCCAAACAAATCATTAAACGTAAAAAAAGTTAAGAGAAAAATAAAATTATTCAAAAATAATAATATTCCAGATCAAATTTTACCAAAGAAAAATTGGTATAAAAAATTTGAAAAATATTGGGACCCAACAGAGAAACAATCCGAAAAATATTTAAATGAGTTTGTTGAAAATAGAATGTTGAAATATGGAGTTGATAGAGATTATCCAGCTATAAATGGTTCATCAAAACTTTCGCCATTCATTAGAAATGGACAAATACATGTAAGTAATATTTGGGACAAATGTTATAAATATAAATCAAAAAATATTAGTGTTAAAAAATATCTAAATGAATTAGGCTGGAGAGAATTTTCACATAGTTTAATTAATTATTTCCCTGAAATGCTAAAAGGTAATTTAAGAAAAGAATTTGATAAATTTCCATGGGATAAAAATACAAAAAATTTGAAAGCTTGGAAAAACGGTATGACTGGATACCCAATTGTTGATGCTGGGATGAGACAACTTTATGAAACAGGTTGGATGCATAATAGAATTAGAATGGTAGTTGGTTCTTTTCTTGTAAAACATTTAAGAATTAATTGGAAAGAGGGTGAAAAACATTTTAGAAATTGTTTGTTAGATTTTAATGAAGCAAACAATGTTGCACAATGGCAATGGGTTGCTGGCTGTGGTGCAGATGCAGCCCCTTATTTTAGAATTTTTAATCCTATATTGCAGGGTGAAAAATTTGATAAACAAGGTTTGTATGTAAAAAAATGGGTACCTGAATTAGAGAGAGTTCCGAATAAATTTATTCATAAACCATGGGAAATGGAAACTAAATATCAAGAAGCTATAAAAACTAAAATTGGTTCTGATTACCCTTCCCCAATAGTCGTGCATGAAGAAGCTAGAAACGCAGCTCTCAAAGCATTTCAAACTTTAAAAAATTAATTAATCTCCAATAAAATGATGGATAATCAGCCTTTTTGTAGAAGCTAGCCTATGTTCAAAAAGGTAAATTCCTTGCCAAGTTCCTAACAAAAGTTGTTTGTTTTTTATACTGAGGGATATTTGATTGTTAGTTAAAGCAGACTTTATATGAGCTGGCATATCGTCCTTACCTTCTATTGTATGAATATATAATTTATTATCCATTGGAGCAATTTTATCAAAATAATTAATTAAATCTGATTGAACATCAGGATCAGCATTTTCTTGAACAATTAAAGATGCACTAGTGTGCTGAATACTTAAATTTAAAATACCATTATTGAAATTATTTTTATTTATCCAGTCTATCGTTTGATCGGTAAATTCATATAATTTTTGACCATTTGTTTTAAGTTCAAGATTAAAAAATTCTTGTCTCATAAATGCTTTTTAGATGTTAGTTCATATAATCGGCTAATGGTACGCTTAAATGGTTTTTCCAATAATCTTGATGATGTGAGTTTATCAATATTTTGTTCTGCAGTAATGGCCATGGGTATATTTTGATCATACACGATATCTAAAAAAGTAATAAATCTTTGTTGCTGATTTGAATTTAAATCATTAAATGCTGGTACATTTTCCATAACTATAAAAAAACAATTTTTTACTATTTTAATATAATCTTCCGATCCTAAATTTTTATCACATACTTCTTTAAAAGTTAATCGAACAATTCCTTCATAAAAATTTTTTAAAATAATTTTTCTTCCTTTAATGTTTAAAATCTTTTCTTTTAAAACCTTATCTTTAGTCATCACTCTAAATAATTTGTTTATTTTGAAATTGTTTTCTTGATTTAAAGGTGAGTAATATCTTTGAGTTTTAATGCCTTTAGACTTTCTATAGTCATCATCTATATTTAATTGATATTCAAATGATTGCTTTTGCATTATTTTTATAAAAGGTTTGAATTGATCTCTTTGCAACCCATCTTTATACAAATTTTCTATTTTTATGTTAGAAGTTACAATAATTTTTAAATCTTCTTTAAATATTTCATCAAATAATTTTCCAAGTATCATTGCATCTACAATATTTGTAACTTGAAACTCGTCAAAATATATTAATTTTGCTTTCAATTTTAATTTTTTAACAAATTTACTTATTTTATTTTCATCATTTTTATCTTTTGATTGGTGTACAAAATCGTGAAGGCTAACCATAAACTCATTGAAGTGAAGTTTTAATTTTTTTCCCTCAACTAAGTTGAAAAAAAAATCTAATATCATGGTTTTGCCGACACCAACATCTCCATAAAGATAAAAGCCTTTTTTATAATTTTTTTTTGATAAAATTTTTGAAATAAATGATTTGTAGTTTAATTTATAATATTCTTCTAATGTTTTTAAGAGCTTTATCTGATGCGAATTAAAATCTAAATTTTTTTTTTTGCAGTAAAGTTTAAACTCTTTAACAAGACTTTTTTGCATTAATTCTTTTTTGAATTAAAATCGATACCGTATTCTGATCTTGGTCCTTTTCTTAATCCAAAAGGTCCAGAGATAAAAATTGTCATTGGCCTTGTTCCTGGCTCAAGGTCTACTCTATGATATGCATTGGCTGATCTAAATCCAATATATCCAGGTTTTCTCCAGAACTTGCCTTTTTTAGTGGTTTCCCAATAACCGCCTCTCAAAATTATTGTGATATAAGGGAATAAATGATTATGAACTCCCTCCCCATGATCATCATCCAACATTTCATGAATTAA
Organism: uncultured Pelagibacteraceae bacterium; assembly: GCA_902519695.1. Lineage (GTDB taxonomy): Bacteria > Pseudomonadota > Alphaproteobacteria > Pelagibacterales > Pelagibacteraceae > Pelagibacter. The sequence goes on along the minus strand of CABYKN010000001.1, from coordinate 10,023 downwards.
AATGTTAAATGGGAACCATTTTGGTCTATTCCGAAATAATAAATAATATCTATTCATCCATGGTTTAGCTTCATTAAATTTTGGATGAGATGGCCCCCTATCTAAAACTACCTTTTTTCTTCCAATTTTTTCTAAAAATTTTAATAACATTAGTTTGATCTTATAATTCCATTATTTTTAATTAAAAAAATATTAGCATTATTGATAAATGGTCTCGATATTTTCCCATTATTAAATTTAATTACATTCTCTATTTCTGAATTAATTAAATTAATAATCACAATTCTTCCATTATCGATAGACAAATAAATTTTATTTTTAGCAATAACAAAGCCTACTGGTTTAATTTTTTCTCTTTTTTTAAAATTTGAGAAAACATCGGTTATCCTAATTATATTTCCAGTATCAGTATCAATGACAAATAAATATCCTTCCTCGGAAATATTAAAAATATAATTTTCAGAAATAGTAGCCTTTAAACTAGAATTCATGGTTTGTTTCCATTTGACTATGCCAGATCTTGAATCGATAGCAAATAACTGATTTTTATTATTTGAGAAATATATTGTCTCATTATTTAAAATCATTTCTGAATTTTTAAGATTAAATGCACTCAAAATAATTTCGTTACTTTGTGTTGGTGTTTGCCAAACCAAACTACCATCATTGATATTTAATGCTGTAAGATCACCCAAATTATTAAGCGAATAAACAATATCGTCTTTAATAATTATAGACAATTTTTTTTGTGATTTGATAAATGTATTTTGTGTTTTAAAATTCCACAATTCATTTCCATCATTTATAGAGAGGCATCTAATTACATTATCAAAATCGATAGAAATTAATTTATCTGCTTTAATAACAACATTTGAGTTGAAAGGAGAAAGACTATCTTTCTTCCAAATTAAATCTCCATTATCTAAATTTAATGAGAAAACATTAGACAATGTATCAATAACTAAAAGTCTGTTATCTGTATAATTAAAATATAAAATAGGATTAAGTTTTCTCTCTTTCTTTGAGTAATGATTTACTTTCCATAAAGTTTCAAAATTCTTGTTAATTCTATAAACTGTTCCTCTATTATCAAAATATATCAAATCATTATTTTCAATAAATAGAACATCTGTATCAGTTGAATTAAACTGCTTAATCTTTGAAAATTTATATGTTTTCTTTTTTTCAAATTTTGGTTCAAAGTTAATATTTCCATTATTATTCGTAATATTATTTATGAAACTATTATCTTTAACAAGTTTAGATAATTTTATTTGTATATTAGGATTTAACTGTTTTTGTATTGGTTTAGTTTCTTCAAATAAGATTTTAGAATTTTTGCTTTCTATAGATTTATCATTTTGACTACAACTTGATAATAAAATTAAAAAGACAAAATATAATATTATCCTAATCACTGAAACTAGATCTTAACCTTTTTTGAGCTTTGGTTTTTATTTTTGGGTTATTATTTTCAAGACTAACTATTTGCTCAAAAAATTCTTTTGATTTTTGCATTTGATTTTTTGATAAATAATATTCTGCCATAATATAAAGGCTATGTGGTTTCCATATGCTGTCTGCTTTAATTAAAGGATTAAAAATAGCTAACAATTCATTTTCGTCTGAAAAGTCTGAATTATATAAGCCTTTTTTAAAGATTGTTAGCTCTTTAAACTTTTTATCCAATCCAATCTCATTAATTAAAATATCAAAATAATTATTAATTTCCTCTTTTGAATTTATCAAATCGTTATCTAGCAAAAAATAGAAGGCTAGAGGAGAATATGTTTTGTCTTTAGCGTTAATTACCTCTTTAAGATCTGGGATCGCATTATATTTATTATCAGCTTCATATCTTATTACGGCTAAGTCGTACTTATCAGCTAATTTTTCTCTTTTGCTAGATTGAAATTCTTCAAAAGAAAAGTATCCAATTAAAGCCAAGATAATTATTACTAATATCGAAATTAAAGAATTTTTATTATTTACGAAAAAGTTTTTTATTTTTTCATTACGTGTTTGCGTATTTATTATTTCAATATCCTCATCCATTAAATCATGTTCCTAAGTACATATTGTAAAATTCCACCATTTTTGTAATACTCCAATTCGTTCTTAGTATCTATTCTACTTAACATTTTAATTCTCTTTATATCTCCAGAAACATATTTGATTTCAACTTCAACTTCATCTCTAGGATCTATACCTTTTTCTAAGTCAATAATAGAAAATAGTTCTGAGCCATTTAATTTTAGATTAGTTCTATTTATTCCATCTTTAAACTGTAATGGAAGTATACCCATTCCTATAAGATTTGATCTATGAATTCTCTCAAAACTTTCTGCAAAAACAGCTTTTACACCTAAAAGTTTAGTTCCTTTGGCTGCCCAATCTCTAGAAGAACCAGTGCCATACTCTTTACCACCAATTACAACTAAATCAGTACCTCTTTTTTTATATTCAACAACCGCATCATATACCGGCATCACTTTTTCCTCAGGGTACAACTTTGTAAAACCACCTTCAGTGCCAGGTGCCATTTCATTTCTAATTCTTATATTTGCAAAGGTTCCTCTCATCATGACCTCATGATTCCCTCTTCGTGCTCCGTATGAATTATAGTCTTTTGGAAGTATTTGATGTTTCATAAAATATTCTCCAGTTGGACTATCTTTTTGTATAGAGCCAGCAGGCGAAATATGATCGGTGGTAATGCTATCACCCAATATTAATAGTGGTCTTGCATCCTTAATTTCTTTAAACCCTTCTGGTTTATCAGGAAGGTTATCAAAAAATGGAGGTTTTTTTACGTACGTTGAATTATCTTCCCAATTGTAAATATTAGTTTCCTCTGTTTTAATTTTTTGCCATTGTTCTGGTCCTTGAGAAACATTTGAGTATCTTTTTATAAACATTTCTGCATTTAATGAATTTCTCAATGTTTCTTCTATTTCTTTGTTAGATGGCCATATATCTTTTAAAAAAACATCTTTACCATCTTTATCTTTACCTAATGGATCCTTATACAAATCAAATCTCATAGTTCCTGCTATTGCATAAGCAACAACTAATGGTGGAGACGCTAAATAATTTGCTTTTATTAAAGGTGAAATTCTTCCTTCAAAGTTTCTGTTTCCAGATAAAACTGAAACAGCATAAATATTATTATTTTTTATGGAAACTGATATGTTATCAGCTAATGGACCTGAATTACCGATACAAGTAGTACATCCATAACCAACTAAATTAAAACCTAATTTATCTAAATAAATATTTAGTCCAGCTTTTTCAAGATAATCTGTAACTACTTGTGATCCGGGTGCTAAAGATGTTTTCACCCAGGGTTTGGTCTTTAAACCTTTTTCAATTGCATTTTTTGCTAATAAACCTGCTCCAATTAGTACACTTGGATTAGAAGTATTGGTACAAGAAGTTATTGCGGCAATTAAAACATCACCATCAGTTATTTTAAACTCTTCTTTTTCAACGTTATAAATATTTGGTTCTTCTTTTTTTGTAACTTCTGAAAACACTTTTTTAAAATTTGAAGATGCGTTAGTTAGCAAAACTTTATCCTGGGGACGCTTTGGTCCTGAAATAGTTGGCACTATAGTTGACATATCTAAATATAAAGTATCTGTAAACTCTACATCTAAACTTGCCCAAAGTCCTTGTTCTTGAGCATACTGTTTTACAATTTCAACATTTTGATCATCTCTTCCTGAGAATTTTAAATATTTTAAAGTCTCGTCATCAATTGGGAAAAAACCACAAGTTGCACCATACTCAGGTGCCATATTTGCTATAGTAGCTCTATCTGCTAAAGACAAATTTTTTAGTCCTTCACCATAGAATTCAACAAACTTTCCAACAACTCCTTTGTCTCTCAACATTTTAACTACTGTTAGAACAAGATCAGTTGCTGTAGTGCCCTCTGGCATTTTTGATTTCATTTCAAACCCAATAACTTCAGGTATTAACATTGAAATAGGCTGTCCTAACATTCCAGCTTCAGCTTCAATACCGCCTACGCCCCAGCCCAAAACCGATAAACCGTTTACCATAGTTGTATGACTATCTGTTCCTACCAAAGTGTCTGGAAATATATATTCCTCTTCTTTGTATTTTTCATTCCAAACAACTTTTGAAAGGTATTCCAGATTCACTTGATGACATATCCCAGTTCCTGGAGGAACTATTCTAAAATTATTGAATGCTTGTTGCCCCCATTTAAGAAAAGAATATCTTTCTGCATTCCGATTAAATTCAATATCAACGTTTTCTTTTAAAGAATTCTTATTTGCAAATTTATCTACTTGTACTGAGTGATCAATTACTAAGTCGACTGATGACAACGGATTAATAGTGCTTGGATCTTTATTTTTTTCTTTTACAGCCTCTCTCATTGCAGCTAAATCTGCAACTGCAGGAATTCCAGTATAGTCTTGAAGTAAAACTCTCGCAGGCCTATAAGCAATTTCTGTATTAGAACTTTTTGATTTTAACCAATCTTTAATAGCTTCAATTTGTTTTTTATTAACCGTGATATCATCTTCAAATCTTAGCAAATTTTCAAGTAAGACTTTTAATGATTTTGGAAGTTTTGATATACCCACTAAACCATTTTTCTCAGCTTCTTTTAATGAATAAAAATTATAACTTTTGCCGTTAACTGAGATTTTAGTTAACGAATTGAAAGAATTTTTGTCTCCTGGTTTCATATTTAATAATAAAATGTAGCTATACAGCCTAATAAAAGCGCTGACATAACATAATTGAACCATTTAATAAATTTCTCATTTGTCGCGAATTTTCTCATAAATTTACCAATTAAAGTCCAAAATAAGATACTAAATATAGCAAAAAAAAAGGCAGAAGTTAGGAGCCAGAAGGAATAAATAAAAAAATTATCTCCAGATTCGATATAAGTTGATACTGCAATAATTGCAACGATTACTCCTTTAGGATTTAAGAATTGAAAAAGAAATGTTTCTATAAATTTTACAGGTTCAAGTTTTTCTTTTTGTTTTGATGTTTTAGAAAATGAAATTCTGTAAGCCAAATAAACTAAAAATGCAGACCCTGTAAAAACTAAAATCTTTTGAATTATTGGATATAATTTAAAAATATTAATTAGCCCAAAATTGACTAAAGATAGCATTGAAGTAAAACCAAATATAACACCCAACATTAGAGGTATCGTTTTTTTTACTCCATGATTAAAACCTGAATGAGATGCAATAATATTATTTGGACCAGGTGAACAACTGGTAACAAAAAAAAATAAACTTAATGATAATAGTTCTGGATGCATTTAAGCAATTGGTAATCCATTCTCTACTTCTTGAGATGGATGAACTAAAGTTACTCTACCCTCTGCATCTATAGCTCCAAGAATTAATACTTGCGAAACAACTCCAGCAATATTTTTTTCTGCAAAATTACAAACACCAATTACTTGTTTTCCTTTTAAGTTCTCCTCATTATAATAATGAGTAATTTGAGCTGAAGATTGTTTTATCCCTATCTTTTCACCAAAATCAACTTCTACAACTAATGAAGGTTTTCTTGCTTTTTCATTTTTTCTTACAGAAATAATTGTTCCCAATCTAATATCTACTTTATCAAAATCTTCATACGTAATTTGTTCTTTCATAAATTTAATATATAATGATTTGTAAATGAGTACAGAAAATAATCCTGATAAAATTTATAAAGATTCAATAAGAATATTGACAGATTTAATTGCTTTCAAAACTATTTCTGGAAACGATAATAGTAGTCTCATTAATTATTGTGATGATATTTTAAAAAATTTAGGAGCAAGTTCATTTAGAATTTTTGATGGTGATAAAAAAAGAGTTAATCTTTTTGCTTCTTTAAAATCTAAAAATGGAAATGGTAAAAAACCTATTATTCTTTCGGGTCATACAGATGTAGTCCCAGTTTCAAAAGGCTGGTCTACCGATCCATTTGTTGCAACTATAAAAAATGAGAAATTATTTGGGAGAGGTTCTTGTGATATGAAAGGTTTTATTGCATGTGCTCTGGCATATGCTCCTGTATTTAAAGAAAATAATTTAGATAGAGATATTCACTTTTCATTTACATTTGATGAAGAAACCGCATGCATCGGTGCACCATTATTAATAAAAGAATTAAAAAAAAGAGATATTAAAGATGGAATTTGCATTATTGGTGAACCAACCAATATGAAAATCATTGATGCTCACAAAGGTATGAATGAATATACAGTTCACTTTGGAGGTCTGGCTGGTCATAGTTCTAAACCAAGCCAAGGGGTTAATGCAGTTGAATATGCATCGAGGTACGTAAACAAATTACTAGAAATTAGATCAAAACTAAAAGATAGAGCTCCTAAAGATTGTATATTTAATCCACCATATTCTACTTTATCAATTGGTGGAGTATCAGGTGGTATAGCTCATAATGTTATTGCTGATAAATGTAAAGTTGAATGGGAAACAAGACCGGTGGTTAGAGAAGACGGAAATTTTGTAAATAAAATAATAGATGATTATGTTGATAAAGAATTATTACCTGAGATGAAAAAAGTTTTTTCAGATGCTTATATTAAAAAAGAAATTATAGGCGAGGTAGTTGGATTTAATAGATTGAACGACTCCGAGGCTTGTGAATTTGTTTCTAGTATAACTGGTGACAATTCACGAGAAGCTGTATCATTTGGAACAGAGGCTGGACTCTTTCAAGAAGTTGGTATTAGCACTGTAGTTTGTGGACCAGGTTCAATTGAGCAGGCTCATAAAATTGATGAATATATAGAACTTAGTGAATTAAAAAAATGTCTAGACTTTTTAAAAGGTGTAAAAGATAAATCTATAAATTAATTCCAACCACCTACAGATTTAACTTCAAGAAATTCAAGCAATCCCTCTTTACCTGCTTCCCTTCCAATTCCAGAATGTTTGAAACCTCCAAAAGGTGCATCAACTGCAATACCAGCGCCATTTACATCAACCATTCCAGATCTTAGTTTTCTGGCAACTCTTTGTACTTTTTCCTTATCTTGAGTTTGAATATAGTTTGTTAATCCATAATCAGTATCATTTGCAATTTTAATTGCCTCTTCTTCATTTTCAAATGGAATAACAGATAAAACAGGACCAAATATTTCTGTTCTTGCAATTTCCATTTCATTTTTTACATCTGCAAAAACTGTCGGTTTTACATAATAACCATCATTTAATCCTTTTGGTTTTCCAATTCCACCTGCAACTAATTTTGCTCCTTCATCTATTCCTTTTTGAATTAAACCTTGAATTTTATTGAATTGAGTTTCAGAAATTACAGGACCAATATGTTCTCCATTTTTATTTGGATCATCTACTTTAAATTCATTTGCGTATTTTCTAAGTCTCTCTATCGCTTCATTATATATTGATTTTTCAACAAGCATTCTTGTAGGAGCATTACATGATTGTCCTGAATTTCTAAAACATCTAAATGCACCTCTTTCAATTGCTTCAGAATCAGCATCTTTAAAAATAATATTTGCACCTTTTCCTCCTAGCTCCAAACTTACTCTTTTAAAGTCCTTTGCAGCATTTTGGGAAATTAAAGCCCCTGCTCTTGTAGAACCGGTGAATGAAATCATATTTATATCTGGATGACTTGTTAATGCATCTCCAGTTATTTCCCCATCTCCATTTACTAAATTAAAAACACCTTTTGGAAATTTTGCTTCATCTATTAACTCAGCTATGATCATTGCCGATAAAGGTGCTAGTTCTGAAGGTTTTAAAATCATAGTACAACCAGAGGCCAATGCAGGAATGACTTTTAAAGTAACTTGATTTATTGGCCAGTTCCACGGTGTTATTAATGCGCACACACCTTTAGGCTCGTATATTATTCTTTGATTTTTTGCATGATCTCCTAAAGGTTTTTCGAATTCAAATTCTTTTAGATAACGAATAAATGATTTTGTATGACTAGCGCCAGTTCCTGTTTGTAGTTTTGACGCAAAGTCTTTTGGCGCTCCCATCTCTTGAATAATTGCATCTGTAATATCATTCCATCTTTTTTTATATAATGAATAAAAAACTTCTAATAATGACAATCTTTCTTCTTTAGAGGTAAATCCCCAAGTTTTAAAAGCCTCTTTAGCTGCTAAAACTGCATCATTGATATCCTCTTTACTGCCTAAAGAAATTACTGCACAATTTTTTTCTGTTGCTGGATTTATGACCTCAATATCTTTTGGGTTTTTTGGGGGAACCCATGAACCATTAATATAAAAATTTCTCTTTTCAATCATGCGCGCAAATTATCCTTTCTTCATGATTTTGCAAATAAATTAGTTAATTCATAAACTATTGTTGCTGCAGCTAGAGAGGTTACTTCTGCATGGTCATAAGCAGGCGCAACTTCAACTACATCTGCAGAAATCAAATTTAAATCTGATAAACCCCTGAGGACATTTACCATTTCTCTTGTGGTCATTCCTGCAATTTCAGGTGTTCCTGTACCTGGTGCAAATGCTGGATCTAATACATCAATATCAATGGACAAATATAATGCATTATCACCTACTCTATTTTTTATTCTTTTAACAATTTTATCAATTCCTTCTGTTTGAAATTCATCACAATGAATAATTTTAAATCCAAAGCTTTCATCATTTTTTATATCATCTCTGCTATAAAGTGGACCTCTTATACCTACATGCATAGAGGCGTCATCTAAAAATAAATTTTCCTCACGAGCTCTTCTAAATGGAGTACCATGCGTATATGGTGCTCCAAAATAGGTATCCCAGGTATCTAAATGGGCATCAAAATGAACAAGTGATACGGGTCCATTATTCTTTTTATTGGCTGCTCTAAGTAAAGGCACAGCAATTGTGTGATCTCCTCCAAGGCTTATTATTCCTCCAACTTTATTTAATAAATCAGTTGCTCTTACTTCAATTTGTTTGATGGCTTCATCAATATTAAATGGATTGCAAGTAATGTCACCTGCATCTGCAACTTGTTGTACTTTGAATGGTTCTACATCATAATTAGGATGATAATTAGTCCTTAAATGTCTAGATGCTTGTCTAATACTTTGTGGGCCAAATCTTGCACCTGGTCTATAACTTGTTCCTGAATCAAATGGAACTCCGACAATAGCAACATCACAACTTTCTACATCTCTTAGCTCAGGTAATCTTGCAAATGTAGAAGGGCCAGCATATCTTGGCACTTCTGTGCCACTAACAGGCTGAATAGGTTTTTTAGACTTTGTCATTTTAGTAATAAGAATATTATTAGAATGATCCAGAAAAAGGGATAATAAAAATATATATATTTTTTTGCAAACATCTTAGGCACCGACTCATGATCTCTGTTAATATTTTTTTTTCTTTTTCTTTTTTTCATTAAATAAATCCTATCACATTCATATTATATCTAATATCATCAAAATTATTAAAATGAGATATATTATATTAATATTTATATTATTTTTTAACTTTTCTTATGTAAATGCAGATGCAATATATAATTTAATTAAAATCCCAAATTTAGAAGTTCATAAAGTTGATGATGTAAATGGTATCAAATATTTGGTATCGAAAAGAGGTTTTGTAATTGGTGATACAAACAATATTAAGTGTAACGGCATAAATAACAGTGATTTGGATCGTGAATTTAATACAATTCAAAATAATCTGAGAGATTATAACTCAAATTTCTTAAGGAAAATAAATTTGAATTTTGTGGTTCTTTGCAAAAACTTAGAAATTTCAGGCATTAATACAGGGGGTATACCAGATAATAAATTCAGGACTTTAATTTTAGACTTAACATTTAACCGAAATTATTTTGAAAGAATGATCCATCATGAAATATTTCATATGATTGATAACAGTTTTCCTGAGCTTTTTAAAAAAAATAAGTGGAGCAAACTTAATAATAAAGATTTTTCTTACGCATCATGTTCTACATGCACTGATTTATTAGGTTTAGATTTAGAAATTACGAAAGGCTTTTTAAC